>NZ_SJUP01000012.1:0-98841 GCF_004337025.1 Exiguobacterium sp. SL-10 | reverse complement strand
CGAGAGGCCACCCAGGGGCGGCCTCTCACGGCGCTCATCCGACGGCGCCGGAGACTCCTGAGGGATCAGCGAGCGGAGGGAGACCCAGCAGCGACAACGTCGCGATGCGGCTCCCTGCTCGCCCCTAGGAAAGCGGAGGCGCCAAGAGGATGAGCGAAAACATTCTGTTAGTCAACAATCTGAAAAAGACGTCCCGCGGGACGTCTTTTGCTTATTGCTCGGTTGATTCTTCGGCTGGAGCTTCTTCTGAACCTTCTTCTTCCGCTTTAAGAGCGTCTTTAACAGCGTCGAACTGTGTTGACGCTTTCGCATCTTTCACGTCGACGTTATATTTCTCGATCAACTCGGCGTAGATCTTGTTCGCGTCGACAGAGGCCGCTTTTTCAGTTGCCAATTCTTCACGGATACGATCTTTCTCGTCTTCGAGTTTAAGGTCTTTTTCTTTACGGTCCATGACTTTGATGACGTGGAAACCGAATTGTGATTGGACCGGCTCTGAGACTTTGCCGACCACGTCTTCTTGGAACGCGTATTCTTCAAACTCTGGGACCATGGCACCGGCTGAGAAGTAACCGAGGTCGCCACCTTTTTCACCAGAACCTGTGTCTGTCGATTTCTCTTTCGCGACGTCTGCGAAGTCAGCGCCATCGTTCAATTCTTTGATGATCGCTTGGGCTTCTTCTTCAGTCTCGACGAGGATATGACTCGCTTTGACTTCGACGTTCTCTTTCGCGAATTGGGCCTCGATGTCTTCGTCCGTCACTTCGACGAGTTCTGACTTCGCCGCATCGACGAGCATTTGTCCGCGGAGCGCTTCTTTGAACTCGTCCGTGTCGGTCATGCCAGCTTGTTGAATCGCTTGTTCGAACTCTTCTTTTGAGTTGAACTGCTCTTCCGTCTTGCTGAACTCTTCATCGACTTTATCTTGCTCGACCTTGTCGCCATATTCTTTTTCAAGCAATTCATTCATCGTTTCTTGGAAAGCTAGTTGTGGCACCATGCGGTCGTAGCTCATGTCCGCGATCTCACCGCGTGTCACTTCGCCGCCTTCAAAGGAAACAACTGCTGAGTTGTCCGAAGACCCGCCGCTTGTCGCCGCATACGTGCCGCCGACACCAATCAGAAGTGCGATTGCTGATGCGCCGACGAGGGCGCCTGTTGAAAACTTCTTGTTTTGTTTGTTCGGTTCATTCGTCATTCCGTTTGACATATATTCCACCCCTAAAAATCTATAAGTTTCTAAATCCGACTATACCACATTTTGTTAACGATAACAGCTGTTCTCTTGCCTGTGTAGTATCATAGCACAGAAACGTATCGTATAATGATGAAAGAGAATGTGAAATGATGGGGTGGAGAACGTGTCGTTAGAAGAGAAAATCAATCAATTATCGTTCCAGATGGAATTGTTGCTCGGCGCAGTCGATTGGTCAAATCGTCCGTTCGAGCATGAGGTGTTGAAAGCCAACTTGACGAGACAAGAGGTCGTGGCATTTTTCGCACTCCTCGATGATATCCGGGAACGACAAAACGAGCAAATGCGCTACGGTCTGTCGTCCGTGGAGCCTTTGCTCGTTCATTTCGTCGGGATGCTGCACCCGAAGTTAGAAGCCGAAACGATTCTCGCGGCGTGTGTGCGCCAAGGGATGGCGCTTGACGTCACGGAACCGTTGTATCGGCAAGTCAAGCTTCTTTACTGACCTCGTCGTCTTCCGGGCGACGTCCGGCTTCTTCCGTAATCATTTTCGACGTTTCCGCGAAGATGTCCATGAAGTTATCCCCGTAGAGACGACGGACGATAGCCGTGATGTCCGTCAAATCAGGGAATTTCCCGTACAACTCTTGAAGCGGAAGTGAAGCGCGGAATACACCGTTCTCTTCCGGGTCGAAGGCGTGAATCGTCTCAAGCAAGAGCGCCTCACCTTCAGGCGTCAATTGGACGTACGTATTTCGTTTGTCCGTCTCTTTTTTCGAGAACGTAAGCAAACCGCGATCTTCGAGCTTCTTCGAGAAGTTGAACGCCGTCGACACGTGCATGACCCCGTATTTGGCAATCTCTGAGATCGAGGCGCCGCCGAGGGCGTGTGCGATCCATAAAATATGGTGTTCGTTAATGTTCAAATCGAATGGCTTGATCCAATTCTGCCAGTCTTTCTCGACCGTCTTCCACAATGCCTTACTAAGTTGAATGATTTTATGACTATAGAGCATGGCCTCAGGGCCAGTGAATTCTTTTTCGTGTTCCATGTCGATCCATCCTTTCCGATACAATGTGACTAAGATGACGGGCGATGACGACAGACGGTTCAGTCGGTCTTTCCTGTTTTCGCTTCGGTCATATCTGACTGTACGTTCGAAAGCTCGTTTAAGTTTCCTTGAATCCGCTCGATTGAAGGCTGAATGTCTTGTTGATAGCGTTCGACTTCGGCTTTCACTTGATCCGTCAATTCTTTCCCTTGCAATTTACCGGCTGCCGCTACTTGCGACGCGTCCTTCGTAACTTTTTGGAATTGTTCTTTCAACGTAGTGATTGTGGACGCTCGGTGTTGGTTAGCCGCGGCGTCGTTTGCCGTTCCACGGGCGATTTTTTTAATGGTCGCAACTCCTAAAAACGCGACGACAAAGCCAAAAGCAACCCACTCTCGACGATTCTGACTCGACAATACATTCCCCTCCTCAAGCACACTGATGCTACAATACATTCTTTTCATATTATTTTACCAAAAAAGAGTGATTAAAAACCTATATCTTAAATAAAATTTTTCAGAACATTCAATTTTGACCGAAAAATCATTTTATTTTAAACTATGGGTAAAGGAAGGTGACCTCCAGTGAATATGCAAAAGCGTTGGGTTGATGACATGTTAGACCTGTATAACGCGGCCAAGCGACTGGGAGATGACCCTTGGGCACACACAATCATGGAAGCACTCGAGGCGGGATATGAAGCGTCGGAACAGAACGAACAGACGCGGAAACAAACTTTGCTTGAAAAGCGACTCGTTGAAATAGACGCCCGTCTAAATTTGTTAAGAAAAGAGTTCGAACAAGCGGAATCTGTCAAATCGCGGCAACAGTTATACGAGCAGGCGATTAAATTACAAGTCGAGCGTGCCCAAATCGAAGAGGAGCGGAAACGCCATCTCAATTCAATCAACTCGTCATGAGGTGCGAGACAAAAATGGACCGATCGCTCAACAAGCGACGGTCCATTTGTTCATTAAAGGTTTGCTTTGATGCCGGCAGCGATGGTCTGCATGTCGTCAGATGAGTAATCGCCTTGATGCGTCTCCCATTTTGCGTCAAACCCGTCCGTCTCGCCATAGCGTGGCAACAGATGCATATGGAAATGGTAGACCGTCTGTCCGGCAATCGCTTCGGCGTTCGATAAGATGTTCATCCCGATCGCACCCGTCTCACGTTGAATGGCGTTCGCGATGGCGGGAACGGCTCCGAAGACGTCACGGGCGACGTCGGCTGGCAATTCGTAAATGTTTCGGGCATGATGTTTCGGGATGACGAGTGTATGTCCTTTCGTGACTTGAGAGATGTCGAGGAAGGCGACGACGGCGTCGTCTTCGTATACCTTGTACGACGGAATCTCATCCTTGACGATTTTACAAAAAATACAGTTGTCCTCAGTGTGCATGCTGACTCCTCCATTCATAAATGACTAATCCATCTGATCATAACATGGAAATTCAGGCGGAAGAACGATTGTCCAGACGGTCGATTCCCCCTACACTAAAAACAATAGCAAGTAGAGAGAGGAAGAAAACGGATGGCGTATGTACGATCGAAAAAACCGTCACGACGAAGAAGCATCTATCTCGGGCTCCTCATGATGCTCGGTATTGGCCTAGCGGTCAGTGCATTCTATCAATGGGGGTATAAACCGGCTGCCGCCAACGACAAGATTCATGTCCGGTTCAAAGAGGCGCTCTTGAACGAGGACGTCCGCTTTTTCCAACAGACTGTCGAGTATGAATCGGAGCCGCTCACGCGAGCCGAGGCACTCCGTTTCATGGGGTGGTTGAATGAAGAGAAGACGATTCGGGGCGAGGCTATCTCGGAAGTGGCGCAAGACCGTGCCGACCGGACGCAAGGTATGGCGACGGACGGATTATTCCGGCTCGTCGATACGGGGGCAGGGCGGTTCGGCTTTTCCGACTATCGGATCGAATTGTTGCCGAAGTCGCTCGTTGTGACGTCGGATGTGCCATTGACAAACGTGTGGGTGGACGGAACACAAGTCGGAAGAATTGATGAGGCGGGCGGTGACGTGACGTTCGAGCGCATGCCAGGCCGTTACGACGTCAAAGCCGTCGCTGTCGTCGATGGGTCGACGGTGACCGAGAGTGACGACGTGACGCTGATTGAAGACGATCGCTTGGCATTTGGGCTGTTGCCGGAACAAGATGAGACGGTCGCCGGACAATTCGACCTCGAACGGGCCGAGCTGATTGAAATCGAAGTCGAGGCGCAAACAGGGCACTCGATCGAGACGATCGAGGCGTTGATGAATAAACGGGAACAGACGGTCAGCGACGAGATCGGTGAACCGATAGAACGAGGTGACGTCTGGCGCTATGATGGGATGGAGCTTCGATTTGTTGACGGTCGCGTCGACCGCATCGATATCAATCTCGAGAAGCGGCCGGACGACATCATCGCCTTGATCGGGGAACCGAATGAGAAAATCGAGACCGATCTCGGCGTCGAATGGCGCTATGATCAGACGTTGCTCGAGTCGATTTTCACCTTTTTGCGCCTACAGAGCGAGAAACGGTTCATCGAGCGGGACGGGGCCATCTATTTAATCCTGATATAACGAAAAAACGGGACCCTCAGCGAGGGTCCCGTTTGTTTAGCACTAGATTAGCGCTTTTTGTTCATTGATTTCATTACGAACGATACGATCAAGATTAAGATAATCGCACCAAGAAGTGCTGGAATAATCGCGATGTCCGCGATAACTGGTCCGAAGTTAGGGAAGAGTAAGCCGCCAATCCAAGCACCGATGATACCAGCGATGATGTTCCCGATCACGCCACCTGGTACGTCTTTACCTAAAATAAGACCTGCTAACCAACCGATGATACCTCCGACGATCAAATAAAGAATAAAACCCATGCAAACATTCTCCTCTCTGTTTTGTCCATTGTTCTTAGTAACAATTTTATGGAACAATGGAATTGATGAATAAGTTTTTAAAATGCCTTACAGTAGAGAATATTCCCATGTGACAAATTTCAAAACATATATCACAAAAAAAAGTTGAAAATGAGGGGTGGAGTTTTCATGTTGCACGTCGACCAGTTGAACGGCGGTTATATAGGTAAACAAGTCTTGCACGACATTTCGTTTGAAGTGAAAAAAGGTGAGCTCGTTGGGCTGATAGGGCTAAATGGAGCGGGAAAATCGACAACGATTAAACATATTTTAGGATTGCTTGATCCAATTTCGGGATCGGTCGAAGTCGATAGTGAGACACTCACCTCATCAGAAAATAATTATCGTAAGAAAATAAGTTATATACCTGAGACCCCTATTTTATATGACACGTTGACCTTGCGTGAACATTTGACATTGATCGGCAAAGCGTACGACATTGAGGCATCGGATTTAACGAGCCGGACCGAGCGCTTGGCCAGGGATATGCGGATGGAGAAGCAACTAGACTGGTTCCCGTCCGTCTTCTCGAAAGGGATGCGGCAAAAAGCGATGATTCTCTGTGCGCTCGTGACGAAGACGCCGCTCCTGATTGTCGACGAGCCGTTCGTTGGGCTCGATCCGCTCGCGATCCGTCAGTTGCTCCGATTGTTTGACGAGTATAAGGAAGACTGCGCCATCTTGATGTCGACGCATATTTTGGAGACGGCCGAGCGCCACTGTGATCGTTTCGTCTTTTTGCACCAAGGTTCGGTCATCGCGACCGGTACGGCCGCGCAGTTACGCGAGACATATGGTCTTCTTCCGGACGCCACGCTCGATGATATTTATGTCGAGGCGATTGATGCCGAGGAGCGGAAACAATGAACGTATTCAAACAACGATTTGGCGTCTGGGTGGAAGACGTCGTGAAATACAGCCGTTATGTGGCGAACGGCGGGTTATTGTTCACGCTATACTTTACGCTCATTTATGGGGCGTTCGTCTACAACCAGTTCTTGACGGACTTGGATCCGGCATTTCCGAGTGAATGGATTGTGGCGTTGATTTGGTTGCTCTTGCCGCTCGGACATCGTCCCCGGACGCTGATTCAAGAAGCGGATCAAGTCTTTTTATTGCCACGACTCGGCGAGATTCAAGCGTTTATGACAGGCGTTCGCCTGTTCAACGTCGTCTTCGCGACCATCCGTGCCATCCTCGTCATGCTTGTCGTGTTGCCGTTGCTCGTCCGGACGCAAACACTCAGCTCGATTGAAGTCGGCGCCATCCTCGCGACGAGTGTGCTCATTTCTGCCGCGGGTCGTCTCGCCAAGTTGGAGGGGGTCAAATATGTGGTAGTGCCTAGCGCGCTCGCCAGTGGCCTTCTCATCCTGTTCGGTGTGCCGCTCTTAACACCGGTACCGGCACTCATCCCGTTCATCTTGCTCCACGTACGCCGCAACCGCCGTATCCCGTTACTCGACTGGCTCTTGCTTGAAGAGAAGAGCAAAGCCCAGTTCAATCGGGTCGTCAGCTGGTTCGTCGATGTCCCGGCGATGCGGGAAGACGTACGGGAGCGGTCGTTCATCGTGAGCCTGCTCGAACGTTCGGTCTTGAGACGAGCCGATGCCGCCCGTTACGTCTATGGTCTCCGCATCATGCGTTCGAACGATTCGCTCGATCTCGTGTTGCGACTCTCTGCCGTCGCGCTCGTCGTCATGTGGCTCTCGGGCGGGTGGTACGTCGGACTGGTCGTCCCGCTTTTCGTCGGGTTGACCGCCTTGCAACTCGTCCCGTTGTTCAAGCGGCTCGACACGGTGTCGATGGCGTCATGGTTGCCGATCACACGCTCAGAGCGGCTCTCTGCCTATAAATGGTGGGCGACGCGGTTGTTGTTCGCGCAAATGCTCGGACTATGCGTGGCTTCGTTCTTGTTCGGAGCGACGTGGGACGCACTCGTCGGTCTAGCACTTGCGTATCTAATCGTCCGTTACTATTTGAACCGATTGACATGAAACAGGGACACCCGCTTTGGGTGTCCCTGACTGTTGTCGTTATTTCTTCGGTGACATGACCGAGACGCTTGACCCGAGAATTTTCGGGAGGCGTGCTGGTGTCTCTGCTTCTGGCTCGACTTCGCCATATGCCGATACACCGTGTTCAGCGATATCGAGACCGATGTCTTCTTGTTCTTCCGTGACGCGAAGACCGATTGTGACGTCAAGCAACTTCAAGAAGGCGTAGCTACCGCCACCGGCGATGACCATCGCGATCAAAACACCGAGAGCTTGAACACCGAGTTGGCCCAAGCCGCCGCCGTAGAAGAGGCCTGCCGAACCGATGCCTGTGATCTCAACCAAGCGCGGCGAGGCGAAGAACCCGAGTGCGAGTGTGCCGATGATTCCAGCGACACCGTGTACCGAGAAGGCACAGAGCGGATCATCGACATATTTCGCCATGAGGATACTCGTCCCATACGTGGCGATTGAAGCGACGGCGCCGATGACGACTGCGGCCCAAGGTTCGACGAAAGCACAGGCGGCCGTGATGGCGACGAGCGCCCCGAGGACACCGTTGACGATTGTAGGGATGTCTGCCGTCTTCTTATGAAGCATGACGATGGCAAGAGCGCCGAGGGCACCGGCTGCCGTGGCAAGCATCGTCGTGAGGGCGACGTATCCGAAGAATCCGTCCGCGACCGACATCGTCGAACCGGCATTGAAGCCGAACCAGCAGAGCCAGAGCACGAGTCCGCCGACGACCGTTAAGACGTGGTTGTGACCAGCGAGCGATTCCGTCTTACGACGCGGTTTCAAGATGATCGTGGCCATAAGGGCGGCCATCCCGCCTTGAAGGTGGACGACGGCCGAACCGGCGAAGTCTTGCATGCCCATCGTCCCGAGGAGTCCACCGGCCCATACGGAGCGGGCGACGATCGGATAGAGGATGGCGACGAAGAAGATGCCGAACAAAACGTAAGCGGAAAGTTTAGCCCGCTCTGCGAACCCGCCCCAGGCGATGGCGAGCGCGACGGCGACGAATGACAACTGGAACAAGAATTTGATATCGATTGAGACGTTGGCCCAATCAAGACTTGAGAACGATCCGTTCATGAAGAATCCTTCCGTCCCGAACCAGCGGGTCCCGTCCCCGAATGAGAGGCCGAAGCCGACGGCCCAAAAGGCGAGTGCCGCCACAGAGAGGCTGATGATTTGTTTGACTGCCACGTGCCCGGCGTTTTTAGCCCGGAGCGTACCCGTTTCGAGCAAACCAAAACCAAGTTGCATCGTCAAGACGAGCAGTGCAGCGATGAGTACGAACAGCGTGTCCATATAATATAAGATGTCTTCCATGTTGCGATTCCTCCTTTTTCGCGATTGATGATTCAAAAGTTGTTTTCAGTGTATGACGAATGATTTGACTTGGATTGCAATTTGTCAGATTATCTGACATAGTTTTTTTATGGAGGAGGAGGACGAGTGATGGACTATAAATCGAAGAAAGTGATTGGGATGGGCGTCATCACTGAACTGACTGGCCTTTCGGAGCGACAAGTCCGCTATTATGAAGCGAAAGGGCTCGTCTTTCCGGAACGGACTAAAGGTGGTTCACGTAAATATTCTTTCCATGACGTCGAACGATTGATTGATGTGGCGTCAAAGCTTGAGGACGGTTGGCGGATTCAAGACATTAAAGAACGCGAGAAACGTCTATCGTCGAAACAGCGTGACGATTTGATTCGTGGTCAGCTCAATTCGGCCTTCCGCACGTATCCGACAAAGAAATGACACAAAGAAAACACAATGAAAATGCTTCACATTAGCATTATTCTAATTAATTTCTGTATAATGTTTTTGAGTTCACATACCTATAGAAGAAGAGTGTAGGAGAATTATAGAGGGGAATGACGCGACGTATGAACGATACTATTTTGAAGGCGTTTAAAGGAGAGGCGACAGACTATGTGCCCGTCTGGTACATGCGCCAAGCCGGACGCTACCAACCGGAATATCGTGAGATCAAAAAAACGAGGACACTATTCGAAATCACGCACGATGCCGAGTTGTGTGCCTACGTAACAGAGCTCCCGGTGAAACAACTAGGAGTCGACGCGGCCATTCTGTATAAAGACATCATGACGCCACTCCCGTCGATGGGCGTCGATGTGGAAATCAAGAGCGGCATCGGTCCAGTCATCGATAACCCGTACCGGACGATGGAAGACGTGGAGCGCTTGAAGCCGCTCAATCCGGAAGACATCTCGTACGTGTTCGAGACGATTCGCTTGCTCCGTGAACGTTTGGAAGTCCCGCTCATCGGATTTTCAGGTGCACCGTTCACACTCGCGAGTTATATGATCGAAGGCGGTCCATCGAAGAGCTACCACCGCACGAAAGCGCTCATGTATGCCGAGCCGGACGTATGGAACGCGCTCATGGAGAAGTTGGGTGACATGGTCATCACATATGCGACGGCGCAAGCGGAGGCCGGTATCCAGGCGTTCCAATTGTTTGACTCATGGGTCGGGACGCTCAGCCGCAAGGATTATGTCCGTTATATCAAACCGACGACAGAGCGAATCTTCACTGAGTTGCGCAAGCTCGACATCCCGCTCATCATGCACGGTGTCGGAGCGAGCCATCTCGTCGAAGAGTGGCAAGACCAGCCGCTCGACGTTGTCGGCCTCGATTGGCGCTTGTCGGTGCAAGAGGCGCGTGACCGCGGCATCACGAAAGCGGTCCAAGGCAACCTTGACCCGTCATTCTTGTTGGCCCCGTGGCCGGTCATCGAAGCGAAAGTGAAAGAAATCCTCGACGAGGGGATGAAACAGCCAGGATACGTCTTTAACTTGGGACATGGGGTGTTCCCAGAAGTCGATCCGTCTGTGCTCGTCAAATTGACAGCGTTTATCCATGACTACTCACGTGAAAAAATGGGAGGCAAATCATTATGAAAACCGTCGGATTACTTGTAATGGCTTATGGGACACCGTACAAACCTGAAGATATCGAGCGTTACTATACGCACATCCGCTATGGCCGAAAACCATCACCGGAAGCACTCCAAGACTTGACGGAGCGCTATGAGGCTATCGGTGGCGTGTCACCGCTCGCGAAGATCACCATCGACCAAGCGGAGACGCTCCGTGACATCTTGAACGAGCGTCACGCCGGTGAGATCGACTTCAAACTCTACATCGGGCTCAAGCACATCGAACCGTTCGTAGAAGATGCGGTCGCGCAAATGGCGAATGACGGCATTAAAGAAGCAGTGTCGGTCGTATTGGCTCCGCACTATTCGTCATACAGCGTCAAATCGTACAACGGACGGGCGCATGAAGAGGCCGCGAAATACGGCATCGAGATCCGTTCGGTCGAATCGTGGTACGATGAGCCGAAATTCATCAATTGGTGGGCGGAAGCGATTAAAGCGACGTTCGCGAACTTGCCGGTACCGGCCGAGAAGGCTTGCTTGATCGTCTCGGCACACAGTCTTCCAGAGAAGATTTTAGCAGGTGGCGACCCGTATCCGGATCAATTGAAGGAGACGGCGGACAAAATCGCCCAAGCGGCGGGCGTACCGAACTATGAGGTCGGTTGGCAGTCTGAAGGCAACACGCCTGACCCGTGGATCGGACCGGACGTCCAAGATTTGACGGCTGAACTTTATGAAAAGCATGGTTATGAGGCGTTCGTCTACACGCCAGTCGGATTCGTCGCAGATCACCTCGAGGTGCTCTTCGATAACGACGTGGAATGTAAAGTCGTCTGTGACCGCCTCGGCGTTCACTATGCACGTCCAAACATGCCAAACGCGGAGCGTAGCTTCATTGAAGCCGTCGCCGATCGAATGGAAAGCGTGATCGTGCATCATGCGTAATGTAACGATTGTCGGTGGTGGGATCACAGGTCTCACCGCCGCTTTTTATGCTGAGCGTTATTTGCCGGAAGATGTCACCATCAAGCTCGTCGAAGCGAGCGGCCGTTTAGGTGGAAAAATCGATACGTTCGAGACCGGGGAATTTGCGGTCGAACGGGGACCGGATTCATACGTGTTCCGCAAGACGGCGATGACCGACTTGATTCACGACGTCGGGCTCGGCGATGAGATTGTCCGGAACGGCGTCGGCCAAGCGTACGTTCTCCATCATGACGGATTGCACCCGATCCCAAAACAGACGGTCATGGGCATCCCGCTCGACGTCGATGCGTTCAAGGACACGACACTCTTGTCTGAGGAAGAACACGCTTTGCTTCGGACGATGCTTCTGTCTCCTCCGGACGTTGAGGTCCCGGAGACGGACGTCTCGCTCGGACTGTATTTGCGTGAACGGGTCGGAGACCCAATCGTCGACCGGCTGATCGAACCGCTTCTTTCCGGGATTTACGCGGGAGACATCGACAAGATGAGCGCGTTGTCGACTTTCCCTCAGTTCATCGAGGGTGAGAAGCAGTACGGCAACTTGTATGAAGGGATGCGCCACCTTCGTCCCGAGCAGCGGGTCGCGGAAGTCGGAGCGAAGAAAGTCGGACAGTTCGCTTCACTCAAACGTGGGCTGAAGTCACTCACGGATCGCCTCGCCGAACGGCTAGAACGGACTGAAATCATCTTGACCTGTTCGGTCGAACAGGTCGAGGAGATGGATGGGGACTATCGACTATTGACGAACCGTGGAGATATCGAATGTGATCATCTCGTCTTGACGGTACCGCCCCGACTCATCCGTCAGTTCTTACCGAAAGTCGACAGCGATTTTCTCGCAGACATGAAGCCGCACGCGACGGCGACGTGTTCACTCGTATTTAAACAACAAGATATCGAGTTGCCATTCGTCGGGACAGGTTTCGTCACGAGCCAAGAGGCGGACGTGACGATTACCGCATGTACGTTCATCGACCAAAAATGGCCACACGCCGTGCCGGAAGGGTATCACGTCCTGCGCGTCTTTCTCGGGCGTCCAGGCGCCGATGCCATCGTCGATGCGTCCGATGAGGAGATTGTCACGACGGCGTTACGTGACCTCGGCGGCTTGATGACGATTAAAGCAGCGCCGCTCGAGACGGTCGTCAGCAGACTCCGGGACGGGTTGCCGCCCTATGCTGTCTTCCATTCCGACCGGGTCCGTGCGCTCCGGGCTGAGATGGGCCGCGTCTATCCCGGTATTTTGCTCGCAGGTATCGCCTACGACGGGATTGGCATGCCGGACTGCATCAAGAGCGTCCATGAACAGATCAAAGCACTCGCGGGAAATATTTAAAGATTTATGAAGAGAGGTGCCGGATTTTTCCGAGGGCCTCTCTTTTTGTTATAGTTAGAAGCGAAAGAGAAAAAGAGGGAGTGGATGTTGATGACAACGTATAAATTGTTCGTATCCGATATGGATGGCACGATCCTGCATAACCACACGAAAATCGCACCCGAGACGGCAGAAATCGTTCGCGCGGCAGAAGCGCAGGGGATTCGTTTTGCGATTGCGACGGGACGCAATTATTTCAACGCGAAAGAAATCCTCGACGAGGTCGGCCTCACGTGCCCGATCGTCTCTTCGAACGGCGGTCGCGTGTTGACGGAAACGGGTGACGTGCTACATGAAATCGATTTGACGACGGAAGAAGCGCTCGAGGTCGTATCGGTGCTGCATCAAGACCACAAATATTCGGACGTCTTCTATGAAATGTATTCGGAGGCGGGGCTCGTCGCGAGCCGACTCGACTTGATTGAAGCGACGATGGAAAACTTGAAACAAAACGGGGACGAGCGGTCACTCGAGATGTACGAGTTCTTCCGCAAACGTTATTATGTCAACGAAGATGTTCGTCTCGTCGAGGATATCGAAGACTTCATCAAGAACGAGGCCGGACGTGTCTATAAATTCATCGCCTTCTCGAGTCATTTCGAGAAGATGTCATCGCTGTGGACGGAAATCGATGAGCGTGTGGAGGGCGTTTACGTCACGTCTTCAGGCAACGATAACATCGAGGTCATGGCGAACGGGGCCGATAAAGGGCACGGCGTCAAAAAATTGGCCGAGCATTTCGGTGTCGATTTATCAGAAGTCGTCGTCATCGGCGACAATTTGAACGACATTCCGATGTTCGAGGTCGCCGGTAAAGCCATCGCGATGGGCAATAGTCACGAATACTTGATCGCCATCAGTCATCACGTCACCGAGCGTCACGACGAATATGGCGTCGCGAACGCATTGAAGCGCGTCATGACAGGGGAATGGAAGTAAACGAGTTGTAGCGACGGGCTGACGTCTCGTATAATACAATTAATGAACATCCTTAGGAGGAACTTACTGTGAAATTTATTTTCAACCCGGACATTCGGGACCCAAAACTCAACTTGGCGGTCGAGGAGTATATCCTCAAACATTTGAACGTCGAGCATGAGGATTATTTCTTGTTCTATATTAACGGCCCGTCGATCATCATCGGTAAGAACCAAAACACATCAGAAGAAGTCAACTTGAAGTATATCGAAGAGAACGGGATTGACGTCGTTCGTCGTCTCTCAGGTGGCGGTGCCGTCTATCATGACGAAGGGAACTTGAACTTCAGCTTTATCACAAAAGATGATGGCAACTCGTTCAACAACTATAAAAAGTTCACGCAACCGATTGTCGACGCCTTGAAACAGCTCGGGGTCGAGGCCGAATTGACGGGACGCAATGACATCCAAGTCGGCGAACGCAAGATTAGCGGTAACGCCCAGTTCACGACACGCGGCCGCATGTTCAGCCACGGGACGCTCATGTTCAACTCGAACATCGAGGAAGTCGTCAATTCGCTCAACGTCTCAGAAGAGAAGATGCGTTCGAAAGGAATCAAATCGGTCCGCAGCCGCGTCGCCAACATTACGGAATTCTTAGAAGAAGAGATGGAGATGGAACGCTTCGTCGAGGCGCTTCTCCACTCGATTTATGACGGACAGGAACCAGAACGTTACGTGCTTCGCGATGAGGATTGGGAAATCGTTCAGGACATCTCGAAAGAACGTTACGCGAACTGGGACTGGAACTTCGGGAAATCGCCGAAGTTTGATGTCGAGTCGAAACGTCGTTTCCCGATTGGCACGATCGACGTCCGTTTGAACGTCAACAAGGGCACGATCACGGAAGCGAAAATCTATGGGGACTTCTTCGGTGTCGGTGATATCCATGACGTCGAACAGGTACTCGTCGGGACGCGGTTCGAACGCGGCGCGATTCGGGAACAATTGTCACAGCTTGACGTCAAACATTATTTTGGAAACATCGAGCTCGAAGAACTCGTCGATCTCATTAGCTGAAGCGGGTTGGAGAAAAGGAGGGACTCTTAACAAGGTCCCTTCTTTTTGGCGTTTTGGTGACATCTGGTGTGGACGGTTGCACGTCGTTTCAGCGAGGCGTATCATATTCAATGCAAGCGCTTTCTTATATAGGATTCAACCAACAGGAGGAAACAATATGCACCGATTTATCACAGAGTGGATGGACGCGAATTGGATGTGGGTGACGGAGCAACCGACGTTTGACCTGGCTGTCCGCGCGATCGGTCTTGAATTAGAAGGAAGAGGGGTTGTCGATGAGAGGTTCGCGCGCGTCGTCATCGAGCAAGAGCAAACGATTCCGTCGGGTGTGACCGATGTTGCCGTGCCGGTCGCTGTCGTCGATGTACCGCTCCACGTCTCGAAACAAGACGGCATCATCTTGCTTCATCTTAATCATCCGTTTGCGATGCACACAATTGCGGGAGACACGATTCGAACCGAAGCGATTTTCTTCATCACGGCGACGACCGAATCAAAAAAATCGGCACTCCACAAATTGATGGACGATTTGCTCATGGATGACGAGACACTGCAGGCACTTGTCCACGTACAGAGTCGGACCGGCTTGTATCATTTGAAGACGATGGACTTGAAAGCGTTTTCTTATTAAGCCGTTTCATGTACAATGGAGATAACTGAAAAAGAGCGCGGCTGCCGTGCTCTTTTTTACGGCTTAAAAGTGAATAGTCATTCATTTTCAAAGGGGGATTACCATGGCAAACTTAGTCACGGCACTACAGGGCGTTGTGGCCGCGCATCCGAACAAGGCGGCCTATGTGTTTGGGGAAGACACGGTCAGCTACGGACAGTTTTTCGGCCAGGTCGAGGCGATGGCGGCGACGCTCGGGCAAAAAGGGATCGGTCAAGGGGACCACGTCGCACTCGTCCTCGGCAATAGCCCGGCATTCTTGATTTCCTATTTTGCGGTGCTCGCACGAGGTGGGGTCGTCATTCCGATCAACCCTACATATACACCGGATGAGATGGCCTATATTTTGGTCGATGGGGATGTGAAGGCGATCGTCGCCTTGTCACCGCTCGTCGCGCAAGCGGAAGCCGCGCTCACGAAGTTACCGCAACTCGGACTCGTCATCTCGGTCCCGTACGCGGACGTACCGGCGTTGAAACGGGACGGGGACATCGAGTTCTTGCCGTTCAACGAGGCGTTCACGACGACGAAAGGGGAACTCGTCACGGTCGATGAGAATGAAGTTGCCGTCATCCTATATACGAGCGGGACGACTGGAAAACCTAAGGGAGCGTTGTTGACACACCTTAACTTGTTCTCAAACGCCCATTCGATTGGAGAATATTTGGAGATCACGCCGGAAGATAAAGCGCTCGCGGCGCTGCCGATGTTCCACGTCTTCTGTCTGACCGTAATCGTGAACGCACCGCTCCTGCGCGGCGCGACGATTGTCATCTTACCGAAATTCTCGCCGCAAGATGTGTTCGACCTCATCCCGAGACATCGTGTCAGCATTTTCGCCGGTGTGCCGACGATGTACAACTTCCTGTTACAGACGGCGATGAAAGTTCCGGCTTATGCCTCGGCGCTCAAGCACGTCCGCGTCTTCGTCTCCGGTGGGGCCAGTCTGCCGGTGCAGCTGCTTGAATCGTTCGAGCAGAAGTTCGAGTGTAAAATTCTTGAAGGGTATGGCCTCTCAGAAGCGTCACCTGTTACTTGTTTCAACCCGCTTCATGGGGAGCGGAAGGCAGGTTCGATCGGCCCGTCAATCGTCCACGTCGAGAATAAAGTCGTCGATGAGCTGGGGGAAGAGGTCGGAGTCGACGAAGTCGGCGAACTCATCGTCCGTGGCCCGAACGTCATGAAAGGCTATTACAAACTGCCGGAAGAGACGTCGATGACACTTCGTGACGGATGGCTCTACACGGGAGACTTGGCGAAGCGCGACAAGGACGGGTACTTCTACATCGTCGACCGGAAGAAAGACATGGTCATCGTTGGCGGCTATAACGTTTATCCGCGTGAAGTCGAAGAAGTGCTCTATCAACATCCGGGCATCGTCGAGGCGGCCGTCATCGGGGTCCCTGATGCTGAACAAGGGGAAGCCGTGAAGGCATTCGTCGTCACCCGCGACGAACAAGTGACGCTTGACGAGATTCGGTCGTTCGCGGCGACGAAACTCGCGAAGTACAAACAGCCGACGCACATCGAAATCATCGAGGAGTTACCGCGGAACACGACCGGTAAGATTTTACGGACCGTCTTAAAGAGCGAGGCGTTCCAACGCAATTGACGGGAGAGAAGGACGACGAAATCAGTCGTCCTTTTTTGTTTGAAATATTTGACACCATTACCGGGTAGGGGTATATTGATGGTGAGGTGATAATCATGGAAGAATTCATGCATGACCAACCGATCGTTCCGCGTGAAGACGCAGAACGTGAAGCGCTCAGCAAACGGCTGCGCCGGATTGAAGGACAAGTACGTGGGATTCAAAAGATGGTCGAGAGCGACCGCTACTGTGTCGATATTTTGACGCAGACGTCCGCCATCCAAGCGGCACTCAAACAAGTCGAGATGCAACTGCTCGAACGTCACATGCGCAAATGTCTAGTCCATGCGAGTGAAACAGAAGACATGGACCCATACATTGACGAATTGATGACAATCGTCAGTCGCATCAAGAAGTAAGGAGGTGGACCGATGAAAACCGTCGAACTGTCGATTCAAGGGATGACGTGCGCCGCATGTTCGGCCCGCATTGAAAAAGTATTGAATAAAATGGACGGCGTCGAAGCGACCGTCAACTTGCCGCTCGAGACGGCGACGATTCGTGTCGAGGATGGCATCACTGAAGAAGAACTGATTGCCCGCATCGAGAAAATCGGTTACGGCGCAGAACGGAAAGCGGAACTGACCCCGGCACATGATCTCCGTCCGCTCGAGCGAAAAGTACTCATCTCGGCGCTGTTGTCAGCACCACTTCTGCTCGTCATGATTACGCACATCCCGGGTGTGACGTTTCATGCCGATTGGCTCATGAATCCGTGGTGGCAATTCGCGCTCGCCACACCGGTCCAGTTCTGGATTGGGGCCCAGTTTTATAAGGGGGCGTATAAGAGCCTGAAGAGCGGCGCGGCCAACATGGACGTGCTCGTGGCGACTGGGACGTCGGCAGCTTATTTTTATTCCGTCTTCGAGATGCTCGTGCATCCGATGCACCCGTCGCTTTATTTTGAGACGAGTGCCGTCTTGATCACGCTCGTATTGCTCGGCAAATGGTTAGAGGCCCGAGCGAAAGAAAAAACGACGGACGCGCTCAAGTCGCTCTTGTCGTTACAGGCGAAAGAAGCGATTTTACTCGTTGACGGTGTGGAGCGATCGGTCGCGATCGATTTGGTCAAAGCCGGCGACGTCATCGTCGTCCGCCCAGGTGAAAAAGTACCGGTCGATGGGAAAATCGTCGAAGGTGAGACGGTCATCGATGAGTCGATGTTGACCGGGGAGTCGATCCCCTCCGAGAAAAGTGTCGGTGCCGATGTTGTCGGCGGAACGATCAACCGCTCGCATCGGGTCTTGATGGTCGCTGAACGTGTCGGCAGCGAGACGATGCTCGCTCAAATTGTCCGTGTCGTCGAACAGGCACAGACGGACAAAGCACCGATTCAACGGCAAGCGGACCGGATTTCTGGTGTGTTCGTTCCAATCGTCGTCGCCATCAGCGCCTTGACGTTCGCCGTCTGGACGCTTGGTTTCAATGATTTGGACATGGCGATTCGGGCATCGATTGCCGTTCTCGTCATCGCTTGTCCGTGTGCGCTCGGTCTCGCGACACCGACATCGATTATGGTCGGGACGGGTCGTGCCGCCGAACGTGGTGTCTTGTTCAAAGGGGGCGGTCAGCTCGAATCGTTGAATGGTGTCGATATCGTCGTCTTCGATAAGACGGGGACGCTCACGAAAGGTACGCCGGAAGTCGTGGCGACGTTCGGAGACGCGTCGTTCTTGAAACAGGCCGTCATGGCCGAACGTCAATCGACGCACCCACTCGCCGAGGCGATTGGCCGGGGCGAAGGGGACGGTCAGGTCGAACGCGTTGAAGAGTTGGCCGGTCGAGGATTGAAAGCGATCGTAGATGGGAAACCTCTTCTTATCGGCTCGGTCCGGATGATGCAAGAATCAGGATTCGTACTCCCAGAATGGGATATGCAGGCGATGACGCCTGTCTATGTGGCCGACGAGTCTGGTGTCGTCGCGGCGTTCGGTCTGCAAGATAAGTTAAAAGACCAGAGTCGTGCCGTCGTCCAGCAACTTGCCAAGACAAGACAAGTCTATGTCTTGACCGGTGACCGAAAAGAAGTCGCGCTCGATGTCGCTCGCCAACTCGGGATTCCCGAAACGAACGTCATCGCCGAGGTGTTACCGGTTGAGAAGGCCGACCATATCGAAGCGCTGAAACGGCAAGGACGTGTAGCCATGGTCGGGGACGGCATGAATGATGCCCCGGCACTTGCTGTCGCCGATGTCGGCATCGCGTTCGGCAGCGGGACGGATATCGCCTTAGAGGCGGCCGACGTCACCGTGATGGGGCAAGATATCGACGGCGTGAACCGCGCCATCGAGATGAGTGCGTTAACGATGCGTAACATTCGTCAAAACTTGTTCTGGGCGCTTGCTTATAACAGTCTCGGTATCCCGGTCGCAGCGGCCGGGTTGCTCGCTCCATGGATTGCGGGGGCGGCCATGGCGTTCAGTTCGGTCTCGGTCGTCTTGAACGCGTTACGATTGAAAACACAAGGAGGAACATCAACATGAATGAAACGACTTTAAAAGTAGAAGGTATGACATGTAATCACTGCAAAGCGGCGGTCGAAGGCGCCTTGACAGAACTCGAAGGCGTCGAGTCAGCGATCGTCTCGTTACAGGACCATCGGGTCGACGTTATCCACAACGATCAAATTTCAGTGAAAACGATGATCGAAGCGATCGAGGAACAAGGCTACGACGTCAACGCATAATACGGAGCTCCCGCCTATCTTGGCGGGAGTTTTTTTGTCATGTTCATGCTAAGAAAAGTATGCTATATTATAGGTGATAATGAGAATCGCTATCAATGGGAAGGTGGAACATGATGGAACTCATGATGATCAGCGGTGTACTGGCCCTCCTCAGTGGCGGCACGGTATTCCTAGCACAACAGATGCGCACTCGGCCGACGCGGTAAGGAAGGGGAGACCCTTCTTTTTTTTGTCGGCATTTCTGCGTTTCAAAAGCACATTGATCGCTCAAGAAACGACCGTATTCCCATCATTCGTCCATAATTGTTTGATATGATAAGTAAAAACGTTGCAGAGGTGACTGGAATGTACACAATCTACTTAGTCGATGATGAAATCAATTTAAATAAGATGCTCGTGACGTATCTAGAGCAAGAAGGATATCAGGTCCGTTCGTTCACCGACGGGACCTCGGCCCAGGCCGCAATCAAAGATGAGCCAGACTTATGGGTGCTCGATATTATGCTCCCGGATCTCGACGGGTTCCAATTGCTAAAACAAATCAAGGCGACGAACGCCTTCACGCCGACGATTTTCATCTCGGCACGGGACGAAGATATCGATAAAATCATCGGACTCGAGATGGGGTCGGACGATTACATCGCAAAACCTTTCCTGCCACGGGAGCTCGTCATCCGTGTCAAAAAATTGATTGACCGTGTTTATGGCTCGAAGTCGAACGAACATATTGAATACGGAGAGTATACGATTTATCCCGAGAAACGTCTCATCAAACATGAACAAGACGAGATCGATTTGACATCAAAAGAGTTCGATTTGCTTCTCCTCTTCCTCGAACATCCAGGTTCGGCCTTGTCGCGCGAACAGATTCTAGAAGGGGTATGGGGTCATGATTATTTCGGTTCGGACCGCGTCGTCGATGACTTGGTACGTCGTCTCCGGAAAAAACTGCATCGCCTTGAGCTCGAAACGCTCTATGGCGTCGGTTACCGACTCGTTAAGCCATGAAACTTGATCGACTCCAACCGAAACGTCTCATGTGGAAAATTTGGGTATTGATCCTTCTGATCATCGTGACGCTTGCCTTGATGATCTTGTTGACGATCCGCTCGTCGATCACGCAATTTATCGATGAACAAGTGTATGAGACGTTGCAAGATGTGGATTATTACCTGGGGAATACGAATGAGCTAGAAAATATTCCGCAAAACCCGATTGAATACGATCGTCGCCAACAAGAATCACGGTCGGTCAATCAGCTCATCTTTTTGCCGAACGGACGCATCATTTATGGTTCGGCCCCGCTCGAGTTGACGAATCGGATGTATCAGGAGGCGCTTACGCAGTCGAGCGAGGTCGCCAAATACCAGACGACGATCGACGGGGAGGACGTCTACTATATCATTCGCCAGAATGAGTACGATGGGGCCTTGATCTACCAAGCTTCCTATGCATGGGATGCCTATCGGCGTGAACTCGTCTCGACGCTCTACTGGCGTATTTCGATTCTAATCGGCGTCATCAGTCTGTTGTCATTGATCCCGGCTCTATGGATGTCGCGTGAGTTGACGAAGCCGATCGTCGAGATGGAACGGGCAGTCGAGAAAATCTCGAACCGGCAATGGGAGACGGTGCTCCCGCTTGCCCGCCAAGATGAGCTCGGACAATTGGCCCGCTCGATTGACGCGATGCGTCAAGAGTTGCAAGAGCAAGACGTGGCCCAACAGGCGCTGCTCCAAAACATTTCACATGACTTGAAGACACCGATTATGGTCATCCGCGGCTACGCCCAATCGATCGGGGACGGGATTTATCCGACCGGGGACTTGAAAGGGTCGGCCGAAGTCATCGACGAAGAGGCGTCCCGGCTCGAGAAGAAAGTCGTTGATTTGTTATACGTCACGAAACTCGAATACTTCAAAGGGCAAGAGATGCGACTTGAACCGATCAATCTCGATAAGTTGATGGAGCTGCTCGTCAGCCGGTTCAAACTGCGCGGCAGCTTGGACTGGTCGGTGACTGGTCATGCCGGCGAGATGCTCGGTGACGGGGAACAGATCCGTGTTGCCTTCGAGAACGTACTCGATAACGCCTTACGTTACGCCGAGTCGATGATTCGAATTGAATTGGCCCGCTCCGAGGCAGGGGTCGACATCACCATCGAGAACGACGGACCTCCGGTCGACGCAAACCTTGACTTGTTCCATCAATTTTCGCGTGGGAAACAAGGGAAGTTCGGTCTGGGTCTGTTCATCGTTCAACGAATCGTGACACTCCATGAGGGGACGGTTAACTTGGGAAATACAAACGATGGAGTGCGTGTTCATTTTCATTTTCCCCACTCAAAATCGTTACAAAATCAAAAATTAGACCATCGAAATTAAAAAACCAACCGTCAATCGGTTGGTTTTTTTAGTGGGAAATATTCCTATGTGATTTGTTTGAACCGTTATATTTTGTTATGAATGACATGTAATTCACTATATCCATGATGGAGGCAAATCAGATGACTCAGTTGACGAATGAAACAAGAGCTTTGATTCCAGTTTTCAATGAGTACGGGGAGGCGGAGACGCTCGTCTATCAATCCGGCGGTGTCGAGCGATTGAAAGGCTCGCCCCTTTACTTACTCGAATCGGCCTGTCTATATTATGGTTCGAGCATTCAAGGACGGATTGAGGCGGCCCGTAACGTACTCGGCCCGCACCGGAAAACGCCTGTCATCATGGATTGGCATGCGGACGCGATCTTTTTCCCAACCATTGCGAAAGAGAGCCCGGACTGTGCCTGGATCAATTTTTCTCAAGTCTTTGATGCTAAAAAGAGCGGTAAAGGGAGCCGGATTATCTTTCATTCAGGTGAATCGGTCGAGGTCCCGGTGTCGAATCATACCGTCTATAAGCAGAAGCAACGTTCCATCGAGTTATCGTATTCGTTTCAAAAACGCTTTCACTGAAGCACATTCATCTGTGATTAAAGATTGAAATCGATGACGAACCCCTCTATGATGAAGAAGAATAGTTCATATGTGTATTTGCACATCATTTGAAAGTGAGGGGTCAACATGTTTTTTCAAAAAATGATTGAACGAGGAAAATTGGTCATCGTATTTTTACTCGTTGCAATCGTCGTCGGGGTGCTCACGTTCTTCCAGCTTCCGAAACGTGAGATTCCAGAGACGAGTGTCAATATCGTCTTGGTCCAAACGCCATATCCGGGAGCGACCGCAGAGACGGTCGAACGGAACGTCACGAATATTCTCGAGACCGAATTGAGAGGGCTCGAGGGTGTCGAAAATGTATCGTCGCTCTCGGCATCCGAATTCTCGAACATTACGGTCGAATATGAAGACGGGATTGACAAGAGTGAGTTACAGGCGAACGTACGCCAAGCCATCTCAGATGCGACGCCGCGCTTACCTGAAAATGCGCTCGCCCCGACCGTCAATGATTCGATTGGGCAGTTGCCGGTCGCTTCTTATTTGTTGACGGCAGACGATCGCGAGACGCTTCAGACGGTACGTGAAGATGTCGAACGGTTGGGAGAACGTCTGTTGCGGACAGATGGGGTCACCGGTGTGACGATTAAAGGATTACCGGAAACGGAATTTGTCGTCTCACTTGACTCGGCCGAACTCGGGGAGCGCCAACTCGCTTTCCCAGACGTTTTGACGGCCATCAATGAAGAATATAAGACGACACCGCTTGGTCGTCAGTCGACGGAAGACGGGATTTATCAGTTGGCAATCGATAGTTTGACGAACGTCAACGATATGGGTCAAGTCGTCGTCGGTTCAGTGGACGGGACGCCTGTCCTCCTCGAGGACGTCGGGACGGTCGAAGAGACCGAGAAAGCGGTCACTGACCTCGTCTCACTCGACGGCCAACCTGCTGTTTCCTTGACGGTCACAATTGAACCAGGTCAAGATATCCCGACCCTTCAAGAACGCGTCGATGCAGTCGTCGCGGAAGAAGTCGGTGACGTGAGTGGCGTCGAGCTCGTTCCTTATTATGAGCAGGCGAAAGCGGTCGATGATATTTTCTCATCCCTCACTCGTGAATTCATCATCGCCATGATCGCGGTCATCGTCGTCACGACAATCGGATTGACGTTCTCAGGTTCCTTGATTGTCAGCTTGGCGATTCCATTGTCGTTCTTGCTCGCGTTGATCCCGCTTCGCTTCACTGGGGTCGACTTGAACCAAATCTCCATCATCGGGGCCATCATCGCACTCGGGATCCTCGTCGATGACGCGATTGTCGTCAACGACAACATCCTGCGTCGTTACCGGAAAGGTGACACGGCGATGGGTGGTGCCGTGCGCGGGACGAAAGAAGTATGGGGTTCGATCGTCACGTCGACGCTCGCCGTCGTCTTCGCTTTCTTGCCGTTGACACTCTTATCGGGTGCGAATGGAAACTTTATCCGTGCTTTGCCGACCGTATTGGCGTTGTCGGTGCTCGCCTCGATGGTCATCAGCTTGACGCTCGTGCCGATCGCCCAGTACTGGTTGAATCGTAAGCAAGTGAAAGTATCGAAACGAGAGCCTGGTTGGTTAGGGGGACCTCTTAACCGCCTCAGTAATTTCTATGCGGATACGTTATTACCAAAAGTCGCGAAGCGTCCATGGACGTTCGGTCTTGTTGGTTTCGTCATCACGACCGCCTTGTACGGTTTGATCTTGTTGACACCGTTCGAATTCTTCCCGGCTGCGAACCGACCAGAAGTCGTGACGAGTGTCACGTTGCCGGTCCAAACCGACCTCGAAGAGACGGAACGGAGACTTCGAGCCATCGAAGAAGAGTTCCAAAGTATCGATGGTGTTGTCGAGACATCCGTCTTTGCAGGTAGCGGCCTACCGAGCCTGTTCACGGGCGGGCTTGATCAGACCGGTGAAAACACGGGTCAAATCGTCGTCCGTGTCGACAATGACACGATCGATGCGATTCAATTGATCGATGAGTATACGACACAGATCCGGGACAATAATCCGGACGCTGAAATCTTCTTGGATACGCAACAACAAGGACCGCCGACTTCAGCGCCTGTCGAGTTCACGATGCGTGGTGAAACAATCGATCAGCTCGTCACGGCACGGGATACTGTCAAAGCGGACCTCGAAGCTATTGACGGCGCACTCGTGCTCGACAACATTAAAGAGCCGTTCCAGACGCTCACGTATGAACTTGATCGTGACGCGATGGCGGAAGCGGGTGTCACCGCGAAGTCGATCAGTGACCAGATTCGTCTCGTCACGGACGGCATCCCGATCGGCACGTTCGATGATGGGGTCGAACAGCGCGACGTGAAAATCGTCGTCGATGCGGAAGCGAACCGCGAGGCGCTCGCCTTAGACGATATCCTCGTCCCAGTTCAAACGGAAGCGGGCCCACCGGTCGCACCGCTCAGCACGTTCGTCACGGAGACGACGACGGAACAGATTCAACAGATTCCGCGTGAGAACGGGGAACGGACCGTGACGCTCCAAATTTATGCGAGCGAAGGCATGGACGAAGAGGCGTTCAAACAAGACGTCGACCGTGTGCTTGCTGATGCCGAGGCGTCATTGACCGATGAAGGAATCGCGTTCGATCAATCCGGTGCGAGCGACACACAAAACGAGTTCTTCCTTGAACTCGCCACGTTGTTCGTCGTCGTCTTGTTCTTGATCTTCTTGATTATCGCGTTCCAGTTCAATTCACTGTCACTGCCGCTCCTCGTCTTGTTCACGATTTACTTGGCGATTGCCGGTGCGGTCGTCGGATTGTTCGTCACCCAGACGCCATTTAGTTTCATGGCTTCGATGGGAATCGTCTCGCTTGCCGGGATCGTCGTGCGGAACGCCGTCGTCTTGTTCGAGTTCATCGAGCAAGGGATTCGAGACGGTATGGCCGTCACGACCGCCGTCTACGAGGCAGGACGCGCCCGGATTCGCCCGATTCTGTTGACGGCGTTGACCGCTGTCGTGGCGCTCTTACCGGTTGCGTTCGGAGAAGACCCATTGTTCCGACCACTTGCCATCGGCATCGTGTCGGGAATTCTCTTCTCGACCGTGCTGACGCTCGTGCTCGTTCCGGCGTACTACTTGATTTTGGCGAAACGTCGCCACCGGGATAAACCGTTCACAGAGTAAGGAAACGACCGGCCATCGTGCCGGTCGTTTTTCATGTCATCTGTTCGGCTGCCAAGGGAAGGTATGTTTTTGTGAGATGCTCTATGGGTATAATAAGAGAAGGACTTCACAATATTGGAGGGAATCAACGATGAATGATTCATACACATGGTTAAATCGCCGGACGATTCGCCCGGCTTACAGTGCGACAGGAGGCCGGACGTGGACGAGCGAACGTGTCGTCCGTCCGGATGCAGCCCGTGGGAAGACAGTTCGCGGTGTCAAACGCGTACGTCGTCCGTATACGGATGAGCATGGCAACCGCCGTTATACGACGGGACGTGTCGTCATCACCGACGCGGCTCGCCAAGCACGTGCGCACGGTCACGGCGAATCGGCCGTCCAACTTGAGCTGTCGGTACCGACACCGTATGAGCGCGTGAAAGAAATGATTCCGACGAAGAAAGTACTCGTGCCGGTCATGGCCGGGATTGCTGTCGCCGGAGGACTCGCCGGTGCGATTTATGCGCTTCGTAAGAAAAAACAAAACAAGAACAAGCACAAATAAAAAAATCGCCCGCGGGCGATTTTTTTATTTGAGGCGATCCGCAAGAATTCGTTCGAGCTGTTGCTCGCCGAGTTCGCGCATCTCTGCTTCGTTCTCTTGGTCATACGACTCGTCGGTAAAACGGCCGACGAATTCAACTTTCCCGTTTCCGAGTTCACGGAAGACGAGGTTTTTGCGATCGTTATAGAAGACGACGCGATACTCTCGTCCATTCTCATGTGGATAGTTGAACACACCTTTAATGTGGTCCATGTTTTTTTCTTCGGGTTGGTCTTCTTCCTCTTCGTCCTCTTCGAGGGCGTCGGCGAGGACTGCCGTCGGTTCTACTTCTTCCGTTTCTTCTTCAGAGGAAACGGCCTCTTTTTTCTCTTCTTCTGTCATGAAAAACGACCTCCTTTACTTACTTTCTTATCATACCCGCTTTTCGAAAGGCTGACTACTCAAAATGGTGGGAGCAGACGCGGACGACGTTCGATGACGACATGATCAAGCGATGGAACAGCTGTTGTTTGATGGACTCGGGCGCATCGACCGTTTTGAGCGCTTGCTCCATACAACCGAGCCAATGTCCGGCATGCGTCTCCGAAATCGGATGGTCACGATGAATCATCGCCAGGTTGCCGCCACCACGACGGTCCGTATATAGTTTCGGTCCTCCGAGCAACTGTGTTAAAAACTCAAATTGATGCGCTTTGACCCGGTCTTTGTCGTCCGGAAACAACGGTAACAACACTGGGTCGGCGTAGACGAGGTCGTAAAAGGCGTCAACGAGCTGCTGGACCCCACGCTCGCCACCGAATTGTTCATATGCACTCATGTTTTATTCCCCCTCATACGTCCAGTCTAATCGATTTTCGCTGAAATTGGGAAGGATGCGGGCTGGTCAATTTTCTTGCTGGGGTCTCAATGGATTTCCCTCTACAAACGAGGGCGAATGGGTCATAATAAAGAAAAAAGGGAAGGGGTGTTCGCCTAAATGACGGTCACTTTTCATGTCGGTCGTTCTGGGAGCGGAAAAAGCGAATGGATGACGAAACATGTCATCGAAGAGCTGAAGCGTGACCCGAGCGGACCGACCATCTATATGCTCGTCCCAGACCAAATGTCGTTTGAGATGGAACGGAAGATGGCGATGACGGACGGTTTGAACGGATCGACACGGATTCAAGTATTGTCGATGCGTCGACTCGCCTTTTTGATGATGCGCGACCGGGGCGTCGCGACCGAACAGTTTTTAGACCAGACGGGCACGCATTTGTTGTTGCGTCGCGTCGTCGAGATGAACGAGGAACGATTGACGTTGTTCCGCCGGACGATGAACCAGTTCGGCTTTTACGAGGAGCTGAACCAATTGATCACACTCCTCAAGCGCGGCCTCGTCGATCCCGAGCAGTTGCTCCGTTTAAGCGAGCAAGACCAACATCGGTCCCTCAAACTCCAAGATTTGTCGATTCTTTACGAGGGCTTCTTGACGATGACGGAAGGGAAATCGCTCCACGCTGAAGACTATTTCAACGTGTTGATGCAATTATTGCCGGATATCGACTTGAGCGGGACGCAGTTTTATGTGGACGGATTTAACGAATTTTCTGAGCAAGAATTGGCTGTGCTCGTCGCTTTAGCGGAAAAAGCACCGCTCGACGTGCTCTTGACGATCGATCCGGATTCGCTCTATCGGCCGCATCCGTCGTTCGGGCCAACGCAACGGACGCTCATGCGCTTCAAAGAGCTGTTGGCCGAGCGCGGCCTTGCCTCGAATGACGAAAAACATACGGGTTCGCCTCGCTTCCAGCATCCGAGCTTGGCCTATCTCGAGGCAACGTTCGGGCAAGTGACGGCAGCCCCGTACACGCGTCCTGATTCCAACGTGGTGTTGCATGCGGCCGTCGACCGGTCGGTAGAAGTCGAGGCGGCCGTCCGTGAGGTCGTGCGGCTCGTTCGTGAGGAAGGGTTCCGCTATCGCGATATCGCTTTCGTGTCACGATCGCTCGAAGAGTACGGCGACTTGGCGACGCAAGCGCTTCAGAAAATGGAATTGCCGTTCTTTCTCGATGAGCGGCAACCGATGCTCGATCATCCGGTCGTCGAATTATTGAAGGCGACGATTGAGGTCGCCCTTCGCGGATACCGGGAAGAACCCGTCTTCCGGGCGCTCAAGACCGAATTGATTCTGCTCGATGCGGAACATCGGCGTACGTCGGTCGACCGGCTCGAGGCGTTTGTCATCGAGCGCGGGATTAAACATTACCACTGGCACGAGGATTGGTATTTACGACGCCGGGCCGAGGAAGAGGCAAGGCTGACCGGGGAAGAGCTCGACGCGGAGACGGCACTCAATCGCTATCGCCAAACCGTCGTCGACACGTTTGACCCGCTGTTGGCCGATTTGAAGGCGGCGAAGACGATGCAATCGTATACGCACGCCATCTATGCTTTTTTAGAACGAGTTAATGTGGCGTCTTGTCTCGCCCATTGGCGCGACGAGGCGCTCGAGGAATCACGATTGCTCGAGGCGCGCGAACATACACAAGTGTGGGACGCCGTGTTGCACTTGCTTGAGCAGCTCGAGGCGGCCGCACCAGATGAGACGCTTTCGACTGAACTGTTCCTACAGATGATGGACACCGGACTCGACAGTTTGCGCTACGCGCTCGTCCCACCGTCTCTGGACCAATTGACGGTCACTGATTACGTTCGGGGTCGCTTGATTGATAAAAAGGTCGTCTTTTTACTCGGGGCGAACGAAGATCAAATCCCGCTTGTCTCGACCCAGTCGAAGCTGTTGACCGACCAGGATCTTGACTTCATGCATGACAACGGCGTCCGGGCCGGGAAAGCGACCGAGCACTTGTTCGACGACGAGACGTATTATTTGTACAAGGCGCTCACCGCACCGAGCCATCGTCTGTTCGTCAGCTATGCCCTCGTCGACCGGACCGGCAAGGCGATTCAACCGGCGAGTTTCATTGCTGACCTGAAAGCTCGCCTCAGTGGCGGGAAAGTCGTGACGACCCACTTCGCGGAAGCCGGAGAACATCGCCCGAGCGACCAGTTGTCGTTCATTACGAACGTGAACCAGACGGCAGCCGTGACGGCGCTCGAACTGCAACGGCTCAGCCGGCATTATCCGATTCAAGACACGTGGTTCACGGTATATAACGAGCTGTTGAAACATCCGGAAGGACGCGAACGGATTCGCTTACTGACGAGCGCGCTCTTCTATCAAAACGTGCCACAGCCATTGCCGGAAGATGTCGCCAAGTCGCTGTACACAAACTCGATTCGGGCGAGTGTCTCGCGGCTTGAGACGTTCCAGGCCTGTCCGTTCCGCCATTTTGCGAGTTATGGGCTCCGTTTGAAAGAACGTCGCCTGTATCGGTTAGAGGCGCCGGACATCGGCAACTTGTATCATCGGACGATCGAGCACATGTCACAGACCGTGAAGATGGACGGGAAAGAGTGGCGGGATGTGAGCCGAGACGAATGTTCGTCACTCGCTGAGGCGGCCGTCGAACTCGTCACACCGGAGATTCAAAATGCGATTTTGATGAGCTCGAACCGATACAGATATTTGAAGAAAAAACTGACCGACGTCGTCAGCAAGACGGCGGAAGTGTTGATTGAGCAATCGAAACGGGACGGGTTCGATCCTGTCGCGTTCGAACTCGCCTTCGGCAGCGGCAACTTCCCGCCCGTGTCGTTCACGCTCAGTAACGGTGCGACGTGTGAACTTGTCGGACGAATCGATCGGGTCGACACGGCTTCGGTCCATGACCAATTGTACGTCCGGATCGTCGACTATAAGTCGAGCAAACGTGAGATTGACTTCGCCGAGATCTATTACGGACTCGCCATGCAGATGCTCATTTACTTGAAAGTATTGATTGAGCAGGCGAACGCGTGGACACAGGAGAACGTCGCACCAGCAGCGGCGCTCTATTTCCACGTCCATAGACCGCTCGTCGCACCGGGCGAGACAGAAACAGATACGGAACGGAAAGTGCTCGAATCGTATCAGATGCAAGGGCTGCTCGTCGATGACCCGGCAATTTTAGAGGCGATGGACCGGACCGCGAAACAAGATCAGAAAAAATCGATCGTCATCCCGGTCAAATATAAGAAAGATGGGACGCTCGACGCGAACACGACAAAAAAAGTCGTCTCCCCGCCGCAACTCGAGCAGTTGATGGACCATGCCCTCGATTTGGCGGAGGCGAGTGTCGAGGCGATGTATGATGGCGAGATTGGCGTCGAACCGTATGAGTATAAAGAACGCCGGCCCTGCCAGACATGCCCGTTCCAAAGTGTCTGTCACTTTGATGAGGCGCTGTCCAATGAGGCGCGGCAATTGAAGAAGTTAGAAAAAGATGACGTCTTGTCAAGATTAGGAGGTGACGCTGATGAAGTGGACGAATGATCAACAAGCCGCCATCGATGCCAGAGGATCACACGTCCTCGTCTCGGCGGCGGCCGGTTCTGGAAAGACGGCCGTCCTCGTCGAACGGCTTGCGAGCCGTCTGTTAGATGAAACGGACGAGTTGACGTCGGACCGCATGCTCGTGGTCACATTCACGAACGCGGCGGCGGCCGAGATGAAGCGCCGAATCGCCAAAGCGCTCGATCAAGCGCTTCGTGATGACCCGGAGAACGCTTATATCCGCAAACAACGCCAAATGCTCAACCGAGCACTCATTACGACGATTCACTCGTTCTGTCTCGAAGTGATTCGGGAGAACTACTATTTGCTCGATCTCGATCCGGCGTTCAAAATCGCCGAAGAGCGCGACTTGGTCCTCTTGCAGGACGACGTACTCGAAGATGTGCTCGAGGAGGCATACGGACAACAAGACCAATCCTTTTTCGCCTTGATCGATGCCTATACGTCGGACCGAGGCGACAGCGAGATCGAAGAGTTGATTCTAGGCCTCTATCACTATGCCCGGACACTACCGGACCCGGAAGCGTATTTGGATGAGCTCGTGTCGTTGTACCAGTTCGATGGGGACCCTGATGAGGAGCAATTGTTAATCGAGTTCGGTCGTCTGCTCTGGGTAGACATCGAGAAAGCGTTGCGTCAGCTCCGTCGCGTGGCCGTCGAGCTTCGGCTCGCCGGCTATGAGGCACAATCCGAGAACGTACAACAGGCGATTCTACCATTTGCGAATCTTGATCCAGACTCGTTCAAGTGGAGCGAACTCGAGACGGCGTCCCGCGCCGTCAAGTTCGGGACGATGAAATCCGTTCAAAAGAAAGAAGAGCATCACGTTTATCACACGTTATTGAAGCCCACGTACGATCAGGCGAAGAAGAAGTTAAGTGAAGCCATCGCCCAAGCGAGCACGAGCGGGGCCGATTATTTAGACGTGTTGATGACACAACGTCCGCTCGTCGAGACGCTCGTCAAGACCGTTCGGACGTTCGGTGCCGCCTATGAACAGGCGAAGCGGGACCGTGCCTTCGTCGATTTCAGCGACCTCGAGCATTATGCGCTCGCCATTTTACGAGACGGGGAAGCGCCATCTTCGGTCGCTTCGCTTTACAAACAGCGCTTCGCCGAAGTATTGATCGATGAGTATCAGGATACGAACGAGATTCAAGAGACAATCATCGGGCTTGTCAGTCATGAAGTCGAGAACGTCGGGAACTTGTTCATGGTCGGTGATATCAAGCAGTCGATTTATCGGTTCCGTCATGCCGAGCCTCGCTTGTTCATCGAGAAGGCGACGCGCTTTAAACAGGATGGGGCGGGACAACGAATTGATTTATCCCAAAACTTCAGAAGTCGGGCCGAGGTGCTCCATGGCATTAACGACTTGTTCGTTCGATTGATGGACGAAGAAGTGAGTGAAATCGAATACGATGAGGCGGCACGCCTCGTGCCGGGACGAACGTATGAGGAACTTGAGGCGAGCCCGGAACTTATCCTCGTCAACGGGGAGAGCCGTGACTTGTCGAAACAAGAGCTAGAAGGCCGGGCCATCGCGACCCGGATTTTAGAGCTTGTCTCGGGTGATGAACCGTTCAAAGTGACCGATGAGGCGACGGGACTGCTGCGGTCGTGCGAATATCGCGATATCGTCATTTTGGTCCGCTCAAAAAAAGAACGCGTCGAACAGCTGATGGATATTTTGACACAGTACAACATCCCGGCCTATACCGATTCAGACGGTGGCTATTTCCAAGCGACCGAGATTCGCATGATGCTCGCGGTGTTGAAACTGATCGACAACCCGCTTCAAGACATCCCGCTCGCCGGGGCGCTCCGTTCGCCGATGTTCGGGTTTAGCGACCGAGAATTGGCCAAGATTCGTCTTGAATCGGAGGACTCGTTCTTCGAGGCGCTCAAGGCAAAAGCGGACGATGAAGATGATCTCGGTCTGAAGTGCGGCGATGTACTCGACGCATTGTCGGCGTGGCGCACGTTCGCCCGGAACCATAGTTTGTCGGAATTGATTCAACAAGTGTTCAACGATACAGGCTTTTACGATTTCGCCGGCGGCTTACCTGGTGGGAAAGGGCGCCAAGAAAATTTGAAGGCGCTCTATGACCGGGCGCTGTCGTATGAGCGGAGTGGGTACCGCGGCTTGTATCGTTTCCTCCGTGTGATGGACCGGCTTCAGGATAATGGGGAAGATTTATCGGAAGCGCGTTCACTCGGTGAAGAAGAGAACGTCGTCCGGATTATGACAGTCCATAAATCCAAAGGACTTGAGTTCCCGGTCACGATCGTCGCCCAACTCGGGAAGCAGTTCAACAAGCGCGACCAAATGCAGCGTGTCATCTTCCATAAACGTTATGGCATCTCGCTCGACGCGATTGACGTCGTCACCCGGACGAAGACGGAGACGTTCGTCAAAGAGATGATTCGTCGCGATCTCGATGCCACCATGAAGGCAGAGGAGATGCGCGTCTTGTATGTCGCCCTCACCCGTGCGAAAGAAAAATTGATTTTGGTCGGGACAATCAAAGAGCCCGGGAAACAAATCGGACAATGGTTGCATGTCGAGCAGACTGGGGTGACGTTATCGGCCGATGCGCGTCGTGAGGCGAAGACGTATCTCGATTGGGTCGCCCCGGCACTCCTGAAACTCGAAGGGGCCGCCCCGTTCTTGGAACAGCAAGGGCTACCGGTCATCGCGCCACAGCCGGAAGCGACGTCATGGACGTACCGCATCATCGGGGAGGAAGACTTGGCGGAAGTCGCTACACTGCAAGAGATGATGGCACAGCTCCATCATGTCAAACAGTTCGAGGCGATTGACTTCCCGGTCAAAGACGAAGCGAACGTCGCGGATTTCGTCCACCGGGCGTTCACGTATGCATATCCGGCTCAATCTGCGACCGAGACGGCAGCGAAACAAACGGTCACCGAACTGAAACGCGCGCTCCAGCTCGAGCAGGCTGCGTTTGAAGAGACGTATCGGGCGAGTGACACGCCATACCGCGAACCGAAGTGGAAGCAGTCGAAGCAGACAGGGGCCGAGCGGGGGACGACATTACATCTCGTCTTCCAATTGATTGACCCGTCCGAGCCGCTCGATGTCCAAATCGATCGCTGGGAAATCGATGGTATGCTCAGTCCGGTCGAGGCCGAGACGGCAAGGCTCGCGACTCCTGAAATCGAGGCGTTCTTCGCTTCGGAAACCGGGCGTGCCTTAACGTCAGCGCTCCAAGCTGGACAGGGCTGGCGCGAGTTGCCGTTCACATACACGGTTCCAGCCGAGCGGGTCAATCCGAGCGGGACGTTCACGGATGAGCATGTACTCATTCAAGGGATTATCGATTGTCTGTTTTATGATGGCGAGACATACGTGCTCCTCGACTATAAATCGGACTCTGTGCTCTTTTCGAGCGATTCCCGTGAAGCAGCGAAACAAATGCTGCGCGACCGCTATCACGTCCAATTATCGCTCTACCGCGAGGCAATCGAGGCGATCTGGGGAATCACGGTTGGCCAGATGCTCATTTATTCGCTCGAATTGCAGGAAATTGTTGTATTATAATGTAGACGTTGTGAAGAAAAAGGGGTACGGTTATACACCGTACACCCTTATTTTTTGTGATTACGAACTGAATCCGTTAAAATAATGGAATGGGATAAAAAATGGAGGAATCGTCATGGTGAAAATTTTACTAGCAGAAGATGAAGAAGTTTTACGGATGCTTGTTTTAGATACATTAGAAGATGAAGGATATGACATTGATGAAGCGCCAGACGGCCTTGAAGCCTATCGGCTGATCGAACAGAACGAGTATGATCTCGTGATTGTCGACCATATGATGCCAGGCATGACCGGTCTTGAGGTCATCGAGAAAGTACGGAAACTACCGGGACGTCAACATACAAAAGTGATGATGCTCACGGCGAAGAGCCAACAATCTGATCGTGATTGCGCGAACGAGATTGGCGTCGACTATTTTATTTCCAAGCCGTTCAGTCCACTTGAGTTGGTGAAGATTATAGGAGGCATTGTGAATTGAACAGATGGTTTAAACAAAAACTCGGTCGCGACCTTATGGTCGTCCTCTATTCATTCCTCGCGCTCGCACTCGTGGGATCGATGATCATGTACACGTACATGCAAGAGCGAGTTGTCGAAAATGAACAACGGCTAGAAGACGTTGATGAACGGATTGAACGGTTGAACACGCTATGGGACGAATGGCAAGGTGCTCAATACGACGCACGCGGTTATCTTCTCTTTGGTGATCCAGAATTACTTGATTTGGCTCGTACGAGAGAGAATGAGTTCCAGCAAGAAATCAACTGGTTCAAGAGCGTCGTCCAAACGAAACAAGGTGAGATTTTCGCAGAAGACTTGCAACAATTTCATGACTTCTATTTCGGCGTCATCCTTCCGGTGACGACAGAATACGGACAATTGCGCGCTGAAGGTGAAATTACCGAGACAACGATCAACCCGGAAACGATATTGACGTTATCGACAGCAGAACGATTGATTGCACAGGGCGCCGTTCCATACGATTCTGAACGAGGCATCGATACACTGGGACCGATTCAACAAATCGAGACGGCGTTAGCTGATTATAAAACGTTGATGACGAGTGAAAAACAAAAAGTATATGACTCTTGGAAATTGAACAATGACATTTTACAATTCTTGTGGATTGCGAGCATCTTGTCGTTCGCCGCATTGATTCTATTAGTCATCCAACCGTTTTTGCGCCGTCAAACACAGTTGATTTCCCGCTTGTCAGTCGCATCTGACCGCTTGTTGAAAGGGGAGATCGTCGACCTGAGTGACCAGATGGATCGTGAAGACGAAATCGGGATTATGTCGCGGTCCTTCAACAAGATGGCTGAGACGCTTCGTGATAACGAACGTCATTTGATTGAGAAGAACCACGAATTGCAAGCGCAGCAAGAAGAATTGATCGCGCAACAAGAAGAACTCCAGGCACAGCAACAAGAACTGGAAGAGATTTTGGAGCAGACGCAACAGAACGAGCAGCATTTGGCTTATCGCAACGAGTTGACCGAGACACTCGCGGCACGAGACTCGTTGACCGCTTATCCAGAGATCATCGAGAAACTCGTCGCCATCACCGACTCCGAAGTCGGCGCCCTCGTTTTTGTCGATGCAACGGGCTCGTTCTCGATTACAAGCCACGGCTTGAACGAGACGCTCACGCGTCAATTGCTCGAAAGCGAGAATTCCGTCTTGACGCGAGCGATGACGCTGCGCACGACCGTGCACTCGTCGAAACAAGTCGCGAGCGACCACCCACTCCCGTATCCATACTACATGTATGAGACGGCCGTGCCGGTCCATGACCCGACGGATGACTCGATTATCGCGTTCATCTATCTCGTCCGCTATAAGGACCGTTTCACGCAAACACAGATGGGTGATATCATGTCGTTCGCTCGCCAGTTGTCGCTCTCACTTCTCCGAATGCGTTTATTTGAAGAGATGACTCGTGAGAAAGGGAAGACAGAACGAATTCTGGACTCGATTCGTGAGGCAGTCATCTACGTCGAGCATTCGACCGATGATGTCTTCGTCAACCGACCACTCTATGAAATGTTCCCTGAACTCGATGAAATCACATCGAGAGAACTTGCAGAACTGTCATGGAACGAATGGCGCGAGACGATTTCGACAACGGTCGACCAAGAAGATGATTTCATGAAGTATACGGATCGTCTTTTCACTGACGATTTCCCACACGACAGCGTCAGCTTCTCGATCCGTAAAGGCGAGATGAACTTGCAGATGTATGCCGAACGGATCGTCGTCGGTGGGTTATCGAAAGGGACGTTGCTCGTCTTCCGTGACATCACGAGCGAGACCGAGGCAGAACGCTTGAAGAGCGAATTCATCTCGACGATCTCTCACGAATTGCGGACACCGCTCTCGTCGATTTACGGGTTCACCGAACTCATGGTCAAGAAGCAATTGCCGAACGAGAAGCAAGCGAAGTATCTACAGACGATCCACGCCGAGACGGAACGACTGACACATCTCGTCAACGACTTCCTCGACGTGCAGCGCATGGAAGCTGGTAGTCAAATGTATGATCGGGAACAGCTTGATATTGAACCGATTGTGCGTGACATGATGACGTTCTATGAAGCGTCGTCATTGAAACATCAATTCGAAGTGATTGCGACCGATGACCGTCCGTATGAACTGTTCGCGGATTGTCAGAAGTTTAAGCAGTTGATGAGCAACTTGCTCTCGAACGCTGTGAAATATTCTCCGCGTGGCGGGAAAATCACCGTCGAACTGGGTCATCACGACCAATCGGTGTCGATTAAAGTGAAGGATCAAGGCATCGGTATTCCAAGCGATGCGCTCGACCGTCTCTTCGACAAATTTTATCGGGTCGACAATTCGGATAGCCGTGAAATCGGTGGAACCGGACTAGGCCTCCCGATTTGTCAGGAAATCGTCCGTGGGCACGCGGGTCAGATTCATGTCGAGTCGGTCCAACATCAAGGTTCGACGTTCACGGTCGTCATTCCAAGTTATGAATACGCCGTCCGTGAACAAGAAACGACGACAGCTTAATCACGTCAACACGCCAAGGCGCCTATCGATCATCGATGAGGCGCCTTTTTGGTGCAAGCGAAGATTTTTCAATTACCCGCTTGACCGCAATCCGAGCGACTCGTGTACAATAGAGATTGTACATAATGGAAAGGGGGACTTTGAATGCCATTAACTGCATTCCTACACACGCACGTCACGAGCTGGATCTTGTTACTCGTCTTGTTCGCTGTCGCTTACGTCGGCTATAAGAACGCGAACAAGAGCGGGAAGATTGCCCACATGGTGTTTCGACTCATGTTGCTCGTCGCGTTCGGCACAGGACTTTATTTGTATTTACAATTGAACGGTGGCGGCATGTTCTATCACGTGAAAATCACGGTCGGACTGCTCACACTCATCTTCGGTGAGATGACGCTCATCCGCGTGAAGAAGAAAAAACCAGCGAACGCAATGTTCGGCGGTTTTGCTATTCTCGCACTTGTGACGATTTTCATCGGCTATGCGTTGCCTTACGGTCAGTCGTTCTTCAGCAATTTCATTTAATTTGGTTCCCACTTCGCACATCGAAGTGGGATTTTTTTGTTTGTCCGTAAATTATTAGGGGAAAATAAAAAAATCAGTGATAACGATGATGAGGTGAAACGATGGAACAACAGATGAATGAATGGTCACGCGTCTTGCACGCACGCAGATGGATGAAACAAACCGAATCGTTCCTGCCGCTCTGGCACGGGTATATCGGGTATAAATATGGATTGTTCGACGCGCTCCAAGGCGGGGCAAGTTTTGCGGAGATGACGCTTCGCTTGAAACAGCCATTGACGAAACTAGCGCTTGAACGTTGGCTCGAAGTCGGGGTCGCCGTACGCCATTTGAAGAAGAAAGGCTGGCGCTATTTCCCGACACGTAGTTTGAAATATCAGTTGTCGCACGAAGATGAGCGTAGTATCGGTTTCATGCTCCAAGAGATGATGGAACTTCATATTCCGGCACTCATCGCATACCCTGACTTTTTAGAGTCGGGTACACAGAAGACGTTCGACGGTGCGACGCATGGCCAAGTCGTCGCACAGACGTCGACGCTCGTCGAGACGGTCGCGTTCCCGGTCGTGCAACAGCTGTTGCGTCAGGCCGACGTCAAGACGATGCTCGATATCGGATGCGGGCACGGCGGCTATTTACGGAAACTACACGGGCTCGAACCTGATTGGCAACTGACCGGCATCGATCTCGAGGAAGATGTCATTGCCGAGGCTAGGGATCAGGACGAGTCGGGCGATATCCGTTACGAAGTGGCTGACTTCATGGAATGGGACCATGACGAACGGTTTGATGCCGTCATGATGAATAATATGCTCTACTACTTCTCCCCTGAACAACGAATCGAGCTGCTCGGACGGATGCTTGAAAACTTAGACGAAGCAGGTGTCGCCGTCCTCGTCACTCCGCTCGCGGAGACGCCGCTCGGGTCTCGATTTGCCTCAGCGTTCAATGCGTTCATGACGTTGCATGATAATCTCTATCCGCTCCCGACGATTCGTGAGTTACGTCGTCAAATGCACAAGGTCGGCTTTGATAACGTCCGTTTCATCCCGTTCATCCCAGAAGGGTCGTGGTACATTGTCATCGCGAAACGCGACAATTGACACATCACGGACACACGACGAGCCGATTCAGATTTGAACTTGTCTCCAGTCATTTCTATAATAGGATAGAAGCATAAGAGACTTTTCACATAGGGAGTTGTTCAACGTGTCGGAAAAAAGAGTCGCCGTAATCGGTGCCGGACCAGGAGGACTTGCGGCCGCTATGCTGCTCGCAAGTCGTGGTGTGAAGGTAACAGTGTTTGAGAAGCAGGCATTCGTCGGTGGACGGACGTCGCGTCTTCAAGTCGGAGAATTCGCGTTTGATCGTGGCCCGACTTTTTTAAATATGCCGTATATTTTAGAAGAAATATTCGAAGAGACAGGTCGAGATTTACATGACTACGTCGAGATGAAGCAACTCGAACCGATGTACGACCTTTATTTCGATAAAGGGAATCGCGTTCTATCGATGACGACCGACCGCGATCAAATGCATCAGGCGATCGAAGAACAGTTCCCGGGCAACGGGGAAGGATACGAACGCTTCATGGCCGAACAAGCCATCAAGCTGTCGAAGTTGATGCCGGTCCTACAGACGGCGCACGACAAGCTGACGGATTACGTGGCCACGCGCGTCTTGAAGGCGCTCCCGTTCTTGTCGATCGGTAAATCGTTATATGACGTGTTATCGGAATACTTCACGAGCGAGGAGCTGAAATACGCGTTCACGTTCCAAGCCAAATATTTAGGGATGTCGGCTTGGGATTGTCCCGGCGGCTTCTCGATTTTGTCGTATATGGAGCATGCCTACGGCGTCCATCATCCGATTGGCGGCGTGAACCAACTATGTACAGCAATGGCGCGTGTCATCGAAGAAGAAGGCGGAGAAATTCGTCTCGGAGAAGGCGTCGACCGTCTCTTGCTCGACGGAAAACGCGTCAACGGGCTCGTGGCGAACAACGTCCACTATGCCTTTGACGAAGTGATTGTCGGCGCGGACTTCGCGCACGCGATGACAACGCTCGTCCCGAGCGACGCACTGACACGTTGGAGTCCGAAGCAGCTGAAGAAGAAGCGCTATTCATGCTCGACGTTCATGCTCTATCTTGGGCTCGACCGTGTCTATGACGATGTCGCGCATCACTCGATTCATTTTGCCGACGATTATGAGCGGAACGTGAAGGAGATGACGCAAGAGTTGAAATTGAGCGAGGATTTCTCGTTCTATGTTCAAAATGCGTCACGGATTGACCCGACGCTCGCACCGGCAGGGAAATCATCACTTTACGTACTCGTTCCGGTGCCGAACAACTTGTCGAATTTACCGTGGGAGACGCTCGAGGCGACGATGACCGAGCGCGTCCTTGATGCCCTCGAGACACGTTCACCGTATCGTGAGATCCGTAACCATATCGAAGTGATGCAGCCGCTCACGCCAAACGATTGGGAGGCGTTCGGTGTCTATGAAGGGGCGACGTTCAACTTAGGACATAACTTGTCACAGATGATGTATTTCCGTCCCCATAACCAATTCGAAGAGCTCGACCACGTCTGGCTTGTCGGTGGTGGGACACATCCAGGTAGTGGACTGCCGACGATTTTTGAGTCGGCGCGGATCACCGCCAACTTGTTGCGTGACCGGGCAGGTGTCGGCCAATGAACATCAGTTTCGTCGGTGCCGGTATCGGATCGCTCTATGCGGCGCTCCTGTTGACCCATAAATATCCGTCGTTAAACGTGACAATCTACGAGAAAGAACAACGCGTCGGCGGTCGGCTCAATTATGTCGAGTTCGCGAACGGGGCCCGGGTTGATGAAGGACCGACCATCGTCTTATTGCCTGGGAAACTGAAAAGTCAGCTCTTAGAGGCCGGCTTTCCGGAACGAGAGCTCGAGTTGATCGAGGTCGACCCGCTCTATCGCCTTCGTTATGAGGACGGTACGACGTTCCACAAATATCGTGACATCGAGCGCCAGGCGGCCGAAATCGACCGTCTGTTCAACGAGGGCGACGGATTTAGAAAGTATATGACCCAAAAACGGGAAGAGTACCGCCTTGGGTTCGATGCGTTCTTAGATCGCGGTTATAAAGGCAAGACCGATTTGTTCGAACCGAAGCTATTGATGCTTCTCATGCGCTTGAAGGCGTATGAGACGGCCCATGAGAACATGAAACGCTTCTTCAAAGACGAACGCCTGCGCGTCGCCTACAGCCTCCAAACGCTCTATATCGGTGGGAACCCGTATGATACTCCATCCCTCTATGGTTTGATTCCGTATCGCGAACAAGAGGAGGGAATCTGGTACGTCAAGGGAGGATATTTCTCACTGGCGACGAAAGTAGAACAAGAGTTGAGACGACGCGGCGTCAAATTCGAGTTGAATGCGAACGTGGAACGGGTCCGAGTCGAGCAAGGTCAGGCGAACGCGGTCATCGTGGACGGTGTCGTTCATTCGTATGATGCGGTCGTCGTCAACGGAGACTTCCCGCTCATGGAACGGTTGATTGATGGCGTCAAACCGAAATCATATGAACCGTCGAGCGGAACGCTCTTGCTTTACTTCACCGTCACTGGGGAGATCGAGTTACCGGTCCACCAATTCGATTTACCGAATGATTTTGCCGGGTCGATGCGGACCATCTTCGAAGATGGTAAACTAAGCAAGTATCCGGCGATGTATACGTTCAATCCATCTTTGATTGACGACTCATTGGCGCCGGACGGGACGAGCGTCCTCTATGTTCTCGTTCCGGTCCCACGCAAATTGGAACGTGAGGACTTTGAAGCGAGCGGAGCGATCGAGCATTTGATTGGTCGGATCGAACAGATGGTCCCCGACTTCAGGGACCGTGTCCTCGAGATGAAAGTACGGACGCCGATGGATGCAGAACGGTTTGGTTTATTCGAAGGTGGTAGTTTCGGCATTGCCCCGAAATTGGCCCAGTCGGCCGCGTTCAAACCGCAGGCCCGCCCGTACGCGCATATCGACCACCTTTACGCCGTCGGCGCATCGGTGCATCCGTGTGGAGGAGTCCCAATCGTCATGATCGGCTCGCAGCTGTTAGTGAAAAGAATGGAAGAAGAAATGGGGGCATTGTACCATGACGACACAAGAAGCGTATCGTCACTGTGAAGACGTAATGAAAAAAGGCTCGCTCACGTTTTATCGGGCCTTTTCCTTGCTCTCCAAACCAGACCGTCAGGCCGTGGCCGCGGTCTATACGTTTTGTCGGACGCTCGATGACGCGGTCGATGAATCGGACCGGCCCGAAGAGAGCTTGACGCAATTTTTGGCTGAATTCGATCGCTTCTTGGCGGGTGAACCCTTGCCGGATGCTCTCTGGGTGGCGTTACGTGACGTCTGGGGACGGTACGATATGGACGTCGATCCGTTCTTCGAATTGGCGGAAGGTATGAAATGGGACTTACATAAGACGCGTTATGCGACGCTTGAGGAGACGGAACAATATAGTTACTATGCGGCCAGTACCGTCGGCTTGATGTTGTTGCCCATTCTCGCGCCGGACGTGGATGCGACAGAGCGGGATCAGTTAAAACAAGGCGCCATCGACTTAGGGATCGCGATGCAATTGACGAACATTTTGCGTGACGTCGGCGAAGACCTCGACCGCGATCGGATTTATGTGCCACAATCGTTACTGAAGGAGTTTGGTATCTCAGAAGAAGTCTTGTTCGCGCGACAAGTGACACCGGCGTTTGTAGACGTCTGGGAGACGATGGCGCGCCGGGCCGAACAACTATATACCAGAGCCCGGGAGACACATCACTTGTACCCTGTGACGAGCCGGAAGCCAGTCAGTGCGGCGGGGCTGCTCTATGAAGGGATTTTGGACGCGGCCCGGCAGAACGGACACGACGTCTTCACGAAGCGAGCGTATGTCTCGACGATTCAAAAAGGAAAACTGTTGGCCAAACTATAAGAGAAGGCAACCGTCACGAGACGGCTGCCTTTTTTGCGCACAAAAAAACCACTTTTGGCGGGGGACCAAAAGTGGTGTAAGCGTTGTGTGATTCGTTCATCGGGGAAACGAACGAATCGGACGTGATGAACCCTAAAGATGTGCCTCGTCTCATGGGGAATGAAACGATGGGGCATCTTCGCTGAAGCAGGATGCTTGATGGACTAAGGGGGAACATCATAATGCATGCTGTTCCAGCCACGGGATACGAGTGGGGAAACTCGCTCATCACTTTTTTCTCGGGTGTGACAAGTTCAAAACGCGATAGGCTCGGGGAAGCCGTTCGATCGCTACAGGTGTAACAAACGTTACAAAACTGCTTGAACTCGAATATGATATTATCACGTCTATCCGGTGTCGACAAGTGTCGAATCTTCTGTTCACAAAATGTTCAAATTGTCAGAGGTATGTCCTCTAACATCGAACGGGCCGCAAACTGTCCTGAAAGCGTCACCATCGGGCTACCACCGCCCGGGTGGGTCGAACCACCCGCAAACCAAATGTTCGACACATCTTCTGAGCGAGCGGATGGGCGGAAGAACGCTCCCTTTTTCGAGTTGGCTGACGTGCCGTACAACGATCCGTAATACGCATAAAAATCACGCGTCAAGTCAAGCGGGGTGACACGACGGTGGAATAGGACGTCGCGGTCTTCCCAATCGACGCCAAACTTCCGGAGGCGTCGACGAATCAAATGTTCATACGTCTCGGCATCGATCTCGGTCATATGGGCCGGTGCATTGACGAGAATGAACAAGTTGTCACCAGCTTCTCCCATCGATGCGTCCGTATGGGCCGAGTTCGAGATGTAGATTGTCGGCTCATCCGCATACCGTTCTTCGTCAAACAGTGCCCGGAACTCCGCTTCGTAGTCGTCTGAGAAATAGACGTTATGATGTGCCAAGTTCAATCGCTTGTTCAAGCCGACCATGATGACGAAAGCGGACACGGATGGTTCGATTGTATCGCGCGTCGGTACAGGGAACGAAGGGCGGTCGGTAGCATCGACGAGCCGTGGATATTGCGTCAGCAATTCTCCGTTCAATAAGACGGCATCACAAGACATGACTTCTTCATGGTCGATAACGACCGCGTGTGCTTTCCCGTTCGTCACTTCGATTTTCGTGACCTCATGGCCGAGACGGAATTCGACGCCAAGTTCACTGGCACGTTTGGCGAAACCTTTCGCAATCGTCCAATTCCCGCCTTTCGCGAAATAGACGCCGTCATTGAGTTCCAAATGCGAGATCAATGCGAACGTGCCCGGTGTGACATACGGGCTGCTACCGATATACGTCGCATATCGATCAAGCGCCTGAATGATGCGCGGATCTTTAAAGTATTTCTTATGGAGCGCATGAAGGCTCTTAAGCGGATGCACTTTCATCATATCGGCCCAAAGCCCAGTATCGATTTTAGAGTCCATCCGTGTGAAGAAACGATTGTTGGCGATCTCGAACAGTTTTTCCGCCTCGTCCAAGTAGTCGGTCAATTGATTTTTGTTGGCCTTGTCGCCCGTCAGCCGACGTACCTCAGCCTCCATTTTTTCACGGTCTGAATGGAACGTGAACGTCGAACCGTCCGAGAATTGATTCACCGTGTGCGAATCAAGTTTGACGAGATCGAAATAGTCGTCCGGGTTGGCGCCACTGTTACGGATGACAGAACGGAACACGTCCGGCATCGTGATCGTATTTGGTCCAAAATCGAAACGGTGTCCATCGGTGATGATCGGCATGAGCTTTCCGCCGACGTGTTCATTCTTTTCAATGACGGTCACATCGTAACCGCGAGCGGCAAGGGTGACGGCGGCACTCAAGCCGCCGAGCCCGGCCCCGATAATAGCGATATGTTTCATGTTGTGCCTCCTAGCAAGATTATTGATACGTACGGCCTTTCCATGAAATCGGCTTTCGTCGCCATTTGCGTACGACCGCGCTCGACAAGAGCAACAAATAGGCGATGAGACTGAACGGATGGAGCCAAAAGTGGCGTCCTCCCGACTTGATGTCAATCGCCAACCGAGCGAGTATGACGAACACGCACGCCAAAAACGAAGTCCAATCCATATATACGAGGAATGCGATGAAAGCAGATAGCTGGATACCGTAGTATAAGAAGAAATAAAGGGCGATGCCCACTGCTTCATTCATTCCCTTGAATACGTTCTTTGAAAACCCGTTCCAGACTTCTTCGTTCGTCGCATACATGTCACACGTAATATAGGGGGAGACGTTGACGAGCGAGGTGACTTTTTTGCGTCGCTTGAACTCACGGCATAGGTCGATATCATCAATCAACGAATCGTGAATCGAGGCGTGTCCACCGACGTCGTCATAACTTTCACGCTCGACGAGCACGTTCATCCCGTTGGCGGCGGCGAAAGCGGGATGGCGCACTTTTCGCCAAAACAACGGCAAATGCTGGGCAATCAAGACGTGCTGCATCGGAATCAACAGTTTCCCGAGCCATGTCGGTGTCGGAAAACGAGGGAAGCCCGACAAGAAGACCGCTCCTTCGCGTGCGAGTGTGCCATGTAATCGCCCGATGAACGTCGGGTCGACCGTGACGTCGGCATCGAGGAACAACACGTACGGCTCGGTCGTTTGGGTCGCCAACTGATGACACGCATGGACTTTGCCGGCCCAACCTTCAGGAAGCGGCACGCCACGGAAAATGGTGAAGCGGGCATCGTCTTCGATTGCCCGGACGAGTGCTTCGTATGTATCATCCTCGGACCGGTCCTCATATAAATAGACATGGCATCCATCCGTCAAGGCGGGCTTCAAACTGGTGATGAGTTTCGGCACGTTCCGCTCTTCGTTCCGTAGCGGAATACATACCGCAGTCGGAGGGGCAGAGATGGGCGCAGTGAGTGGGCGCAGGAATAGTAAGTTCACCAACGTGAAGACAAACATCAAGAACGTGAGCACGAGAATCACCATCAGCGGCCTCTCCCGATTTGGAGCAAGTGCTCCGTCCAATCCGCGAGGCTGCGTTTCGGAGGGAACAAGGCGATATAGCGGTCGGATTGATTGATCACGTCGTCGCGCGTATCGTCATATAGCCGTTCGAGTGCTTCGGCGAGCTCTTGCTTTTGAAGCCGCCTCGTCTCAGACATGACCGTATGGTTGCGGAAGCGCACATAGACGAGTGGGGCCGCGTGCGATGCGAACGTATAATAGATGGCGCATAAACGGACTTCTGGTTTTTGAAGTAGCATCGTCGCACCTGTGCCAATCTCAAGCGGACGTTGTTCTTGCGGATATTCGCGTCCTTGTGGGAACACCCAGACGGACTTGCCTTCAGACAAGAGACGATTGGCATAGTCGAGCGAGGCGCGCACGTCGGACAACTTGCCTTTCTGGATGGAGAATGCGCCCAAGTGACGGAAGAACGGGAAGCGGCGCAACCCATCCTCATCCATCAAGACGTGAACGTCATGACGCAAGTAGTATTCGTTCAACATGAGTAAAATCATCCCATCCCACCAAGAACTATGTGTGCTTAAAAACAACCCTGGTGTCGGCACGTCATCGGTCCGGACGTGAATGGTATGGAAAAACGGACGGATTTGACGTTCTTTGACGAACGTCGAGAACAGATTATTGAACCATTTCTTTTTGCCCGCTTCGATCATGTCGGCTCCTCCGTTCTATCAAGATGAGGCCTGCGGCTGTCACGACGCTGAGTACACCGATTCCATAGAGACCGGCGTTGACTGCCGTGACACCGAACAAGGCGTGAAGCATGACGAACAAATAACGACCGTGTCCGAGCAACATCGGCTCGGCCTCGACTTCAAACCGGTCGAGCAACCACGAGAAAATGAGCGACAGTCCGAACCAGCCGACGAAGTTTTGCGTCGGGATGTCATAATACAGACCGCCATTGGCCCATTCCCAGTACCCTTTCACGTTCGCGGCGACCGGGTCGATCGCCATATCGAGCCAAACGGCGAGGAACGGGACGAGCCAGAGCGTCCGGTTCTTGAACGAGAACAAGCGGGCGACGGCAAAACTCGAGCCGATGACGGCGAGCCATGCTGCCCCGATCGTGACCGGTACACCGAAGACGGTCGGACCGAACGCCTCGGCATAAATGTATTCGCTGAACGGGAACCCGGTTTTAACACCGAGCGTCTCGACAGCGATCGAGCCGAAGAAGATGAACGGGACGATCCAGCGGGCGTGGCGGACGCCGTCCGCGATCACCCAACCGCCGATGACCCCGGCGAGCCATAAGAAGACCGGATTCGCCCATTCGAGCCAACTCGGCAACAAATCAAAGCCAACGAGGACGACCCCGATGACATACCACACTAAAAACCATTTCCAAATCCATGGATACACTTTCATTACATCACCTCACCTTTCATTCTAGAGAGGTTTTTGACATCCGTCTAATAAATGCATGTAAAAAAAAGAGCCCCTCGAGAGGGGACTCATCAATTTGCCATCCGTTTTCGCTTTTTGACGAACGAGAAGGCGATAAATAAGACATAAAACGTGACGGCGATGAACCAGAACGACGGCCATTCTTTCCACCGGGCAAAAATCATGTACGTCAAATAGACGAGGCTGACTGTGATGATGAACGAGTGGCGTGGGAGCGGTACGTCTTTAAAGCTCGGGATGCGGACGCGACTGACCATGAGGAGAGCGAGACCCGTGAAGAAAATTGGGGTGAGCAGCTCGCTGATTCGATCTCCAAACGTCGTCACGACGGCGAGCAAGCCGCCGGCCGCAGTGATCGGCACACCCGAGAAGTAGCTGGCTGTGACGTTCGTCGCCGACAAGTTGAAGCGGGCCAAGCGGTAGGCGCCGAACAACGGGAATAAGGCGGCGAAGAAGAGGCCGTAATTGCCGTAATCGATAAAGAATGTATAGTAAGCGAGTAACGCCGGGGCGACCCCGAACGTGACGACATCGGCGAGCGAGTCGAGTTCTTTTCCAAAATCACCGGCCACCCCGAGCATACGGGCCAGCCGTCCATCCAAACTGTCGAGCATCATGGCGATGATGATGAGTAACGTCGCGTTCGAGAAGTCGCCGCGTGCCGCATAGACGATCGCCAAAACGCCGCAGAACAAGTTGCCGAACGTAAACGAGTTAGGAATCCATGAGCGGATTCGTTCTTTCCACATAGGTATTGCCTCCATCTTTGTCATTGAGTGAACCAGTGACCGTCCGTGAACCGGAGCAAATCGGCCGGTGTGAGTTCGAGTTGATAGCCGCGCTTGCCGGCCGAGATGATGATTGTGTCTTTTTGTTTAGCGCTGTCATGCAAGTAGACAGGAAACCGTTTCTTCGCTCCGATTGGTGAGACACCGCCGCGGATATAGCCGGTCAGCGCCTCAAGCTCTTTCATGGGGACGGGCGAGACTTTTTTGGTGCCCCAAGCTTTCGCGGCCGCTTTCAAATCGATATCTAACTCTCCTGAGATGAGGAAAAAGGCGTAGCGCCGCTGCTCATTCTCGAGACAAATCGTTTTATAGAGCTGGTCGAGCGGTTTACCGAGTGCCGCGGCGACATGTTTGGCGGAGACATCGGACGTGTCCACCTCATAGGAGTGGTACGTGAACGGGATGTTCCGTTGTTTCAATTGTCTTGCGGCATTCGTCAGTTGCATCAGTCCCACCCTTTCGTTGAACGACTCTTTTAAGAATAGCAAATAGTGGTAGCGTCGGGCAATCGAACTCGGAAAGTTTCTATGACAAGAAGGAAACAGAATCCACGATATAGAAATGAATAGTGATTCATTTTAATAAAGGGGGAGATAGGATGGAAACGATTCAACTAGAACGGCGGAACGGGGTCGGCTGGCTCAAGTGGAACCGACCGGAAAAACTAAACGCGCTGAATGAGACGTTGCTACGCGAGGCGAGGGAAGCCATCGAAGAGATCGTGGCGGATGAAACTGTCCACGTCATCGTGCTCGTCGGGCAAGGGCGTGCTTTCTCATCGGGACAGGACTTGACGATTGAGAGTGACGCCGACTATGGTCTCTATTTAGAAGAGGTGTATCATCCACTCGTGCGGGCGCTTGCTGACTGTCCGAAACCAATCATCGCCGGCATTCACGGGGTCGTCGCGGGGGCGGGCTTGAGTCTGGCGCTTGCGGCGGACGTTCGCCTCGTCGCAAGGTCGACGAAATTTAGTTCCGCCTTCATCAAGATTGGCCTTGTCGCCGACGCCGGGGGACCGTACCATTTACGACGCTTGATGCGGCCAGATCTCGCGCTCGCTTGGATGTGGAGCGGCAGCACAATCGACGCCGAACAGGCCGAAACGGTCGGTCTCGTCACCGAGCTCGTCGAAGATGAGGCGTACTTGGAGCGGTTGACGACCTATGCCGAGACGCTCGCGGCCAAATCACCGACAGCGGTGCAAGGCATGAAGGCGTTATTCCGGGCCGACTCGTTCGAGGACGGTCTCGAGCAAGAGATCATCTGGCAACGGAAATGTGGTCAGACGGACGTTCATCGCCAGGCGATGCAGGCGTTCCTCAATCGATGAAAAAAGAAGCGGTCACAGCGACCGCTTCTTTTTGGTTAATTATGAAGTTGGCTTCGGTTCGAATTGGAAGCCTTTTTGTTGCCACGTGCCGTACTTCCAACGACGGAAAGCGAAGAAACCGCGGAACCACTCGTCGAGTGAGAAGGCGAGCCAAATGCCGAGGACGCCGAGTCCCATCTGGAGTCCGAACAAATAACTGAAGACGACGGCCACGCCCCACATCGAGGCAATTCCAATCATGACCGGGAAGCGAACATCGCCGACCGACTTGAGTGAACCCATCAGGACGATGTTCATAGCGCGACCTGGCTCCAGGATGAGCGTCGCCCATAAAATTGGTACGCCGACGGCGATGATGTCCGGATTCGATGTGAACAGGCCGAGTAACGACTTGCCGAACACCGCGAGTCCGAGCGACGCCACGAGTGAAGCGAACATGGCAATCTTCAACGTTTTGACGGCGCGGGTATACGCTTCTTTGAACCGTTTCCCGCCGATATCTCGAGCAATCAACAGCTGCGTCCCTTGCGCGACGGCGACCGTGAACAAGAAGGCGAGCATCGACAAGTTCATGACGTATACCCGAGCGGCGAGGGAAGCCTCGCCCATCGTGGCGATAAAGCCGGTGATGATAATTTGTGAGAACTGGTACGATAAGTTTTCTCCAGCCGACGGGACCCCGATTTGGAGCAAAGCGCGAATATCGTCGCGTTGCGGCTTCATCAATTCCTTGAGCGGGAAGCTTAGCATGAGCCGCTTCTTGACGATCCAGAACAAGAGCACCATTGCCGAGAAACGGGCGATGACGATAGCCCAGGCGACACCGGCGACACCTGTGACAGGGAGACCGAACCAGCCCATGACGGCGACCATCGCTCCGATGGCTGTGATGATATCGATCAAGAGTGTGGCGAGCATCGCATGCTTCGTCATCCCATGGCTCCGGAGGACGGAACTGAGCGCCATGATGAGCGCTTCGGTGAACAGCGACAACCCGACGATTTGCAAGAACAACAACCCGTGGGCGAACAGCTCATCCGATAAACCGAACAGGCGCAGGAACGTCTCACCGAACAAGAACACGACAGCGACCATGAGCACGCCGAGCCACATATTCAGACTGACGGCAGAGCGGGCGAAGTCGCGGCTCTTCTTCATCCGATTGGCGCCGATCGCTTGACCGATCAAGATGGTCGCACCGACCGAGGTGACGCTGAAGACGATTAAGAAGACGTTCAAAATTTGGTTGGCGACGCCGACCGCGGAAGCGGCGGCATCGGAGTAATGGGCGAGCATGAGCGTGGCGATAATCCCGGTCCCCATATGGAGCGCGAGTTCGATGAAAATCGGCCACGAGATTTTAAATAAACTGAGCTGTTCGGTGTCTTTTGTCGGCATGGTGTATTCTCCCTTGTTTCTACAATTCTTTATATGAAATATTTACGTTGTCAAAATCACAAGGGTCATGTTACTCCTTTTGAAATGAAAAAGAAAGGGATTTGGTAAATTATTTTCAACAAAAAAAACACCCGCCGAAACGGGTGTAAAACGGAATTTATTTCATTTTTAAAATCGTGGCGCTATAAGGTGCGAGTTCGATTTCAAGAGAGTCTACATCACGGTCGTGAAGCAAGTCGTAAGCACTTCCGGTATGGCCGAGCGGGTTGAGTTTCGAGACAGAATCTGAGTTGTTGAAATAAATCAAATACGTCTCATCTTTCGTGCATCGCTCGATGATGAGGGCGTTGTCTTCATCGTCGACGAGATTGAAGCGATACGAGCCAGCGTTGGCGAGCACCGGGTGCTCTTTACGGAGTCGAATCAACTTCTGCACGTAGCGGAACAACTCGCGATCTTCTTCGGCTTCGTCCCATGGCATGCAGCGACGGCAACCCGGGTCTTGTTCACCTTCGAGGCCAATCTCGTCCCCGTAATAGATACATGGGCTGCCTGTATACGTGAGCATCGACATCATGAGTAGTTTGAACTTCCCTTTATGTCCTTTCGTCCGGGTGAGGGCACGCGGCGTGTCGTGCGAGTCAATCAAGTTGAACGTCACTTCGTTCACGTTCTTCGTGTTCATCATCTCGACGCGCGTCAATTCATTGCGGAACTCGGAAGCGGACGTCCGGTCGAGCGCGAAATAGTTGAGGCTCGCGTTCGTGAACGGATAGTTCATGACCGCGTCGAACTGATCGCCCTTGAGCCATGGTTGCGCATCATGCCAAATCTCGCCGAGGATATACGCTTCCGGGTTCGCTTGCTTCACGGTTTTACGGAAGTCGCGCCAGAAGGCGTGATCGACTTCGTTCGCCACATCTAACCGCCAGCCATCGATGCCGAACTCTTCGACCCAATAGCGGGCCACTTCTAATAGATAAGCTTTTAACGCCGGATGCTCCGTGTTGATTTTCGGCATGTTTTTCTCGAAAGCGAACGTGTCGTAGTTCGGCTTCGGTGTCGTCTCGATCGGGAAGTCGCGAAGATAGAACCAGTCACGATATTCCGACTGTGGTCCGTTCTCGACGACGTCCAAGAACCATGGGTGGTTGTAACCGACATGGTTGAACACGGCGTCGAGCATGACTTTGATGCCGTTTTCATGAAGCAAGTCGACGAGTTGCTTGAACTGCTCTTTCGTGCCGAATTGTGGATCGATTTCCATATAATCGAGCGTGTCGTATTTATGGTTCGTCGTCGCTTTAAAGATTGGGCAGAAGTAAATCCCGGTGATCCCGAGGTCGACGATATGGTCGATATGGTCGATGATCCCTTGGAAATCGCCGCCGAAGAAGTTCGTGATTGTCGGTTCCGTACTATTCCATGGAAGCGTGCCTGCCGGATCGTTGGAAGGATCACCGTTCGCGAACCGGTCTGGGAAGATTTGATACCAGACCGTGTCTTTCACCCATGCCGGGGCGTGGAAGATATCGACCGGGTTAATGAACGGGATACAGAAATAGTAGCCCGTGTCGTCGAGCGGTTTGTCTTCGAACCAGCCTTTTTCCGTATAGACGGCCGTTTCATTTCCATCATGGAGACGGAAGCCGTAACGAAGGCGACGGAATGGCGGTTTAATGGCGATGAACCAGTAGTCGTACTGATCGTCGTGACCGATCTTTTCCATTGGTGTCTCGAACGTACGCCAGAAACTCGGCTTGTCGGGATCGAAGTTCCACATGGCCGGATCTTCAGAATGCCAGTCGTACGGATCATTCCAAATTAAGTCAACAGAGTGGATATCATTTCTTTTCGTATGGAAGCGAATATGTATCGTTTCCCGGTCGTACTTGTACACGAAAGGGGACATGGCGCGATGGTAAATAGCTTCTTTGATCATGGGTTTGCATTCCTTTCTTTAGTGAGGGTTATAACCATTTTACACTGTCTATCCAGAAAAGAAACAACAGTTGTGAAAACGTTTGCTCAAGCAAAGGTTAATAAAGCGTTTACATTTTGTCAATCGTCCGATTCATCATTTTTTGCGAAATAGGGCCATAAAAAATTCAAAAAGAGATAAATGGGACAACGGCAATAAAAAAAGCGAAAAAAAAGACTTGTAAAACGCTTACACAACTGTATAATAAAAATTGAGGTGAGGATGCAAACGTTTTCACTAACCTACTGATTCTGTAGCGGAGTTGATTCAATCAGTAGGCCAGTGCGATTGCGCAAATCTGACCATACTATTTCCTTGGGGAGGTTTTTCATCATGAAGATGAAAAAAATGGTAGCAGGACTTTCAACGGCAGTATTCGCTTTCGGTGCACTTGCTGCATGTGGTGGCGGTACGGACAATGGTTCTACTAACGAAGGCGGTTCTACTAGCGAGAACAAGCCAGAAAAAATCGTAATTTGGGAAGATATTGAAAAGTCGGAAACGACGAAAGAAGTTGCGAAGGCGTTTGAAGAAGAACACGGCGTCGCAGTTGAAGTCGTTGAAGTCCAAATGACGGATCAAAAGGACAAGTTGGCGCTTGACGGCCCAGCTGGAAAAGGTCCTGATATCGTTCTCGTACCACATGACCAAATCGGAACGATCGCTGACCAAGGTCACTTGGCACCGCTCACTGATGAAGGTGCGCTCGATGCGTTCACAGACGCTTCGCAGTCGGCTGTCATGTTCGACGGACAAGCTTACGGCTACCCGAAATCAGTTGAAACGCCAGTCCTCATGTACAACAAGGATTTGGTATCAGAAGCTCCTGCTTCAATGGATGACTTGTACAAGTTGTCTACAGATCTTAAAGACAAAGGCGAGTACGGCTTCCTCGGTCTTTGGGATAACTTCTACTTCGCACACGGTGTCGTGGCTGGCTTCGGCGGTTACGTCTTCAAAGAAGACGGCGGCGCGCTCGACCCAACTGACATCGGCTTGAACAACGAAGGCGCAGTCGAAGGCTTTGACTATATCGGCAAATGGTACGAAGAAGGCCTCTTCCCTAAAGGGTTGATTGGCGAGTCTGGCGGCCAGGCGATGGACCAACTCTTCACTGAGAAGAAAGCACACACAGTCATGAACGGACCGTGGGCAGTAGCTGGTTACACAGACGCTGGCATCAACCTCGGAGCGTCTGCAATGCCGACACTTCCAAACGGTGAGCCAATCAAGACGTTCATGGGCGTGAAGACATATGCACTTTCTGCTTACACGGAGAACCAAGAGTGGGCTGAAATGTTCCTCGCAGAACTCACGAACGAAGAGAACGCATTGAAGATGTTTGAAGCTTACAACGAGATCCCACCAGTAGCAGCCCTCGAGTCGAACGAGACAATCACGTCGAACGAAGTTGCGAAGGCGGTATTCGATCAAGCAACGAACGCAATCCCAATGCCTAACATTCCTGAAATGGGACAAGTTTGGGAGCCAATGGCACAAGCGCTTCAGCTCGTAGCAACTGGCAAGCAAGATGCACAAAAATCAGCTGACGATGCTGTTAAAGTCATCGAGCAACAAATCCAAGCGAACAACCAATAAGGATATGAAATGATGGGGTACGCCGACTGGCGTTCCCCCTCATTTTCTAGAATTGAGCAAACGCTTGCTCGATTGATTTGCTCAAATTGAAAGGAGATATTGAGGATGGCTTCAATTGCGAACCCTAAAACGCCGGAACAACGTCCGGAAAAACCGACCAATCACGCTCGGAACGCCGCATTGCTTTCAATCATTCCGGGAGCCGGTCAATTCTATAACAATCAAAAAGCGAAAGCGATCGCTTTCTTTATCGTCATCATGTCTTATTTTGCAGTAAACTACGATCTCTTTTTCAAAGGAGCGGGCGCAGGACCTGGCGACCGTGGTGGCCTTTGGGGATTGATCACGCTTGGCGAAGTGGCAGGACCTCGTAACGACCACTCCATCTTCTTGATGGTAGAAGGGATTGTCGCATTAATCTTACTTTTCTTCGGGATCGCGTTCTACATCTGGAACATTCGTGACGCCTACCGAGTCGGTCGCATTCGTGATCAGCACCTAAACGTCCCAACGTTCCAAGTGCAGCTCCGCAACTTGCGCGACCATGGATTCCCATACTTGATGTTAATCCCGTCGCTCATCTTGCTCGTTTTCACAGTCGTATTACCGCTTATCTTCACTTTCTTAATCGCATTCACGAACTATCGTTACAACAACGCGCCACCGGCGAAACTCGTCGAGTGGATCGGATTTGAAAACTTCACACGTATTTTTGAAATCGATATCTGGCGCGACACGTTCGTCGGCGTTCTCGGCTGGACACTCGTCTGGACGGTCGCTTCGACGGTCGGTGTCATCGCGATCGGGATTTTCCTCGCGGTTCTCTTGAACCAAGAAGGTCTTCGTTTCCGTCGCTTGTTCCGTTCGATTTTGATTTTGTCATGGGCCGTTCCAGCGTTCATCACGATCTTGATCTTCCGTTCGATGTTCAACGAATCGTTCGGTGTGTTCAACACGACGATCCTTCCGGCGTTCGGACTAGATCCGATCAACTGGATGACCGATCCGACGGCGACACGAAGCGCGCTCATCTTGATTCAATGGTGGCTCGGCTTCCCGTTCATCATGACGCTCATGACTGGGGTCTTGCAATCGATCCCTGGCGACTTATATGAAGCGGCGACGATTGACGGCGCGACTATCTTTGACAAGTTCCGTTTGATCACGTTGCCGATGCTCTTGTTCGCAACAGCACCGATTTTGATCACGCAGTTCACATTCAACTTCAACAACTTCAACATCATCTATCTCTTTAACGGCGGTGGACCGGCTGTACCGGGACAAACTGCCGGCGGTACCGATATCTTGATTTCATGGATTTACAAATTGTCTCTCGGAGCCAACCCGCAATACGGACTTGCGGCTGCGATCACGCTCATCTTGTCATTCTTCATCATGACACTTGCCGTCATCCAGTTCCGTCGGACAAAATCTTTCAAAGACGAGGATATGATCTGATATGAAAAAACAAAAACGAATCAATTTGGCAATCTCTTATGTCATCTTGACGCTTGCGTCGATCATCATTCTCTATCCAATGCTTTGGGTGGTCGGGACGTCCTTTAACCCGGGACGTACAATCACATCGACGATCATTCCTGCAAATCCAACGTTTATTCACTATAAAAACTTGTTTGATTTGACGATTTCAGATTATAGTTTATGGTATGTGAATACACTGAAAATCGCTTTCATCACGATGGCGCTCTCAGTCATTCTCGTTACGATTACTGGCTATGTCTTCTCGCGTTACCGCTTTGTCGGACGGAAGAACTCGCTCATCTTGTTCCTCGTCTTACAAATGGTGCCGCAATTCGTCGCCATCATCGCGATTTTCGTGCTTCTTAATATGCTCGGTCTCCTCGACACGCACACAGCGCTCATTCTGCTGTATGCCGGTGGCGCGATTCCGATGAACACGTATCTCGCAAAAGGTTATTTCGATACGATTCCGAAAGAGCTCGATGAAGCCGCTCGGATGGATGGTGCCGGTCACCTCCGTATCTTCTGGCAAATCATTTTGCCGCTCGCGAAGCCAATTGTCGCAACGATCGCCTTGTTTAACTTCATGGGCCCGTTCAACGACTTCATCTTGGCATCGCTCGTCCTTCGTTCACCAGAGAAACAGACGCTCGCGGTTGGTCTTTACAACATGATCTCTCGACAGTTCGACAACAACTTCACGTTGTTCGCGGCAGGCGCCGTCCTTTCGGCCCTTCCAATCGTTCTCTTGTTCTTCGTGTTCCAACGTTACTTCGTCTCGGGTCTCACTGCCGGTGGTACGAAAGGATAATACTCACTTAAGGGGGAAGCGATATGAGGCGAGGCGTCGTGCTCGTTCTTCTGTCGCTTCTTTTGTTTCCAACAGTCGTCGGAGCGAAAGAAGCAGCATCATGGGAACAAGAACGCATGTACTTTATCATGGTCGACCGGTTCGTTGACGGGAATCCCGATAACAATGACCAGGTCGATAAAAATGACCCGAAAGCCTTTCACGGGGGCGATATCCGCGGCGTGATTGAAAAGCTCGATTACATCGAGTCGCTCGGATTCACGTCCGTCTGGTTGACACCGGTGTTTGAAAACATGCCGGACGGTTACCATGGCTACTGGATCAAAGATTTTTACAACATCGATCCCCAATTCGGGACGAAAGAAGATTTACAGGAACTCGTCGACGAGGCGCACAAACGGGATATGAAAGTCATCCTCGACTTTGTCGTCAACCACGTCGGGCCGAACCATCCGTGGGTCGAGGAACGACCGGACTGGTTCCATGACGAGTTGCCGATCGTGCTATGGAACGATCAAGAACAAGTCGAGACGCACTGGTTGTTCGACTTGCCCGACTTTAAGACCGAGGACCCAGAAGTAAAAGATTACTTACTCGAAGCGGCCACGTATTGGATCGAAGAGACCGGAATCGATGGCTATCGCCTTGATACGGTACGACATGTGGACAAGCCGTTTTGGGAAGACTTCGTCACAGCGGTCCGTGAAGTCGATCCTGACTTTTATCTCTTGGCCGAAGTGTTCGACCCAGACCCACAGTACGTCGCGGAGTATGATGACTTAGGTTTCAACAGCATCACGAACTTCACGTTTTATGACCGCGTCTCGAAAACGATGACGCAAAAGACGGCGAACGTCGACGAAATCGACGTGGCCGCGAGCTACGCCGAGACGTTCTTTAATGATCCGAATCAAATGGCGACTTTCTTAGATAACCACGACGTCGAACGCTTCATGCATGTCGCGGAACTAGGGGGTGCCGAGTCGGCCGAGCGTCGTTTACGACTTGGATTATTTGCACTTTATGCATCACCAGGGATGCCAATCGTCTTCCAAGGCACGGAGAATGCACAAAAGGGCGGGGCCGATCCGGCGAACCGGGTCATGACCGATTTCCCTGGAAATGAAGAGCTCCACGAATATGTCGCGACGATGAACCGGATGCGGGCCGAATACCCGGTGTTTGCGACCGGCGAACAACGGATGATTGCCTCGAAAGACGGCATGGCCGTGTTCGAGCGTCGTGACGGCGACGCTGTCGCCTTGTACGCCATCAATATGAACGCCGAGGACCGAGAGATTGAATTCGAGGTAAGCGAAGTCGGGGAAGACACTCGCCTTCGTGGTCTCTTGTTCTCACAACTTGTCACGGACAGCCGTGGCACGTTCACTGTCAAGCTCGCAGGAGAAAGTGCAAACGCCTACATCGTCGAAAAATCGGAAGTGAACATGTGGACGATTGGTCTACTCGTCGTCGCCATCCCGATTTTCTTGACTGGATTGGTCATGTGGAAGCGTCGCAAGAGCGCAAGCTGACAATACCCTGTCATAGGGAACTTTGAACTAACGGAAGCAAGGGGGAGCATTATGCAAATCACGATTAAAGATGTCGCCAAACATGCCAACGTCGCACCGTCGACCGTGTCTCGCGTCATCGCCAACAGTCCGCGAATCAGTCAGAAAACAAAAGAACGTGTGCGTAGTTCGATGGAAGAACTCGGGTACCATCCGAACATTCACGCCAGAAGCCTCGCCAACCGCTCGACGCAATCGATTGGTCTCGTCATGCCGAGCGCAGCGACAAAGACGCTACAAAATCCATTTTTCCCAGAAGTGTTGCGTGGAATCAGTACGAAAGCCCATCAAAACGGCTACTCGCTCTACATGACGACGGGTGTCACCGAAGAAGAAGTATTATCTGGCGTGATCGAGATGGTCCAAGGACGCCGCGTCGACGGGGTGATTGTCTTGTATTCACGTGAGGATGACAAAGTCGTTCAATATTTGCGTCAGACGAAATTCCCGTTCGTCGTCGTCGGGAAGCCGTTCGGGGATGCCTCGTCCATTACGTACGTTGACACGGACAACTATTTGGCCGGTCGCGAAGTGACGAAACATTTATATAACCTTGGTCACCGCTGTATCGCCTTCATCGGGGGATCGGATAAGCTCGCTGTCACGCAAGACCGTCGTAACGGTTACGCCACGGCGCTCATGGAAGCAGGCATTCCGGTTCGTGAAGACTATATTGCGCGAGCCGAGTTCATGACGAAAGGCGGCGCCAAAGCCGTACGCGAATTGCTTCAATTAGAAGAACCGCCAACGGCCGTCGTCGTCAGTGACGATATGATGGCGCTCGGTGTCATCAGTACGCTCAGTGAGATGGGGCTAAGAATACCTGAGGACGTTGCCGTCGTCAGTTTTAATAACGTCTATATCGCCGAGCACTCGAATCCGCCGCTCACTTCGGTCGAAATCAACATCTTCGGGCTCGGTTTTGAGGCGACGAACTGTCTGATTGAACAAATCGGTGATAGTGCGCCGCCTTATGGAAAGCGCGTCATTGTCCCTCATTATTTGGTCGTGCGTCAGTCGTGCGGTCAAAAAAAGAAAATGGAAATCGTTGAATGAGTGTAAACCTTCCGTATCATGCGGAAGGTTTTTTTGTATGCAATTCGCATGCATATATTGAAGGAAGAATCAATCGGCCAAAAGTCGTGACGTTACAAACAGATGACAATCGTGAAAGAAACGCATGAAACGGAATTGCAAGGGAACATTTACATTACCGGCCGAATGGCAGATCATTACGTATTCGTCCAGCTTATGACCAAAAAATACAGAATGTGAAAGGGAGATACAATCATGGATAACAAACGTTATGTAGGCACTTACTATCAGGAGTCAGAGCTCGTGTCAAAAATTGATGAGCTTCGCGCCGAGGGGCATCGCGAAGATGATCTGTACGTTGTTGTGAAAGATAAATCAAACCTTTCGATGGTTCGCGGCGAAACGGATGCGGAAGTAAAAGAAACGAAAGCGTCATGGCTCGACCGCTTCTTTGGAGTCGCGGACGGCGAAGATGAAGTACGTCGCACGTTTGATAAACTCGGCTTCTCGGAAGAAGAGACAGCACGTCACCATCAAGATATTGAAAACGGTGGGTTCGTCCTCCTATTAGATTCGAACGACGGCATTTTAGATGATGGTCGGAACGACACGTTTGAAGGTGGTCGCACATCAGCCGGTTACGGTTCAGAAGGTAATGAGGCGGGGAATATGACCGCGCGTGAGGTCGGGATGACAGGAGCTTCAAGCTCTGGTATTCCGACGGACCGATCAAACGATATGGATCAAGATATTCGTAACCGTACCGATTTGACAGATGAACAAAAACTCGAATTGCACGAAGAGCGTCTTCAAGTGAACAAAGAGCGCGTGCAAACCGGAGAAGTTCACGTCGAGAAAGATGTCGTCGAACACGAAGAGCGCGTCGACGTTGAAGTAGAACGTGACGAAGTGTACGTGGAGCGACGTCGTGTAGACGAAGACCGATCAGCGACAGGTCACTCATTTGACGCGACGACAGACCGCGATGAGATTCGCGTACCGGTCACAGAAGAACGTGTCGACGTGACGAAGAAGGATGTCGTGGCTGAAGAAATCGTCGTCGGCAAAGATAAAGTGAAAGATACGGAAACAGTACGTGAGACGTTGCGGAAAGAAGAGGCACACATCGAAGGGGAAGATGACCTTCGCCATCGTGATCATGACCGTGACCACACACGTCGTGATGAGCGCGATCGTCTCTAATCGATTGAACAAGTACCTCGACAAGGATGGCTCTCTCTGAGGGACCATCCTTTTTTTCGCCAATTGAGCAAAGGAGGAACGAACGCCATGAAACATGCGATCATCTCAGAAGTATTTGACCAACCCGAAGCGTTGCTCGATCGAACGATCGATTTAAAACGAGAAGGGTATGAAGAAGAAGACATGTACGTTCTCGTCAAACAGGTTGATGTAGCGGACGTCATCCGTCGTCACTCGAACCTCTACGTCCTCGTCACCGATGAACCGGGAACGGTCGCCTCACTCGTCACGTCGAGTGAACGGCCGATTGAGCGCTGGCTCAAAAGTATGCGCTTGACGTCAGAGCAACAAAATCGTTTTGAGAAGGAAGTCGAGCACGGTAGGCTCTTTCTTTACGTCGATGCGGACCGAAGCGAACAACAGATTGATGCTACGAATCGGAAGGTAAAACCTACGCCGCAGACCGAGGAACAGACGCTCGCCTTGCACGAGGAACGCTTGATAATCGAGAAACAACCAGTCCAAACGGGAGAAGTCGTCATCAATCGTCACATATCGGAGACCGAACAAGCGATTGAAGTCCCCGTTCGTAGGGAACAGGTTCATGTGGAGCGGGTGAACGGGTCGGAGGATGTGGTCGAAGATTACGACTTCGATCAACCGGGTATTCGAACAATTGATGAAGGGGACCATTTACGAATCCAAGTCATCGAGGAACGGGCCTTCATCGTGAAGCGTCCTGTCGTCGTCGAAGAAATCATCGTCCGGAAACAAGTGACCAAAGACGTCAAAACGATGACAGAAACGCTCCGCAAAGAAGAAATCGAAGTGACCGAGGTCGGGCAACCCAATCTCACGGTCGAAGACCATACAACGCGAAAGGATGAGACACAATGAGCAAACGTCGATTTGTAGACACGTATCAAGAGGAGGCGGCACTCGTCGCCAAAATCGATCAATTGACCGAAGAGGGTTACGACGAAAGTGACTTGTATGTCGTTGCGAAAGATCAAGACGATGTCTCGCTCGTCAAACGGAATACCGATGCAAAAGTGGAAGAAGCGAGCGCGAACTGGATGCAGAAGTTCAGCGGCGTCGCGGAAGGTGAAGAAGAAGTGAAACGAGCCTTGCTCGACCTCGGTCTCGCTGACGACGACGTCAATCGGGCGTATGGCGATATTTTAAGCGGAGGTTATGCCCTCATCCTCGACGAACCAGATACGGGATTCAATGACGGGAACAACCCAGCGTTCGAAGGGCACGAAGCGAACGCAGCGTTCGGGAACGATCAGAAGAAGTGACGAGAGTTTGACCTGCTTGGCCCTTTAGTGGCTTGGCAGGTTTTTGTTTTTAAATGTCACGAAAAAAACAAAGAAAAAAGTTTATGCAAACGATTGCATTCTCAGGTGAGTCGTGTAAAATGAGAGGTGAGATTGAAATACAGCGCTTTCATAGACAAACGGTTGCATGAATCGATTGTCTGATGACGAGTAGCCTTGTAGAGAAAAAGGAGTGGCAGACAGATGAAACGATTGTTTGCAGTCGATGAATGGAAAGTAACGGAAAAGAGCCTACATCCGAAAGAAAACCGCCTCGCAGAATCGATTACCTCGCTCGGTAACGGTCATATGGGGATGCGCGGTAACTTTGAAGAAGATTATTCGAACGATACGCACCAAGGCTTCTACGTGGCCGGCGTCTATTATCCGGATAAGACACGTGTCGGTTGGTGGAAAAACGGATATCCGGAGTACTTCGCAAAAGTATTGAACGCGACGAACGTCGTCGGTCTTCGTGTCGTCATCAACGGGACACCGGTCGATTTGGCGAAGTGGGAAGTGAAAGACTTCACGCGTGAGCTCGATATGCAACGTGGCGTTCTCACACGTACGTTTACACTCATGAACGGGACGGAAGAGACGAACGTTGAAGTCGTCCGCTTCTTCTCGATCGTCGATAAAGAGATTTTAGCGATCCGTTACAATGTCACTCCGGTGAACTATGAAGCGAAAGTTGAATTCACGCCTTACTTGGACGGGGATGTCGTCAACGAAGACTCGAACTATGACGAGAAGTTCTGGTTGCCGGTCGAGCATGGCGTCGAAGAACGTTTCGGGTTCGTGACAACGAAAACGAAAAAGCTCGACTGGCATGTCACGGCATCGATGATCGCGGACGTCGAAGGGGCACGTTGTGAAGTGCTCGAAGCGACGGACCTTTTCGTTGCCAACAAGTTCACGGTCACAGCGGCAGCCGGTGAGACGGCGACGGCGTACAAATATGTCTCGGTCGTCACGAACCGTGACTACGAGGTCGAGGAATTACAATCGACGGGTATGCAGCGTGTCGAGATGGCGTTCGAAAAAGGGTTTGAAACACTTCTCGCTGAGCAGACAGAAGCATGGCTCGCTCGTTGGGAAGACGCTGACGTCCGCATCGACGGTGACGCCGAGGCCCAGCAAGGCATCCGCTTCAACATCTTCAACATGTATCAGACGTACACAGGCGAAGATTCGCGTCTCAACATCGGACCGAAAGGATTCACCGGCGAGAAATACGGCGGCGCCACGTACTGGGATACGGAAGCATATTGCCTCCACTTCTACTTGGCGACGACGAAACCTGAAGTCTCGTGGAACTTGCTCAAATATCGTCACAACCAATTGCCGCAAGCAAAAGAGAATTCGGTCAAGAACGTCGGCATGGAAGGCGCCCTCTATCCGATGGTGACGATGAACGGGGAAGAGTGCCACAACGAGTGGGAAATCACGCATGAAGAGATTCACCGGAACGGTGCCATCGCCCACGCCATCTTCAACTATACGAACTTCACAGGCGACAAGTCGTACTTAGGTCAATACGGACTTGAAGTATTGGTCGAGATCTCGCGTTACTGGGCAAGCCGCGTCAACTTTGTCCCGCACAAAGACGTGTATATGATCCTAGGCGTCACAGGTCCGAACGAATACGACAACAACGTCAACAATAACTGGTACACGAACTTGATTGCCGCTTGGACGCTCGAGTATACGCAAGAAGTGTACAACTACTTGAAAGAAGCAGAGCCGGCGCGCCTTGAAGAACTCGTCGCGACGCTCGGTCTTTCAGACGAAGAACTCGCGAAGTGGAACGATATCCAAACGAAGATGTATTATCCGAAAGATGACCTCGTCCCAGACGTGTTCATGCAGCAGGACGGCTTCATGGATAAAGAACAGATCTTGGTGAAAGACCTCGATCCGAAACACTTGCCGCTCAACCAAAACTGGTCGTGGGACCGCATCCTCCGCTCGAACTTCATCAAGCAAGCGGACGTGCTCCAAGGACTGTATACGTTCAGTGACCGCTTCACAGTCGAACAGAAACGTGCCAACTTCGATTTTTATGAGCCGCGTACGGTCCATGAGTCGAGCTTGTCACCTTGCGTTTACTCAATCATTGCGGCCGAAGTCGGCTACGAAGACAAGGCTGTCGAATTGTATCAACGTTCGGCGCGCCTAGATCTCGACAACTATAACAATGATACAGAAGACGGGCTTCACATCACGTCAATGGTCGGTTCATGGATGTCAATCGTTCACGGTTTCGCAGGCATGCGCGCCCTTGAGACGGAACTCACGTTTAGCCCGATGATCCCGAAAGGTTGGAATGGCTACTCGTTCAACATGCTCTGGCGTGGCCATCACTTGACGGTCACATCGACGCGTGAACAAGTGACAATCAAACAGACAGGTGGCACGGACGTCTCCATCCGCGTTTACGGAAACGTCGTCACGGTCCCGGCAAACGATGCGGTGACCATCGAGACCGTGAAAGCGTGATCAAACGCATCAGTTCAACAAGTCGGCTTCGGCCGGCTTGTTTTTTTATGAAGAGTGTGGGCACATCTCACTATTTTTGTGGTATGCAGCGCTAGAAAACTATGTTATCTTGATTCTTAGCTATTTTTGAAAGGGGAGACAAAACTTGACGGAAGCCGTTAAAGAACACGCACGCATCGGGATCGTTTCGATTATCGGGGGAGTGTTCGTAGCATTATCCATGACATTATTTTTAATCCCGGCTGGGGTATACTCGACCGGATTTACAGGGCTTGCCCAAATCTTTACGAAACTGTTTGCGGGGACGCCGTTTGAGCTAGGGGAAGGAATTTGGTTCTTCGTCTTAAACATACCGCTCTTGATCGTCAGCTACTTCATGCTCGGCAAGAACATGATGATTCATACGTTGATTAGTGTCGCGGCAGTCACCGTGTTCATTCGCGTGCTTCCGCAGTCGTCCATCATTTCGGACGACCCGCTGTTGAACGCCGTGTTCGGCGGGGTTTTGCTCGCCATTGGTTCGGGTATCACGATTCGCTTCGGTGCCTCAACCGGCGGATTCGATATCGTCGCCCTCATCTTGGCGAAATTCACGAACAACTCGGTCGGCGTCTATTTGTTCCTGATGAACATGATGATCGCGCTTTGGGCCGGTGCGTTGTTCGGTTGGCAGACCGCGCTCTACACGATCGTCTTCTTATATGTGACGTCAAAAGTCATCGATGAGATTTATACGAATACGCAGCGCCAGACGCTCTTCATCGTCACGAGCCACCCGGACGAAGTGACGAAAGAACTGCATCAGCACGTCTTCCGTGGCATCACGCTCATGCCGGCAATCGGTACGTATTCGAAAGTAGAGAAAGCGACGCTCATGATGGTCGCCCAACGCCACGAAGTGCGAGAAATCACGCGCATCTGTAAAGATGCCGACCCGACTGTCTTTATCAATATGGTCCCAACTGAAGATGTCGAAGGTGCGTTCCGACGCTAAAATAAACCCCCGCTGAACGCTCAGCGGGGGTTATTGTATAAGTAGAGATAAAACGAGTGTGAGGGGGATGCGTAATGATTGGAGTCAGCATTGCGACGAAATGGGAATATGAAGCGACATTGGACTACTATGATGTGAAAGACCACGAGCGGTGCAGCTATCCGTATGGTGAGTATTTCATGACGACGCTTGATGATGCCGAGCTCGTTTTCTACAGTACGGGTGTGCGGAAAGCGAACGGGGTGGGCGCCAATCAATATATGCTATCTCGCTTCAATTTAACGAAAGTGATTGTGGCTGGAACGTGTGCTGGAATCGACGATACGTTCAACCTGTTGGACATTGTCATCCCTCGTCGTGCCGTTCAATACGATTGTACGGTCAAAGAAGTAGAGCCGCTCATCAAGTCATCGTTTATCGTTGACATTGAATTAGCGAACTACGGGGACGATTTTTTGACCGGTACCATCGCGACAGCCGATCGAGCGGTCGTGATGTGGAACGACTATTTGGAATTAAAGAAACACGACATCACCGTCGCGGATACAGAAGCAGGCGCCATCGCGTATATCTGCAAGAAGAATGCCATCGAGTGTATCATCATCAAGGGGATATCCGACTTCCCGACGGATGAGCGCGGCGCGAATCCAGTCGAATCGAACGCGGAGCAAATCAATGTGTACGTGGCGAACACCCCAAAAGTGATGACCAAGATTTTTGATGACTATCTCATGCGTTTTGTTTAATTGTAGGTCAGAGCAAAAAACTCCCGCTGAACGCTCAGCAGGAGTTTACTTATGCTTTGATGCCGAGTTTTTCTTCGAGGTAGATGGCGATGCCGTCTTCCATGTTCGACGCGGTCACTTCATCCGCGACGGCTTTCAACTGGCTAATGGCGTTGCCCATCGCGACGCCGGTGCCGACGTAGTCGAGCATCTCGAGGTCGTTTTCCTCGTCACCGAACGCGATGATGTTTTTACGGTTGATGCCGAGATGTTTCGACACTTCGCGCAACCCGAGCGCTTTCGACGTGTTCTGGCTCATGACTTCGATCATGTGTTCCGGCATGCGCCATTGACGGTTCAAGACGGCCTCGGCGTGGACTTTATTCAATCGAGCGCGAACGTTGTCGACGTGCTCTTTCGTCGCATGGATGAGGAGTGATGTCGGCTCATCCTGCAAATGTTTGAGCAAGTTGCCTGACGTGACGCTGAGCGCGCGCTCGGCGTAGGGGCTATAAAACTCTTGCGGGTCTTTATGGAAGTAGACGTGGTCGGTCACTTCGACGACAATGTTATGCGCTTTCGTGTCCGAGACTTCTTCGATAATCTCGTGCGCCGTTTTGAGGGGGATTGGCCGGTGCGTCACTTCGTATGACGGATCTTTCGGGTGATGGACGAGCGCCCCGTTGAAGTTGATCAGTGGTGTCGTCAACCCGAGCTGTTCGTAATACATGATCGAATGACGTTGTGGGCGTCCGGTCGCGATCATCACTTCATGACCGGCCTCACGGGCTGCCTGAAGCGCGCGCACGTTGCGCTCACTGATCGTCTTGTCGTCGCGCAACAATGTTCCATCCAAATCGACTGCGATTAAATACCGTGACATAAAAGGTTCCTCTTTTCTACGAGATGCTTATTTCTCAAACCGTACCATATTTCCCGTTTCGACGGAAAGAATATACAATCGAGGTCGCACATTTTACGGTAACAATGCTATACTAAGGTCGTATGAATTTTTCATGAATCATCTGTGAGATGGAGGGGACTATCGATGCGTTACTTAGTCACATTGTTCTGGGCGATCTTGCTTTCGAATACAGCGATCTTTATCATTTCTGCTGTCGATGGCGTGACGTTCAACGCGATGCTCGCGACATTCTTTGGCGTCGTCATCACGATTTTTATTGTACTCTTGGACACGCTTAACCAAGATATGGGGATTAGCGACGTCGCACAAGAGAAGTAAGACGTCTACAACCAAGCTGGCTCATATCCGAGTCAGTTCTTTTTATATGTTTAGGAGGAATCGAATATGAAAAACAGTGCCAAACGAGCCAACTTCATTACGTTCGCCATCATCGGTGTCATCATTGTCGTCGGAATCGCTCTATTGTTCTTCTTGAACAATGCGAACGAAGAGACGGGCGTCAACGCCGTCACAGCGGATGAATTGGAGACGAAAATCTCCGAAGAGGAAGAAGTCGTCGTCTATTTCTGGCAGACTGGCTGCGAATACTGTGAGCAAGTCAAACCTTACGTTGAGCCGCTCATCGAAGAAAATGACGCCGTCTCGATCAACTTGGCCGACCATAACGTCTGGACGACTTACGGCATCAACGGGACTCCGACAATGATTCGTTTCCAAGACGGAAAAGAAGTCGGTCGTGTCGAAGGCGCCGTGTCGGAGCAACAATACGAAACGTTCTTTAAAAACGAGGAGGGCGCACAGTGATCAAAAGCCGCTTGTATCAGACTTTGTTTGAGTTGAACGCGACCCCGGTCATTGCCAAACGACTCCGTGCCTTCGCTGAATCGTCAGCGAGCCGGTCCTTCATCCCTTCGTTTGCGAAAACGTATCAAATCAATCTTGATGAAGCGGCGGAGCCGATCGAGGCTTATCCGAGCCTGCACGCCTTTTTCACACGTCACTTGAAAGAAGGGGTCCGGCCGATTGATGCAAGTCCGGACTCAGTCGTCTCGCCATGTGACGGCAAACTATCGATTGTGGCCGATATCACGGACGACAGCCGCTTCGAGGTGAAGGGGCAATCGTACACACTCGCCGAGCTGCTCGGGTCACAACAAGAAGCGAGACGCTACGCCGGCGGCACGGTCTGTGTCCTTTATTTGAGCCCGCGTGACTATCATCGTGTCCACGTCCCACTTACTGGACGGGTGCTCAGCCATTACGAGCTCGGGGACCGTTCGGCCCCGGTCAATGACATCGGCTTGACGGAGACGGTTCGTCCGCTCTCGCGCAACTATCGTCGCGTTACACGTTTTGAGACGGCGACCGGTCTTTACGAGCACATCATGGTCGGTGCGTTGAACGTCAACACGATTGAATGGACGCTCGATGGCGACCGCGCTGCCAAAGGCGAAGAGGTCGGATACTTTTCGTTCGGTTCGACCGTCATCCTCTGTTTTGAGAAAGGTCGCGTCACGATTGACCCGGCAAAAATCGGTCCGGTTCGACTCGGAGAAGTCATCGGAACGATGCAAAACGATTGATTTTAAAAACTTTTTCAGGCCGACCGAACGATACACTAGTCGTTTGGTCGGTTTTCGTTTACCATAGAAGGGATATCACTACATGTATAGTAGTTGAATCGCTTTAGCTAATTGGAGGAATTTAAACGTGTTTAATCGACTTTATCCGAAACAGTTCGTCGCGTCAGTTTTTGACATCGACCTTGAAGAATTGAAAGACCGTGGGGTTCGCGTCATTTTGACGGACCTTGATAATACACTCGTGGCCTGGGACGTCCCGCAAGCACCGGAGCTTCTTTTGCTATGGCTTGAAAAAGTGAAATCACACGGACTCGATGTCATCGTCGTCTCGAATAACAACGAGAACCGCGTACGTACGTTCACGGAACCGCTCGGCCTTCACTATGTGGCGCGTGCGAAAAAGCCGTTGCCGTCTGGATTCAAACAGGCGCTCGCAAAATATGGCTATTCGACGAAAGAAGCCATCTTCTTAGGCGATCAATTGTTCACGGACGTGCTCGGCGCCAATATGGCCGGAATTCACGTCATTCACGTGCAACCGGTCGTCAAGACGGACGGACTCGTCACGAAGTTCAATCGCATGCTTGAAAAAGTTGTGTTCGCCCATATGAAACGTCGCGGGAAGTACGTGTTGATCACGAAAAAAGTTGAGGAAATCGCTGTCGATGCGAAGCGCGCCAAAGTGGCGGTCGCTGAGAAAATCGGTGAGGCGATGCACTCGCGTTCCGAAGATTCACATAAAAAAGATGAATAAGGACCTCGAACGCACAGGAAGAAGGAGGCTGTCCATGTACGGCGCGTAAGGCGTCGGAATTAACGCTTCAGGAGTAGCGGCGAGGCGCTACAGTGAATGAAGAAGAGGCAACTTAAATGACAGCAGACAACACTATGGAAGAAACAAAACGTTATTGCGCCGGTTGCGGTGTCGCCATTCAAACGGAAGACCCGACCGGTGTCGGTTATGCACCAAAATCAGCACTCGATCGCGAGATCGTCATTTGCCAACGTTGCTTCAAATTGAAGCACTACAACCAGATCCAAGACGTCGAACTGACAGATGACGATTTCTTGCGCATTTTGAACGGCATCAGCGCGAAAGAAGCGCTCGTCATCAAAATCGTCGATATCTTCGACTTCAACGGCAGCTGGTTGCCAGGGCTTCAACGCTCGGTCGGCACGAACCCTGTCCTCTTGGTCGGGAACAAAGTCGACTTGTTGCCGAAGTCGGTCAACCCGAACCGGATGGCCAACTGGATGAAGGCTGAAGCGAAAGAGCTCGGCTTGAACCCGATCGATGTCCATTTGATCAGTGCGAAAAAAGGTCACGGCATCGATGAGCTCGCTGAAAAGATTGAATATTACCGGAAAGGCAAGGACGTCTATGTCGTCGGTTGTACGAACGTCGGAAAGTCGACGCTCATCAACCAAGTGATCAAGCGTTTCGGGGCAGAGGACGAAGCCATCATCACGGTCAGTCATTTCCCGGGAACGACGCTCGATTTGATTGACATCCCACTCGACGATGATGCGAACTTGTACGACACACCGGGGATTATCAACCGTCATCAAATGGCGCATTATGTTGATGCGAAAGATTTGAAGACGATTACGCCGAAAAAAGAGATCAAGCCACACGTGTTCCAGTTGAACCCGCAGCAGACGCTCTTCTTCGGTGGACTCGCTCGTCTCGACTACATGGAAGGCAACAAGCGCTCGTTCGTTGTCTACATGTCGAATGAGTTGAAGACACACCGGACGAAACTCGACAAAGCAGATGAACTATATGAGAACCATATCGGTAAGATGCTCAACCCGCCGAACGAGAAGACATTGCAACTATTGCCTCCACTCGTGCGTCACGAGTTCAGTCTCCGTGACGGCGTCAAGACCGACATCGTCTTTAGCGGACTCGGTTGGGTCGCGATTCACGGAAAAGGTGGACGCATCGCCGCGTGGGCTCCAAAAGGAGTTGCCGTCACTTTGCGTGAGGCGCTCGTATGAGACTGGCCGTCATCGGTCACCCGATTGCTCATTCGCTCTCTCCCGTCCTGCATGAGCAGTGGCTGAGAGCGTCTGGGCTTTTCGGGCGCTATGAGGCACTTGACGTCGCCGCGGACGAACTCGCGGACTTGTTTCAAACGATGCGTGACGGCAACTGGGACGGTTTCAACGTCACGATCCCGTATAAAGAGGCGGTCATCCCGTACCTTGATGCGCTCGATCATGCGGCTGAAGCTGCCGGTGCCGTCAACACGGTGTATAGGCGAGATGGGAAGCTAATCGGGACGAACACGGACGGTGCGGGCCTTGTCGCCGCGCTCGACCGTCATACCGATTGGACGGGCCGTGTGCTCGTCATCGGAGCTGGCGGGGCAGCACGCGGCATCATCAGTGCCTTGCCGACTCGTTCTGTCACGGTCACGAACCGGACGATGGAGCGAGCGGAACGCCTCGCGGCCGCGTTCGGGATCGAAGCGTTGGCACTCACCGATGTCGATCTGTCAAGGTATGACGTCATCATCCAGACAACATCAGTTGGCATGAACGGGGTCGATTCCCCGATATCGTTAAAAGGTTTACGACAAAACACCGTCGTTTGTGATATCATATATCGTCCACTCGTCACACCGTTTTTAAAAGAAGCCGCCAAAACAGACGCGAAAATCGTCTACGGAACTGCCATGTTCGTCGGACAAGGCGCTTTGGCGTTTGAATATTGGACAGGTGTGAGACCGGATCAACTTGTCGGAATGAAGTTAATTGAAAGCTTATTGGAGGAATAAATAGTATGTTATCAGGTAAACAAAAACGCTTTTTACGTGCTGAAGCACACCACCTTTCACCGATCTATCAAGTCGGGAAAAATGGAGTCAGCGAAGCGATGTGCAAAGACATCGGCGACGCGCTCGAAAAACGTGAGCTTTTGAAAGTTCAAGTGCTCCAAAACTGTCTCGATACGCCGAAAGACGTAGCCGGAGAATTGGCTGAGGGCACGAAAGCCGAAGTCGTTCAAGTCATCGGAAAAGTCATCGTCTTGTACAAACAGGCGAACGAGAAAGAAAATCGCCATATCAAACTCCCATGAGTCGCATCGGTCTGATGGGGGGCACGTTCGATCCGCCTCACCTCGGTCACTTGTTGATTGCCGAGCAGGCGCGCGAACAGCTCGAGCTCGATGAGGTCTGGTTTTTGCCGGCAGCGATCCCGCCCCACAAGGCGGGTTTCAGCCCGGCTGAAGACCGGATCGAGATGACACGACGGGCGATTGCGGACCAAGCCGATTTCAAGCTGAGCTTGATCGAGTTTGAACGCGACGAACCTTCCTATACGGTCGAGACGATGAGACGGTTGCGAGATATGTACCCGGACGATACGTTCTTCTTTTTGATCGGGGCGGATTCGCTCGAGTCGCTCGAGAAGTGGTACGACTACGACACGCTCGTCACCCTCGTCACGTTCGGGGCCGTCGCGCGTCCGGGAAGCCGGTACCGTATCCCGAGACAGGCAGATGTGCGCACGATCGACATGCCGCAACTCGAAATCTCATCGACCGATATCCGGGAGCGGGCGAAGCGGGAGAAGTCCATCAAATATCTTGTCCCACGCGATGTCGAAACTTATATCAAGGAGCGCGACTTATATGACGTATGAGGAAGCACAATCATTGATTGAGGCGACGTTACCGGAGAAACGCTATATCCACACGCTCGGTGTCGTTGAGACGGCCGACCGATTGGCCCGTTTATACGGGGCTGATGTGGAGCAGGCGCGACTGGCGGCGATGTTGCACGACTATGCGAAGTATTTGGATGCCGACATGATGCGGCAAGTCGTGGTCGAAGAGAACCTCGATCCGACCTTGCTTGTGTTCGACGACGAACTGTTACATGCACCGGTCGGGGCCATCCTGTTAGACCGGGCGTACGACCTTGACCCGGCCGTCGTATCGGCCATCAAAAACCATACGACCGGAGAACCGGGCATGTCCCGGCTCGACCAAATTTTATTCGTTGCGGATGCGATCGAACCGAATCGGTCGTATCCGGGCGTCGACGAGTTGCGTCACCTTTCTGACCATTCGCTCGAAGCGGCTGTCGTCGCGACACTACGGCAGACAATCTCTTATTTATTGACCAAGTCGGTGCGGATTTTCCCGCTGACAATTGAGACGTATAACCATTTTGTGAAAACACCCTAGGAGGTACAGTATGACTGTAAAAGAAGAATTAGAATTGATCGTGAAGGCCGCTGACGATAAGCGTGCCGAAGATATCGTCGTCCTCGACATGGAAGGCATCTCACCGGTCGCAGATTATTTCGTCATCTGCCACGGTAACTCAGAGAAGCAAGTCCAAGCGATTGCACGCGAAATCAAAGACGTGGCCGGCGAGCATGAGCTACCGCTCCACAAATTCGAAGGCATGGACTCGGCACGTTGGGTACTCGCTGACCTCGAAAACGTCGTCGTCCACATCTTCCATCGCGACGACCGTGACTACTACAACCTTGAAAAATTGTGGGCAGATGCGCCACAAGTGGAAGTAGAAGTCGGCTAATGGCGTACGAAGGGTTCGCCTACGTCTACGATGAGTTAATGAAAGATGCCCCGTATGAGGACTGGGTCGCCTTCGTGCGCCGCCACGTCCAAGACGGTGCATCGCTTGCTGACGTCGGATGCGGGACGGGCTCGGCGACGATTCGCTTGGCGGAGCATTACGAGACGATCGGGCTCGACTTATCCGAGTCGATGCTCGAAGTCGCCCAAGAGAAAGCGCTCGAGGCAGGCATCACGCTACCGCTCTGGCAACAGGATATGCGGGAGCTTGAATTGCCACACCCGGTCGACGCCGTCACGATCCTCTGTGACTCACTTTGCTATCTCGAGGATGAGGCGGATGTCATCGACACGTTCGAGGCGGTGTACGAACAATTGAAACCGGGCGGCATGTTCATCTTTGATGTGCATTCGCCTAACAAGATGCAGACGCTCTTCAATCAGAAGACGTATGCCTCGAACGGAGAAGATTGCTCGTACATCTGGTTCGCCGACCCGGGCGAAGCACCGCTCTCGGTCGTTCACGATTTGACGTTCTTTGTCGCTCTTGAGGATGGCACGTATGAGCGTGTCGAAGAGACGCATGAGCAACGGACGTATGAGCCGGGGCAGTATATGCAATGGCTCATCGGAGCAGGCTTCCATGTGAAATCGGTCACCGCTGACTTCTCGGACCAAGCTCCGGGCCCGAACGCAGAACGAATCTTTTTTGTCGCCCAGAAATAAACGAGACCCCATCGCAACTTGCGATGGGGTCTTTGTCATGGTCACGGCTCGTGACTGAATTGCCATTGGACACCGAAACGGTCTTCGACCATGCCGTACGCCTTTCTCCAAAACGTTTCTTGGAGCGACATATAAGTTCCTCCTCGAATCGTTTTTTTCAGTATGGAACATATGCACGTTAGAAGAATCCGACAAAATCACGAATTTTCGGGCGGGTTTGTTGAAATGTTTGCTGAAACGGGAAGAAGAGAGATGAGACATTCTAACGAAAGAAGGCGTATGACATTGAAACTGACACGGGGACGTGTACTGGAATTCGGGTTCGTTTTATTCATGGCGATTATCCTCGTCACGTCGATCATCGGCGGAGAGTGGTTTGACGCGAGCGTCGCCGGTGCGGGGATTATATCAGGTTTGATTCCGTTCATTCTCGAAAAAACGTTCAAAACGGAGTTCGATGCCAAAATGAAAGTCGCCTATATTATATTCTTGTTCGCCTCGCAGTACTTAGGATCGATTGTCGGCTTGTATTCGAATGGCTGGTGGGACACGTTTCTACACGTGTTGAGCGGTGTCTTTCTGGCATTTCTCGGCTTTGACTTTTTGACGAGGCTCGATGAGGACATCCGGCTTGAGATGCCGAAGCGGTTCGTCTTCGTCTATATCGTCGTCTTTTCGATGGCCGGGGCGGCACTTTGGGAGATGTATGAATTTACGTCGGATTTGGTGTTGAGCACGACGATGCAAGGGAACGGGAATGATGACACGATGGTCGACATAGTTGCGGGGTCGCTTGGCGGCATCATTGCAGCCATGCTCGTGACCGAGATTCACCGAAAAGAACAACACAAGAAACGCAAAAAGTGAAAGCGATTGCAAAAACGCGCGAGATTGTCTCGAGCGTTTTATTTGTAATAATTATTATCTTTTAATATTATTAATTTTGTAAGAATAATTATAAAGAGGAGGCAACAATATGGATCAACATCGTCGTCTAACTACTAACCAAGGCGTCCCAATCGGGGATAACGCCAACTCCATCACAGCGGGTCGCCGCGGCCCGACACTTCTCGAAGATTATCAGCTAATTGAGAAACTCGCCCACTTTGACCGTGAGCGCGTGCCGGAACGGGTCGTTCATGCCCGTGGTGCCGGAGCACACGGTGTCTTCAAAGTTAAAAATAGCATGAAACGATATACAAAAGCCAAATTTTTGCAGGAAGAGGGACAAGAGACACCAATCTTCGCTCGCTTCTCAACCGTCATCCATGGTCTCGGTTCACCAGAGACGCTCCGTGACCCACGTGGATTCTCGGTCAAATTTTATACAGAAGAAGGAAACTACGACTTCGTCGGAAATAACTTGCCCGTCTTCTTCATCCGTGACGCGATCAAGTTCCCGGACGTGATCCACTCGCTCAAACCGGATCCACGGACGAACCTTCAAGACCCGGACCGTTTCTTCGACTTCATGTCGCTCACACCAGAATCGACGAGCATGCTCATCCACTTGTTCAGCGATGAAGGAATTCCAGCGTCCTATCGTCACATGCGCGGTTCTTCAGTCCACTCATTCAAATGGGTCAACGAATACGGAAACACGGTGTACATAAAACTCCGTTGGGTCCCGAAACAAGGTGTTAAAAACTTGTCGATGGAAGAAGCGGCGAAAGTACAGGCCGAAGACTTCAACCATGCGACACGTGACTTGTTTAACGCCATCGAAGAAGGCGACTTCCCGGAGTGGGATCTTTACGTCCAAATTCTCGATCCGGCTGATATGGACAACTTCGATTTCGATCCGCTTGACGCGACGAAAGACTGGTTCGAAGATGTCATCCCGTATCAGCTCGTCGGTACGATGACGCTCAACAAAAACGTCGACAACTATTTTGCCGAGACGGAATCGGTCGGTTTCAACCCTGGCGTGCTCGTACCTGGCATTCAACCGTCTGAAGACAAGATGCTCCAAGGCCGCTTGTTCTCATATTCGGACACGCAACGTTACCGTATCGGAGCGAACTACTTGCAGCTCCCGATCAACTGCCCGTTCGCACAAGTATCGAACAATCAGCGCGATGGGGCGATGCCGTTCAAACAACAGACGAGCCCGGTCAACTATGAACCAAACCGCTATGAGGACGCACCGAAACCGGATGCGGCTTATATCGAGACAGAACAACCGCTCACAGGCGTAGCCGGTCGTCAAAAAATCGAGAAGACGAACGACTTCGGTCAAGCAGGTGAAGTGTACCGTCGCTACTCGGAAGAAGAGAAGACGGCGCTCGTGAACAACTTGGTGGCGCATATTAAAGAAGTCCGCCACGAGAACACGGTGCTCCTCTTGATTTGCAACTTCTACCGGGCCGATCGCGACCTCGGCGCGCGTCTCTCGGAAGCGCTGAATGTCGATATCACACCGTTTTTGAGTCAAGTTACAGAATAAGTACGTAAGCAGAGTGGGAAAACGCCACTCTGCTTTTTTGCGTATACTAGAAAGTGGAGGTGATGAGATGACTGTGCGAAGTGGCGGCTACTTGCTGATCGAACGTACAAAACGAGCCGAATATATGGACGCGCAACGACTTCCGGAGCTCGTCCGATCAGCGAGTGAATGTATTTGTGAGCAACATCCGACGCTCGATGTGCTTTGGGGGACGTCAAAAGATCGTAAGAATACGTATCGAGAACGACTGCGACTTAGCGAAGAAGATTTCCTCAAGCTCACGGAATGGGTGGAAGTCCATCAGGAGAGTGGGGAACTCGGGTATCCTCAAACGTTTCAGACGGTTGAACTCGCAAAGAGATTTCAAGACAGTTTCCTCTCTCATATCGAACTAGATATCCTTGAACTTGGGCTACCTGAGTCTTATGTTGCTGACTTTTTAGCACAAGGGGACGAAGGAGAGAGTCCCGAGCGTTACGGTGTCGAACGATTCATTTTGGGGCACGAACGGGACGAGCCGACGGGACAATTTCTCGGTTACGAGGTGCTCGGGTATGAGAACGGCATGTTTCATTCGTATTTATGTAATGGATTAGAAAAAGACTTTGCCGAGCAATTCTCCTTCAAGTTGAATAAACATGGGTTTGTCTCGACGCTTGAAGAAGCGGGACGCTATTGTACATACAGCAATCAAGAAGACGTTGAGACAGAATCTGTCCTTTGGCTACCGTGGGCAATTTTTGAGGTGAAGGTCTGACTAGAAGCTTTCAAAATTGTCCCGAGCTCTTCCATATGCCAAGATAAGAAAAAAAGGGGGATGCTACATGAACCAAGCCATCGAAACACTACTAAATCACCGCTCCGTCCGCTCGTTCACGGATGAGGCGTTGACCGACGAACAAATCCGACTCATCGTCGAGAGTGCCCAGCGCGCCTCGACGTCGAGCTTCATTCAAGCCTATTCAATCATCGGCGTGACCGACCCGGAGAAGAAAGCACGGTTAGCCGAGATCGCTGGCAACCAGCAGTACGTCATCGATAACGGTCACTTCTTCGTCTTCTGTGCTGACCTGTATCGTCACGAGTTGATTGGGGAACTGCGTGAGGCTGAAGTGAATGCGACGCTTGAGACGGATGAGAAGCTGCTCGTCGCGGTCATCGACGCTGCGCTCGCGTCCCAAAACGCTGTCGTGGCCGCCGAATCGATGGGATTAGGTATTTGCTATATCGGTGGGATTCGTAACGACATGTTCGCCGTGAAGGAAGTACTCGGTTTACCGGAGCGGGTATTGCCGCTGTTCGGACTTGCCGTCGGTGTACCGGAACACGTCGAAGGTCAGAAACCGCGCCTCCCGTTCGAACATATTTATCATGAGAACACATACGCCGCGAGTCCTGAGCAGCTCAAACAAGAGCTCGATGCGTATGATGCGACGATTCACGACTACTACGCGGCACGCGGCTCGAACCAACGAAACGACACATGGACCGGGCAGATGGGACGGATGTTGTCGAAACCGACACGGCTCGATGTGAAAGACTTCTTGAAGATGCAAGGTTACTCAAAGCAACACTAAGGACCGCTTAGGCGGTTTTTAGTTTTGACACGCTGTCTAAGCAGGAGGGGGCTATCACAATAAAAGGAAGCAAAACTATATTGATCTGTACGTTGATCGTTTCAATCATATTGATTGTGTTTACCTCACTTGAATTTCTAATTTTGAAGATACTTGGTTTACAGTATGAATCGTTGTGGAGTCTCCTCCTCTTCTTCCTCGTATATGGGATGTCAGAGATTCCGACCAACTTATTTCTGTCGGCATGCTTGAAGGCGTTGACGACTCTCGATCTTATCCAATCACATACAGGGCTGCTAGCCTTGTTCTTTCACATTGCGAGTCCTTTCATCGTATTGAACATCATTGATAGTTTGATAACGTCTGTGTCGATTTCTCAACTCGGAATCCTTCCGTTCTCGCTTGTCACCGGTCTCGTAGGATGGTTATCCATCCAACAAGATTCACATCCTCCAAAACGAGGGTCGAAAGAATTTGAAGCTTACGAAAAAAGATGAGTTGAATGACCGGCGAAACAAATAAGGAGCGGCTATTCTCGATCGAGAGAAAGTCGCTTCTTTATTTTCAATTTGTATGAGCATCGAGCCAGGCATGGTCGATCGCGCCGAACTGCTTGGCGACGATAATTCCATTTTCATCGAGGACGTACGTCGTTGGCATCGCCTGGATGCGGTAGGCGTTTCCGACGATTCCTTCCTCGTCATAGACGACCTTGAACGCATCTTCATATGGGGCGACGAACGTCCGCGCATCCTCGACATCCCGTTCGCTCGTCGTCGTATTGACGGCGACGATGGTCACATCGTCTTGTTCACGGGCAAACTTGGCCATGTCTGGCATCTCGGCCCGACACGGTGGGCACCATGATGCCCAGAAGTTGACGACGACCCGCTCACCGCGTAAATCTTTCAAGTTGAACGTCGTCCCGTCGGTCCGCTTCAGTTCGAAGTTCGGGGGCACTTGACCGATGTTCAACCCGGTTTGAGACGAGTCTGCCTCGAGGCGTAATGTCTCGTCCGGCAAGCTCGCGTTGATGACGGCGAGCACGACGACAATCCCGAGTCCATATTGAACCGCCTTTTGAGATGGCCGCGCTGCATATATGGCGACGGCGATGAGAAGGGAGAACGGAATGAGCCACCACAACTCGAACGTACCGGTGACGGTCGATCCGATCAACCAAATCGCCATGGCACCGACCACGGTCCAAAGCAGCGCCCCGAGCGTCGGTGTCCGCATCCAGCGCCACGTCATGACGAGCAGCGAGGCGATGAGGACGGCCATATAGATGTGGAGCGGTTGTGGCGATGAAAGCAATGGGAGCACCCCATATTTCGGGACGACGAGCGTCATCGCCAGCCAAAGGAACAAGGCCGAGAATAACCAATAGCCGCGAAGGTGAGCATCGAGCCGGTAGACGAAGAATGCGATCACACCGGCGGCGATGAGAAGCGACCACGTGCCTCCGGTCGCATAAAGGGATAAGGCCAAACTCCCCGTCGAGGCGAGACCGAGGACGATCGCGCTTCCTTTCCATGCGAGAAAACCGGCGAACCAGGTGCCGAGGACAGCGTCGCGGTCTTTTTCCGACAAGCCGATTTTCTTAAAACCGATATAGAGAATAAGTAGGCTGGCCATCATGGCCAGTAAATCGAGTCGAACGTTCAATGGACCGATCGCAATCACACAATCCCTCCTAGAGAAAAAGCGCCCAGTCGAGTGGGCGCTTTCTTTGTTTGTAGTATAGCATTAGCCGATTTGTGTTGCATTGAGGACGGTCTTCATCGCACCGTAGCCACCTAGGATGTTTTGGATATCCTTGTAGCCGAGTGATTGAAGTACGCTCGCGGCCATCCGTGAACGGACGCCTGACGCACAGTGAACGGCAATCGTTTGGTCGGTTGGAAGACCTTCGTGGTCGCGTGCCAATTTACCGAGTAGGATACGTTCGGCTTTCTCGTAGTGGCTCGCGTTCCATTCCGTCGCATTCCGGACGTCGAGAATGAAGACGTCACCTTTTTCAGCTGATTCAATCGCTTGTTCCGCTGTCACGTCCGTGTACGTTTCCGTCAACAACTCTTGACCGAGCTCTTCGACTGGGACGACGAAGCGGAGACGGTCGAGACCGATCGATTGGAGGTCCGTCTGCACTTGATCGACGTCTTCCGCGCTTGCGATGAGCGTGATGTCTTTGTCAAAGTTGACGAGCCAGCCGGCCCATGAGACGAACTTCGTGTTATACGGGATGTTGATTGTGCCCGGGACGTGACCTTTGGCGAAGTCTTCCCCTTTACGTGTATCGACGACTTGTGTCTCGTCGACGAGCGTATCGAGGCGGTCCGTGCCGACGACTTCCGGACGAGCGATTTCGTTCGTGACTTGGATGCCTTCTTTGTTCACTTTCTTCATCATCGCGAAGTAGTTCGGCGGTTCTGGCTGGTCCGTCGTCAACTCTTTGATGAACGCGTCTTTGTCTGTCATTTGAAGCGCCCAGTTCGTCGCTTTCTCGTAACCGACCGTCGATGTCGGGATGGCGCCGAGCGCTTTACCGCAAGCACTTCCGGCACCGTGGCCCGGCCAGACTTGAACGAAGTCAGGAAGAGCTTTGAATTTCTTGAGTGAGTCAAACATTTGCTCGGCACCGATGGCTGTCGTTCCTTTTACACCGGCTGCTTCTTCGAGCAAGTCAGGACGACCGATATCACCGACGAAGACGAAGTCACCTGTGAAGATCCCCATCGGTTGTGTCTGGTTCCGGTCGTAAAGCAAGAACGAGATATGTTCTGGCGTGTGACCTGGTGTATGCATGACTTCGAGTGTGACGTTACCGACTTTGAACGTGTCGCCATCTTTGACGAGTTTTGAGTCGATGTCTTTTGCGAACGCATATTTCCATGACGCGTCGCCTTCGTCTGATAGGTAAGCCGTTGAACCGGTACGTTTCGCAAGCTCGAGTGAACCTGAGACGAAGTCGGCATGGATGTGCGTCTCAGCCGTCGCGACAATCTTCATGCCTTCTTTTTCAGCTTCTTGAAGATACGGTGTGATGTTGCGGGCCGGGTCGATGACGACGGCTTCGCCGGTCATTTGGCAACCGACCATATAAGATGCTTGTGCTAATTTTTGATCATAGAAATAACGTAATAACATGTAAAGTACCCCCTAAGATTAATTGACTGTAAACGATTATGGTTGTTGAGATGTATATATAGAAGATTGTTAGACGGTTTCGCCCGTCCAGCTCATCATGCCGCCATCGACGTTGATGACATCGAAGCCGAGTGAATCGAGGTAAGCCGAAGCGTTCATGCTTCGTCCCCCTGCTGCACAGATGACGTGAATCGGTTTCGAACGATCGAGCTCATCGACTTTCGTACCGAATTCAGAGAGGGGAACGTTTTTCGCTTGCTTGATGTGCCCACCTGCAAATTCGTCTGTCTCCCGAACGTCAATCAAGTTGAGCGTCTCATCAGATTGAAGCAACGTTTCTAGTTCAGTTGTCGAAATGGTTTTCATAAGCTTGAAATCTCCTTTGTGATTGTCGAATTTTTGAAATGAGTTTCTTTCGTTGTTTTTAATATACCCCCTGAGGTATACTGAATGCAAGAAAAAGAATCGGAGGTCGAAAATTGAAGAAAATCGTCATTTTTTTATCCATTTTAGTGTTGGGGACAATCGGAATCGTTCTTTTTACGTCAAATGAGAGTGGAATCACTCAAATCGACGTCGAAACACTACAAAACAGATTGGAAAACGAAGAAATATCCTTATTAGATGTTCGAGAAGCGGCTGAATACAAGGGGGGGCATATCGAAGGAGCGGTGAACGCACCACTTTCTTCATTAGATGAGATCGAATTGCCCTATTCGAAAGACGAGCCGATTTACGTCATCTGTCGAAGCGGGAATCGAAGTGCCCAAGCGGCCCAACTGTTGAAACAACGTGGGTACACAGAAATTTACGATGTCTCGGGCGGTATGATCGCCTGGGAACAAAACTAAAACTTACTTATATAGAGGGTAGGGAATTGGAGGAGTTAGCATGGAACTAGGATTTATCATCACCATTTTTTTGATCGGCTTCATCGGGTCGTTCATTTCAGGGATGGTCGGGATTGGCGGATCGATTATTAAATATCCGATGCTGTTGTACATTCCACCGCTTCTCGGTTTTGCGGCGTTCAGCGCCCATGAAGTATCGGGAATCAGCGCGATTCAAGTCTTCTTCGCGACGATCGGTGGGATTTATGCGTATCGGAAGGGCGGCTACTTAAACAAACAGCTCATCTTGTATATGGGTGTCGCCGTCTTGATCGGGAGTTTCATCGGCGGATATGGTTCGACGCTCTTGTCGGAGAACTTGATTAACGTCGTCTATGCCGTGCTCGCGACCATTGCGACGGTCATGATGTTCTTACCGAAAAAGAATGTCGAGGATGTTCCGCTCGACCAAGTCACTTTCAATAAACTGATTGCGGCGAGCTCGGCGTTTGTCGTCGGGGTGGCCGCAGGGATCGTTGGTGCAGCGGGCGCGTTCATCTTGATGCCGATCATGCTCGTCGTGCTCCGGATTCCGACGAAAATGGCGATCGCAAGTTCACTCGCCATCACGTTCATCTCGTCGATTGGTTCGACAGCCGGGAAAATCATCACCGACCAAATCGTATGGGAACCCGCCGTCATCATGATCATCGCCAGTTTGATTGCGGCACCACTTGGCGCGAATATAGGTAAAAACATGAAGACGAAGTCGCTTCAAATGATTTTGGCGCTCCTCATTTTAGCGAGCACCGTTAAAATTTGGATGGACATCATCGGTTAATCGAATCGACGTTAAATGGCTACCGAGGCGACTTGGTGGTCATTTTTGTGTAAAGCCTGCAATAAAATTGTTAAGTTTATGTATAATTGTAAACGTCAATTAGTTGAATTGAGGTCACAGGAACGTTAAAATATAGGTTATACGTCTAAAAAGAAAACGAACCTTCAACTTGAATTTCATATAAGGAGTGTTTACATGAATCACACGAATCAACCGAAAGGAAAAATGGACCGCTTCCGCCAGGCGACGCTCGACTCGTTCAAGACTCATCGTCTGTTCTGGATATTTACGATCCTGCTTTGGACGAAGTCGCTGATTGCGTATCAGTTCTTCTTCAATATGCCGGCTGAGAACGCGATCCAGGCATTCATTCTCATCATCAACCCGCTCAGCTTCACGTTGTTCTTGTTCGCTTTCAGCTTCTTCTTCGGGGGGAATAAGCGGAAGTGGGCACTGTACAGCCTATATCTCGTCTCTTCGCTCATCTTGTTCGCGGATACGACGTATTACCGTGAGTTCACGGACTTCTTGACCGTACCGGTCTTGTTCCAATCGTCGAACATGGAGACGCTGTCGTCGTCATTCCTGTCGCTTCTCGAATGGAAAGACTTGCTCTTGTTAGGCGACCTCGTCGTGCTTCCGTTCCTGTTATGGAAAATGAACGAGACGAGTCAGGCGTCACAGCGCCGTGTGTTGATCACATTCACGGCAGCAGCAGCTATGTTCGGATTCAACCTCGTCCTTGCCGAGACGGAGCGCCCGGAGTTACTCACGCGTTCGTTTGACCGGGAGTTGTTGGTCAAAAACTTAGGAACGTTCAACTTCCATGTCTACGATGCCATGCTTCAAACGAAGACATCGGCCCAAAAAGCGCTCGCGGACGGTTCTGAACTAGATGAAGTCGAGAACTTCACGCGTCAGAACTATGCGGCTCCAGACCCGGAGATGTTCGGGAAGTATAAAGGCAAGAACGTTGTCGTCGTCTCATTCGAGTCGGCCCAAAACTTCACGCACAACATGAAAGCTTCGAACGGTGAGTACATCACGCCGAACTTGAACAAACTGATTGAAGAGTCCCACTACTGGCCGAACTATTACCATACGACCGGCCAAGGGAAAACGTCAGATGCCGAGTTCGCCCTCGATAACTCGCTGTATGGCCTCTCGCGTGGAGGAGTCTACTTCACGAACGCCGATAATGAATACAACGCATTACCTGAAGTCATTAAAGAAGACAACTACTACTCGGCCGTGTTCCACGCCAACAACAAATCGTTTTGGAACCGTGACCAGATGTATCAAAACATCGGCGTCGACAAGTTCTTTGACGAAGCGAGCTATGACCTCGGAAATCCAGAGGACATGACAGAGTGGGGACTGCTCGATGATGAGTTCTTCCGCCAGTCGGTACCGATGCTCGAAGAGCTCCCGGAACCGTTCTATGCGAAGTTCATCACGCTCACGAACCATTTCCCTTACACGATGCCGAGTGAAAAGCATGAGCTCGTCCCGAAATTTGAGACGAACTCGACGACGCTCAACAACTTCCCGCAAGCGCTCGCGTATCAAGATTACGCGCTCGGCTTGTTCATCGAAGACTTGAAGGCGAACGGGATGTGGGAAGACACGATTTTCGTCGTCTACGGTGACCATTATGGCATCTCGACGAACCATAACGCCGCCATGGCTGATCTGCTCGGGAAAGACGAGTTGACGCCGTATGACGTCGCCAAGCTTCAAGCGGTCCCGTTCGCAATCCATTTGCCGGGACAAGAGAAAGGTGAAGTGCACGAGACGATCGGAAGTCATGTCGATATGAACCCGACGATTCAGCACTTGCTCGGAATCGATACGTCTGAACAGGTCGGATTCGGGAACGATTTGTTCTCGAAAGAGCATTATGACCGCGCGATTTTCCGCGACGGGACGGTCGTGACACAAGACCATCTGTTCACGCAGTCGATGTGTTACGACGCCGAGACGGGTGAAGTCGCTGAAGATGGTGCAGCATGTACGCCACTTGAAGAAGAAGCGAACAAAATCCTTGAGATGAACGATCAACTCATCTATTCAGATTTACTCCGCTTCAAGCAAGACCAATAACGAGGAGAGAAAAGGTTGGAGACAATCTTTTCTCTTTTTTTGTGGTCGTCGCGCCTTAGGAAGACTAAGATGAAAGAAGTGCACATCAGAAAAGGAGAACTTATGACATTAGACTATACGGGAGAACGGGTCATCCCAGATCGCATGGACCCATTGAACGGTTTATTGCTCGAACATATCGCCCGCTATCATTTCGCTCTGTTATACATGAACGGGCGCGTCCTCGATTTTGCGAGCGGGAGCGGGTATGGCAGTCAATTGATCGCCAAGAACTTGAAGGGGAAAGTGACCGAGGTCGTCGCCCTCGACTTGTCGGAAGAGGCGACGCGCTATGCGAAAGGACGCTATCACCATCCGAACGTCAACTATATCGTCGGTGATGTCGTCGACCGGACGTTACCGGAAAAACTCGGAATGTTTGATTGCATCGTCAGCTTCGAGACGATCGAACATGTGACCGAATATGAGGCGTTCATGGCGAACGTGTGGGACTTATTGAAGCCAGGCGGCATCTTGGTGTTGTCGACGCCATTCGGCCAAGGGGTCGGGCAACCGACGAATGAGCCGTTCCACACGCACCAGTTCACGGAGGCCGAGTTCGAGGCGCTGTTCACCCCGTTCACATCGACCGAGTTCTATTACCAGCGTGGTGTGCTCGTCGAACCGAAGCGGGGTACGCGCCATTATCCGATTGGTATCGTGGTTGCTGTGAAATCATAGAGCAGGAAAGGAAATCAATATGGGGAAAATCAAAAAACCATCCTATTATGGATGGTACATGGTCATGATTGCAGGGCTCGGCGTCTTTTTCTCGGGTCCGGGCCAGACGTATTTTATCTCGGTGTTTATCGATCAATACATAACCGACTTCGGTTGGTCGCGTTCAGAAGTGTCGAGTATCTATTCGGCGGCAACGCTCGCTTCGGCAGCGTGTCTATTCTTCGTCGGACGATTGATTGATCGGTTCGGGCAACGCATCATGATGGTGCTCGCATCGATCCTTCTAGCCATCGCTTGTTTGTTCAATAGTTATGTGACGAACTTGACGATGCTCTTTTTCGGGATTTGGATGCTACGCTTGTTCGGGCAAGGTTCGATGTCGCTCATCCCGAACACGCTCGTCCCGCAATGGTTCATCACGAAGCGGGGACAAGCGCTCAGCTATATGGCAATCGGCGGCTTCTTGAGTTCGGCCGTCTTTCCTCCGCTCAACGTCTGGCTCGTCGGTTTAATTGGCTGGCAGACGACGTGGCAAGTGTGGGGACTCCTCGTGCTCGTCTTGTTCACGCCGCTCGCTTACCGCTTCGTCCGTAATCGACCGGAGGATATGGGGTTGTTGCCGGACGGTGAGACAAACCCACATCCGAGCCCAAAGACGACAGGTGCACCGATTCACGTCGACGTCGACTTCACGTTCAAAGAAGCGCTCAAGACACGGGCGTTTTGGCTGATTCTCTCGTGTATCGGAATCCCGGCACTCGTCAACACGGCCATCACGTTTCATCTGATTTCGATTTTTGAAGAGCAAAGTCTGCCTCCTGTCACGGCGGCACTTGTCTTAAGTTTGATGGCGATCCTCGGGTTTCCGGTGACGTTCATCGCCGGAAGGATCATCGATGTCGTGAAAATCAATTACGTGCTCATCGGGATTTTCGTCACAGAAATCGTTTTCATGGTTATTTTGCAGTATACGACGACGTTCTCGCTCGCCATTCTCTTCGGGGTCATTTGGGGGATCAGCAACGGTTTTGAACGCATCGCCTTGAATTATGTGTGGCCGTATTACTTCGGTCGCGCCGCGCTCGGCAGTATCAGCGGGCTGGCGACGTCTGTCATGGTGCTTGGTTCTGCGGTCGGCCCGCTTCCATTCGGGATCGCCTACGACTTGTTCGGGAACTATGAGATGATTATTTGGTACTCGCTCGTCTTTCCGCTCATTGGTATCGTAGCGGCTGCTTTGGCAGTGAAGCCGACACTCGTCCGCTCGTGATGACATAAAAAACCCCGATGAACGAGGTCATCGGGTAATGAAATAGTATAAGAGGCCGAGCGCTAAAAATGAGACCGGGAACAAGACGATATACGTCCAAGACACCATCGACCAACTTTTCTTTTGACTATAGTCTGATTTGTCTTTCCCGAGTCCGACCATGATGGTGAAGACGAGGGCGATCAAGCAAACGAGTAGCGATAATCCAATTGTGAGATACATGTTGTCACATCCTTCATGATTTCTTCATATCAAGCATAGCTGAATATAAGATGAAAAAGCCTCTGAAATGTTGGGATTATGTGTCCAACAGTCAGAGGCTTTTATCACACCCTGGTATTTGTTATATACGTGTCGGTGTCTAGCAAATCCCACACTCATTCAGACATGAAGCGTCATTCGGCGAACGTTTTACTGCGGAACATGAACGCCGTGATGATGTAGAAGGCAATGATGTGGATCAAGACGTAGAACGCCGAGAACCAAATCGTCACATCCATCGTCTCCATGAAACCTGGGCTTTGATAATAAATCGACAAGTCTGTGTGCAAGAAGACAATCCATTTGGCGATGGCCGGTTTCCATGTGATGAGAAGACCGCCGATCATCGTCGAGACGAAGTTCGCGAGCACGGTGAAGCCGATCACGACGCCGACTGATTTAAAGACGACCGAGAACATGAGCGTCAAGAAGATGACGAACACACCGCTCGACACGCTAAGTAAGATGTTGCGGAACTGCTCGAGCGTCAACTCCCCGTCGAGCGTCAAGGCGAAGCCGTATGTGACGGCAAGGATGAACACGAACTGGGCGAGCATGATGAGAAGTGCGGCCACGAGTTTCGATAGTAAAATCCGGTCACGCGAGTACGGGCTCATGAGTAAATGTTTCAACGTATCAAACTTCAACTCGTTCCCAATCATCTCGGCCGTGAAGACGATCGTGAAGATACCGAGGAATGTCATCGCCGCCATCGTCGCATAGTTGACGAACGTTTCCGCGTCACCTGGGTTGTTGCCGCTACGGACGATGAAGTACGTCAAGACGATAATCCCGGTATACATGCCGAGCGCGACGAGCGGTTTGATCGTGCGTCGCCATTTCATGAACTCATTGGCTAGTAATGAACGCATTGTTCGTGCCTCCTTCTTTTTTTGTCAATTTCAAGAACTGCTCTTCGAGGGTCTCATGCTTCATCCCAATCTGATAGACGGCGATGCCACGTTCGACGAGATGGTTCAACAAATGCGGGATATCGGATTCCGGACGCGGGACAATGAACGTCTCAGCTGATTGTTGAATGATTTTCACATCATCAAAAGTGAGCGCCGCCACATCGAGCGCCTCGTTCATCTGTTCGCGATTGACTTTACAGAGGATGACACTCTCCGTTTTAGCCTCGCCGTCGCCGCCTTGGACCGACTTGATTTGACCTTGGTCGATGATGGCGAACCGGTCCGTAATCAACTCCATCTCGCTGAGAAGGTGACTCGAGATTAAAATGGCGATGCCGCGGTGGTCGGCCAAGTGGCGCAAGTAGTTACGGAGATCAGCGATACCGGCCGGGTCGAGACCGTTCGTCGGCTCGTCGAGAATCAAGACTTTCGGGTTATGGAGCAAGGCACGGGCGATGCCAAGCCGCTGTTTCATCCCAAGTGAGTACTGCTTCACTTTCATATCGAGCTTTGTCTCAAGTCCGACGAGAGCACCGAGGGCATTCAAGTCGACTTTCTTTAAGCCAGGAATCAAGTTCATCGCATGAATCAAATTCTCGCGGCCCGTCAAATACGGATAGAAGGCCGGATTTTCGACGATGGCACCGATGCGACTGAGCGCTTGTTGGCGTTCTGTCGAGACGTCGAATCCGTCGACGGTCACTTTGCCGTGCGTTGCTGGCATGAGGCCGGTGATGATGCGGATCGTCGTCGTCTTCCCGGCGCCGTTCGGGCCGAGGAAGCCAAAGATTTCTCCGGGCGTGACGTCAAAACTGACATTCGTCAGGACGTTCGTCTGGCCCATTTTTTTGTGTACGTTCTGTACGGATAACATAAGGTCACCTTGCTTTCGTTGAGAGTTTTTTCCACCTGGACACCCATATATACGGGCTTGGTTGAAACAAGGTTTCACCTTTTTTTGAAACTGATGAAACAAAGTGTCGATTTCACAATATGTTGATAAGGAAAACTTATTGAAATAGTATGGACGAATTGTGAATTTGAAAGGGTCTTTCCATAGCGAAAGGTGTAGTATGAAGAGGAGAGAAAGAGGCAAGAATTGGCTCTTTTTGCAGGTCGAATCAGATGGATGAACTGTTTCGTCCTTAATGTTAAAATGAAAGCGTTCACACATCGGACGCGCAGGAACGGATAGGGGGATTTATTCAATGGGAGAGTCGTCGAACGGTCGCGAAGCAGTACAAGCATTTTATGGTCCAAACTTAGGCTACATCGTTGAATTGTACGAACAATATGTGGAAGACCCAGAATCAGTCGACGCGGAGACGCGTCAATATTTTGACGAACACGGAGCACCTGAAACGAGCGCACCTGTTGCGCCGGCCGCTTCGTTTGATTTAGAAAAAGTCGTGGCAGCGACACGTTTGGTCAATGACATTCGGGCACTCGGTCATAAAGCGGCCGATATTTACCCGCTCAAAGACCATCCGCGCGAACACGGCTTGTTTGCGTTTGACCGCTACGGATTGAGTGAAGCCGACCTCGAGCAAGTACCGGCCCACTTGTTATCAGAAGATGTACCGAAACAGGGCGCGAACGCGCTCGAACTCGTCCGTCACTTGCTTGACGTCTATACGGGCACGGTCGCCATCGAGCTCCGTCACTTAGACGACATGGAAGAAAAACGTTGGATTCGTCGACGCATCGAGCAAGGCGCCCTCCAAACGAAATACTCGAAGAACGAGAAAATCGAGCTTTTCGAGCGTCTAGCCGAGACAGAATTGTTCGAATCGTTCCTTCATAAGACATACGTCGGACAAAAACGCTTCTCAATCGAAGGACTCGACGCGATGGTGCCGCTCCTTGATGCCATGGTCGGGGGTCTCATCTCAAGCGGGTCAGAACATATCAACATCGGGATGGCCCACCGTGGACGCTTGAACGTGCTCGCACACGTGCTCGGCAAACCATACGAGATGATCTTTGCTGAGTTCCAACACGCCCCGAACAAAGAATTGATTCCGTCGGAAGGATCGATCGGCATCAACTTCGGTTGGTCTGGCGACGTCAAATACCACCTCGGTCTCGACCGCAGAGTGTTAGAAGAGAAGAAAGAAGTCCGTTTGAACCTAGCCAATAACCCGAGTCACCTTGAGTTTGTCGGTTCGGTCGTCGAAGGATATACGCGCGCCGCGCAAGACGATCGTTCGGAAAAAGGGATGGCCGTCCAACATGACGATAAGGCCGCATCGATCTTGATTCATGGGGACGCCGCGTTCCCAGGTCAAGGAATCGTCGCCGAGACGCTCAACATGACGAACTTGCAAGGGTATCGTACGGCGGGGACGGTCCACGTCATCGCCAACAACACGATCGGCTTCACGACCGACCCGAGCGACTCGCGTTCAACGCGTTATGCGAGCGATATCGCCAAAGGGTATGAGATTCCGGTGTTCCACGTCAACGCAGACGACCCGGAAGCGTGTGTCGCTGTCGCCAAACTGTGCAGCGAGTATCGCGCCAAGTTTCATAAAGACATCCTCGTCGACTTGGTCGGCTACCGCCGCTACGGTCATAACGAGATGGATGAGCCGATGAACACGAACCCGGTGCTCTATAAGGCCATCAAAGAACACAAATCGGTCCGTCACGTCTATGCGGACGTACTCGAAGCGGAAGGCGTCATGACGAAAGAAGACAAGGCGACGATTGAGCAATCAATCGAGGACCGTCTCAAGTCGGCCCGTGACCTCGTCCCGGCCGAAGAAGAAGATGCCGATATCATCTTGCCGGAAGCGGTCCATAAAGGCTTCCCGTTCGTCGAGACAGGTGTTGAACGTGACGTACTCCAGCAATTGAATGACGAACTGCTCGTCTGGCCGGAAGGCTTTGGCGTGTTCCATAAGCTGCAAAAAGTGCTCGACCGTCGTCGTGACGCGTTCGCGGACAACGGAAAAGTCGACTGGGGTCATGCCGAGACGCTTGCCTATGCGTCAATCATCTCGGACGGCACGCCAATCCGCTTGAGCGGCCAAGATTCGGAGCGCGGGACGTTCGCGCAACGTAACATCATGTTGAACGATGTCGAGACAGGCAAGAAGTTCTCGCCGCTCCATCAGTTGTCGACAGCGAACGCCTCGTTCTCGGTCCACAACAGCCCGCTCTCAGAAGGTTCGGTGCTCGGTTTCGAATACGGCTATAACGTGTTCGCGCAAGACACGCTCGTCTTGTGGGAAGCTCAATATGGCGACTTCGCCAACTCGGCCCAAGTCATGTTCGACCAGTTCATCTCGGCCGGTCGCGCCAAATGGGGTCAGAAGTCAGGTCTTGTCATGCTGTTGCCGCACGGCTATGAAGGTCAAGGACCAGAGCACTCGAGCGCCCGGATGGAACGTTACTTGACGCTCGCCGGAGAGAAAAACTGGACGGTCGCCAACTTGTCGACGGCCGCGCAGTACTTCCACATCTTGCGTCGTCAGGCGAAGATGCTCGGTACGGAACAAGTTCGTCCGATGATCATCATGACACCGAAGAGCCTGCTTCGTCATCCGCTTGCAGCCTCATCGGTCGAGGAATTGTCCGACAACAACTTCCGCCCGATCATCGAGCAAACCGGTCTCGGCGAGAATCCGGACAAAGTCGAACGTCTCGTCTTCTGTTCAGGGAAGATGGCGATCGACCTTCAAGAAGCAACGATGAAGTCAGAGGAGTCACTCGACTTCTTGCACATCATCCGCGTTGAAGAGATTTACCCGTTCCCGGTCCGTGAAATCCGTGACGTGATCAGCCGCTATCCGAACGCGAAAGAGATCGTTTGGGTCCAAGAAGAGCCAAAAAATATGGGAGCTTGGACATATATCGAACCGCGTCTCGAAGCGGTCACGTCGAACCGGTTGAACGTCCGTTACGTGGGACGCCGCCGCCGTTCGAGCCCGGCCGAAGGAAATCCGACGGCCCATAAACAAGAACAAGCACGCATCATCCGTGAAGCCATCTCACGTGACGCCGTCTCGGCTGCTGCCGGCACGAGCACATACCAAAAAGATCGTAAATAAGTTAAGGGGGAACTCATTGTGATCGAAATTAAAGTACCGGAATTAGCAGAGTCCATTACGGAAGGAACGGTCGCATCATGGCTCAAACAGCCAGGCGACCACGTTGAAAAAGGGGAAGCCATCGTCGAACTTGAGACGGACAAAGTCAATATCGAAGTGCCGGCGGATGAGTCGGGCACGCTCGACGAGCAATTGGCGGCTGAAGGGGACACGGTTCAAGTCGGACAAGTGATCGCCCGCCTCAGTTCAGGTTCAGGTGGTGGCACGGCCGTCGCGACGAAGACGAAAACGGAAACAGCCACAGAAGCTGCTCCGGCACCAGCCGAGACGAAAGTCGAGGAAGTCGGTGAAGCGAAAAAAGTCGAGCGCCGTGAAGAACACGTCGCGAGCCCAGGCAAAGGACCGATCGCGACACCGGCGGCCCGTAAATTGGCCCGTGAGAAAGGCATCGACTTGTCAGCGATTCAAACGAACGACCCGATCGGCCGCATCAACGTCCACGATGTGACGAACCACGAATCCAAACCAGCTCCGGCGCAAGCGCAACAGCAACAGGCGCCGAAAGCACCGGCAACGGCACCACAACCGGCAGCGAGCGGAAAAGAAGAAGAGCGCATCAAGATGACGCGTCGTCGTCAAACAATCGCCAACCGTCTCGTCGAAGTACAACAGACGGCAGCGATGCTGACGACGTTCAACGAAATCGACATGTCAGCCGTCATGGCGCTCCGCAAACGTCGCCAAGAAAAATTCATCAAAGACAACGACGTCAAACTTGGTTTCATGTCGTTCTTCACGAAAGCGGCTGTCGCGGCACTCAAACGGATGCCGTACTTGAACGCTGAGATTCAAGGCAACGAGATCGTCTTGAAAAAATACTATGACATCGGCATCGCTGTGTCGGCTCCGGACGGCCTCGTCGTCCCGGTCGTCCGCGAAGCGGATCGCAAGAACTTCGGTGAGATCGAGAAAGACATCTTGCACCTCGCTGATAAAGCCCGCAACAACAAGCTTGGGTTAAGCGACCTCACAGGTGGCACGTTCACAATCACGAACGGTGGCGTCTTCGGCTCACTCTTGTCGACACCGATCTTGAACGGACCACAAGTCGCCATCCTCGGGATGCACTCGATTCAACTCCGCCCAATCGCCATCGACGCGGAAACGATGGAAAACCGTCCGATGATGTACGTGGCCCTCTCGTATGACCACCGCATCGTCGACGGTCGTGAGGCTGTGACGTTCCTCAAGCACATCAAAGACATGATTGAAGATCCAGAACAATTGTTGTTCGAAGCATAAGCCAAAAATCCATGTCGCCGACGCGACATGGATTTTTTATGTAAGCGATTCATCGAGCGTGATTTGATGTTTCCCGTTCGATGGCGGTGTGAGGTACCATTTCTGTCTGCCAGAGCGAGGCGCCGATACTGGCCCCGACGCCTGTCGTCCCGCTTTCAATAGCGATCGGTTTGGACAAGGATGCGATGATGTCTTGTCCGATTTGAGTGAGCAATCTCCACTCTGTTCATCGTCATCTTTTCCATGACATGAAGCAAAGTTGTGAAAAACAAGGTCGATTTCGTGGAAACAGATAACGCTTTCGTTATAATGAAAGACGAATCGATACAAATAGAGGTGAGACAGATGAAACAGAACAAACTTTTGGTCGTCGCGACGCTCCTTGCGGTTGCGCTCATTGCTGTCGTGGTCGTTCTCTTGAATCGGCCGGCCGAACAAGCCGAGACGGCTGCACCGGCTAAGGCAGAGCATGTATCAACCGAAGGCCAACCGACGCTCGGCGATGCGGACGCACCGGTCTCGGTCGTCGAGTTTGGGGATTATAAGTGCCCGTCTTGTAAACAGTGGGGCGAGACGGTCTATCCGAAGTTGAAGCAAGACTACATCGACACAGGGAAAATCAGTTTCAGTTACATCAACGTGTTGTTCCATGGGCAAGAGTCGATCTTGGCATCGCTCGCGTCAGAATCGGTGTATAAACAAGACCCGGACGCGTTCTGGGACTTCCATAAGGCGCTTTATGACGCACAGCCGGCGAGTCAGCAGCACGACGAGGCATGGGTCACGGTCGAGCGGTTGACAGAGATTGCGAGCGAGACGACATCGGTCGACGTAGCGAAGCTCGAGGACGATTTGAGTGAGAACTCGACGGTGCTCGACGAGGTGAGTCTCGATGACGGGCTCGTCAAAGAGCACGGGGTCCAGTTCACGCCATCAATCATGATTAACGGCGTCATGCTCGAAGACCCGTTCGACTATGAGACGATTGAGCGGTTGATTGAGCAAGGTACGCCATGAAGCAGTCATTCCTGACCCGCTATGGCTTGTACCTCGCTTGGCTCGTCGCTCTCACGGCGACGCTCGGCAGTCTCTATTTCAGTGAGATTCGTGAGTTCGTTCCATGTGAGCTCTGTTGGATTCAACGCATCTTTATGTATCCACTCGTCATCTTGCTCGGGGTCGCCGTATTCACGGACGACCGGGCGGTGAAGAAGTATGTATTGCCGCTGTCGATGCTCGGCGGTCTAGTTTCTTTGTACCATTACTTAGTTCAAAAAGTACCTGGGTTCGCCGATATCAAACCGTGCGTGCAAGGGGTACCGTGTAACGTGCAATACATCAATTGGTTCGGGTTCGTGACAATCCCGTTCCTCGCCTTGACGGCATTTACTTTAATCACGCTCCTCGTTTGGCGCGTGAGACGCAACTGACAACGAAGGAGATGGAACGTGTGAAGAAATGGATGCTCATCGGATTGATCAGCCTCATGGCGGTGCTCGCTGCATGCGGCCAAGAGATTGAAGACCCGCTCAACTGGGAGATCGAGTCGTTCAATTATATGAATCAAAATGAAGAGATGGTCAGTCTCGATGATTTGAAAGGGAAGGTATGGATGGCCGACTTCGTGTTCACAAGCTGTGAGACGGTCTGCCCACCGATGACGTACAACATGACGAAGCTCAATGAGGCGCTCGTCGAGGAAGGCGTCGAAGACGTCCAGTTCGTATCGTTTAGCGTCGACCCGACCGTCGACACGCCGGACAAAATCAAAGAGTTCATGGCAAACTACGACTTGGCACAGGCCGACTGGCAGTTCTTGACGGGCTATTCGCAGGACGAGATCGAGGCGTTCGCGCAACAGAACTTCAAGGCGCTCGTTCGAAAGCCTGATGAAGGCACACAAGTCGACCATGCGACGTGGTTCTATCTCGTCGACCAGAACGGGAAAATCATGAAAGCGTATCAAGGATTCCAAGACGTGCCGATCGAGGACATCGTCAGCGATATCAAGATTTTACAGAAGTCTTAAGACGGCCACGTGCCGTCTTTTTCATATTCAAAAACAGGGGAATCGGTGCGAGTGGAGTATAATGAAAACGTAGAGGAGTGGATGAACTTGAAGAAGACGTTATTATTTTCACTGATGGGCATGGCTGCCGTGACGGGGACCGTGCTCACCCAATATAAACCGCTTGGTAAAAAGCCGAAAGCGCTCCGGTCGCCGAACCTCGTGAACGGCAAGTTCCGGAATCAGCTCGATACACCGATGCGGTTCTCATCGGACGATATGATTTCGATGTCGAAGGAATATTTGAACCCGGACTCGCTCCGGAAACCGAGCGTTCGGTTACCGGTCGTCCCGATCGACTTTAGCGAGAAACTCGGATCGAGCTTCACGCGTGTCTATTGGCTCGGCCATTCGGCGTTGCTCGTCCAAATGGACGGCAAAACGATGCTCGTCGACCCGATGTTCGGGCGAAGCCCGTCACCGCTCCCGTTCGCGAAGAACGAGCGGTTCAGTGAAGACTTGCCATTCGAGCTCAACGACTTACCGGACATTGATGTCGTGCTACTCACGCACGATCATTACGACCATTTGGACTATGCGACGATTCAAGCAATCAAAGACAAAGTTGCCGTCTTCATCGTCCCGCTCGGTGTCGGTAGCCATTTGAAACGATGGGGCGTCGGGGCGGAACGAATCGTCGAACGCGATTGGGGTGAGACGTACAACTTCGGTCCATGGACGTTCGTCTGCACGCCGGCCCGGCACTTCTCGGGCCGATCGCTCACGGACCGCAACGCGACGCTCTGGGCGTCTTGGGTCGTCCTCGGTGAGACGGACCGTCTGTTCTTCAGTGGGGACGGTGGATATGGACCGCACTTTAAAGAAATCGGGGACGAATACGGACCATTCGACTTCGCGGCGCTCGAGTGCGGGCAATACGACGAGCGTTGGCCGGACGTGCATATGCAACCGACTGAGACGGCACAGGCGTTCCGTGACGTGCGGGCCGACAAGATGCTCCCGATTCATTGGGGCGCGTTCACGTTATCGTTCCATGCCTGGTTCGACCCAGCTGAGCAGATGGTGGGGCTGTTGCCACGCGAGGACGTGCTCACGCCGCGAATCGGTGAACGGATCACGCTCGACGGACGCAACGACACGCGTGCGTGGTGGCGTGACATCGAAGACATGAACAAGCGCTGACCGAGTCCGGTCAGCGCTTGTTTTACGACGAGATTCGTTCGGTCTCGTCCGTTTCAATATGCAATTTGTGTTTTCGCGTATAGACGAGGAATGAAGCGGTCATCGCGATTGAGCTGACGCCGAACAAGACGACCATGAGCTGTAAGCCGATCAAGTCGAGGAAGAAGCCGGTGACGAGCAACACGACTTGGAAGACGATGCGGTCGAGCATGTTCCGGAACGAGAAGAAGCGACCGTGATAGTCTTTCGGCATCCGTGTCTGGAAAATCGTCACCGCCGTCGGGAAGAAGCAGCCGACCGAGAAGCCGAACAAGACGAACGCCGCGATCGAGACGGCCGGGATGTCCGCGAAGTAGAGCATGAGCTGGGCGACCCCAATCAAAAACGAGAACGTGAACAAGATGGAGAACACGGAGAACTTCTCACCGATCCGTTTGATGAGGAACGCACCGACCATGAAGGCAATTCCTTCGGCCGTGTAAATCCATCCTTTGATCGCCGTCGAGTCCTGCAGCTCGCTAATGTTGATGACGAGCAAGTTGAACCCGCCGATAAAGAGGAGTGGGATGAGCGTCATGACGAGCGTCATAAAGATGACCGGAATCGATTTGATGATCGGGAAGACGTCCTTGAACCCGCCGGACGACTTGGCGTCCACTTTCTTCGCAGAGGGGACGGTCGTCTCGTCGATTTTCAAGAACCACGTCGCGACGGCGAGGAGCAGATAGGCGACGAGGGAGAGTGCATAGACGTCCCGGAGCGAGATAAGCGTGAGTAAGATGCCGGCGATGGCCGTCCCGATGACCCGGGACAGTGTCGACACGTTCATATGCACCCCGTTCAAGGCGAGTAACTCTCGTTCTTTGACGATGAGCGGGATGGCCGCTTGGAGCGCCGGGAAATAGAACGCGGCCGACCCTTGCAAGAAGACGAGGAAGACGACCATCCACAGCACGCTTCCCGTCTCGATGGCGACGAACATGAATAGAACGCTCAGCGCCCGGACAATACTTGAGATGAGCATAATTTTCTTTTTCGAGCCCTGATCGGTGAGACGGCCGGCGAGCGGCCCGATGGCGACCCCGGCGAGCAATCCACCAGCGAGGATGAGCGCCTTGACGAAGTCAGACGGCACTTTCTCCTGCATGAACTCCAAGTTGCCGATGATGCCGAGCCAAAGCCCGAGACCGGCGACGAACTCACCGGTCAAGATAATCCAGACGTTGCGATTTTTCCACATATGGTTAAGTCCTCGATTCTTATTAGGTAATAATAATTATCCTTCAGAACGATTTAGAAAGCTACAAAAAGGAGCCAAGATTTCGAACTGACTGTATGAGCATTTCATTTCGTAATACAATGTGTATAAAGGAGGCTAATCGTGTGGGAATGATATCTGTACGACTCAATGAGGAGGATGAACGCCTCATTAGAGCGTATGCGAGGTCTAACAACCTGTCCCTCTCGACTCTCGTTCGCGATGCTGTCTTGAAACGAATCGAGGATGAGCACGACTTAAAACTTTATAATGAAGCGATAAGCGTGCACCAGAAGCATTCCGAGGCAGTTTCATTTGAAACCATGGTCAAGGACTTAGACAAGTAAATTGAATCTAAAAAGCATTCGTCCAAATATGGGCGAATGCTTTGCTTTTGTTCGTTTAGCATTAAATATCGCAGTTATCATCCGTGCACGTCGCGCCACCCGAGAGCACTTGAAGCGTCGGTGCCGATTCAGCCCACGTCTTCTCCAGTACTTGCGTGAACGCCTCGGTCGGTTGCGCGCCAGAGACGCCATATTTTCCGTCGAAGACGAAGAATGGGACGCCGGTGATACCGAGGTCGCTTGCACGCTTCTCTTCAGCGCGAACGTCTTCCGTGTATACGTCTGAAGCGAGCACGTCTTTCACGGCGTCAGCATCGAGTCCGACACTTGTTGCAATCTCGACGAGGACGTCGTGGTCGCCGATATGTTTCGCGTCGACGAAGTACGCCTTGAGGAGCGCTTCTGACAGTTCTTTCTCTTTGCCGACCGTCTTCGCATAGTGCGTCAATCGGTGCGAGTCGAGTGTGCCCGTGACGACCATGTTGTCGAAATCGTACTCGAGTCCGACGGTGCGGGCCTGGGCAGCGACTTGTGCCGTCGTGCCTTTCGCCTGCTCGAGCGGCATGCTGTATTTCTTCGCGAGCGCTTCGTAAATCGAACGCGAGTCCGTCGTCGGGGCGTTCGGATCGAGCTCGAAGCTCTTGAACTCCACCTCGACGTTATCCGCATGCGGGAACTGTTCGAGTGCTTCTTCTAGACGACGCTTGCCAATATAACAGAACGGGCAGACGTAGTCTGACCAAACTTCAATTTTCATCATAAATCCCTCCTACAGTCAGTGGAGGGCACTGAAAAACCTCCGCTCTATCCGAGCGTGGACAGAAAAAAGAGCGATTGGACCGACTCAAGTCGGGACGATCGCTCTTTTTCCTTGCCCTCATCCTGTATTTTCTTTTCGAAGGACGATG
>NZ_SJUP01000011.1:0-99246 GCF_004337025.1 Exiguobacterium sp. SL-10 | reverse complement strand
CGAGAGGCCACCCAGGGGCGGCCTCTCACGGCGCTCATCCGACGGCGCCGGAGACTCCTGAGGGATCAGCGAGCGGAGGGAGACCCAGCAGCGACAACGTCGCGATGCGGCTCCCTGCTCGCCCCTAGGAAAGCGGAGGCGCCAAGAGGATGAGCGAAAACATTCTGTTAGTCAACAATCTGAGAAGCCCTCGGGCTTCTTTTTTTCTATAGATTGTAATGTCTCGCTTTATGACACGTCGGGCAGAGCCACGTACCGCTCCCTGCCTCGAGATGATACTCCATCAGACGAACCCCGATTTGACCGTAGCGGCTTAAATCATCTCGACAATCCATACAGACGGTCGTCGGGGCAAGCCGATTCGTCGCTTGCTCTTCGGCGAGATGGGTCGCAAACGTTTCTCTCGTCCATTTACGCGAGGGCACCCGGTAACCTTGCTCCCATTTGGTACGGATGACGGCGTCCGTATCTTCCTCATACATACCTGATTGAAGCAACGGATGATGGAAATCAAGGCCGATCACATCGACGAGGCTATACGCCTTCACCACTGGTCCCGCTTCCGTTCGCCAATAACGGTCAGCCGGGCGCTCGGTCATCTCAACGAGCATCACTTCGACTTCGGCCACGATCCCGTATCCAGTGATTTCTATCCAAGCTGTCCCCTCATCGTGCCGACCTTCCACGTAAAAAGGGCTCATTTCTTGATAATATGTCGGAAGCGCGGACCAGACGTCGTAGTCGTTCGGATTGATTCGGATGATGCTCATGTCACTGGTGCGCGAGCATGAACTGTTCACGCCATTCGGCATCGAATCGGTTCGCCCGGAACATCTCGATCTCTTGCTTGTACGGTGCGACTTTCGTCTTCTCACTGATCGGGATATATGGCGTCTCTAAAATCTTCGGCAAGTGGGTGAACGCCTCATGGTGGATGATCCGGTTCAACGTGTCGAAGCCGATTTCCCCGTAGCCGATATTCTCGTGACGGTCTTTCTTCGCACCGCGCACGTTCTTCGAGTCGTTGACGTGGATGACACCGAGACGGTCCAGTCCGACGATTTGGTCGAACTGCTCGATGACACCATCCAAATCGCCGACGAGGTCGTAGCCTGCGTCATGGACGTGACACGTGTCGAAGCAGACCGACAACCTGTCATTATGTGTCACCCCGTCGATAATGGTTGCGAGTTCTTCGAACGTCTTTCCGAGCTCGCTGCCTTTTCCGGCCATCGTCTCGAGTGCGATTTTGACGGTTTCGTCACCCGTGAGCACTTCATTTAAGCCTTCGATGATGCGAGCGAGTCCAACGTCTTCACCTGCTCCGACATGCGCGCCGGGATGAAGGACGACGTGACGTGCGACTTGCAGCGCCTCGGCCCGTTTAATCTCGGCAGCCAAAAACGAGACGGCGAGTTCGAACGTCTCCAGTTTCGTCGTGTTTCCTAAGTTGATGATATACGGGGCATGGACGACGATCTCGTCGATGTCGTGCGCTGCCATGTGGACAAGCGCCGCCTCAATGTTCAAATCCTCGATCGGTTTGCGCCGCGTGTTTTGAGGCGCACCCGTATACACCATCATCGTGTTGGCGCCGTATGAGACAGCTTCTTCACTGCCTGCGAGCAACATCTTCTTACCGGATACAGAAACGTGGGAACCAATTTTTAACATAGTCATTTCTCCTTCATTCTCATCTGTCCTTAGTGTACACAAAAAGAAGAATCGACTCCACGAAGTCGATTCTTCTTTTATTTAGCGTCGGTTCTTTTTACGAACTTCGCGACGTTCCTTACGTTGGCTCTGCATATGCTCACGTGAGGCCGTCTCTTTCAATTTATACTTGAACTTCTTCTTGTAACCAGGTTTGACCTTTTTCTTCGCCTTCTTGATTTCGCCCGCCATCCGGCTGTGCGCCGTTTGCGAAACTTTCATCTTCCGGTCGGTTGTGCGGCGTTTGCGTGTCTTGATCTCTTGAAGCGATCCGTTTTTCAAATCGACATGTTTGAACGTGAAGCCACGCTCTTCGAGTCGATTGATTGGACCGTTCTCGTGATCTTCATACAACGTGTACGCTTCACCAGTCTCCCCAGCGCGGCCAGTACGGCCGACACGGTGCGTATAGAAGTCGAGGTCTTTCGGAATCCCGAAGTTGATGATGTGCGACACACCTTTAATATCGATGCCGCGCGCCGCCAAGTCGGTGGCAATCACGAACTGATATTTCGCGTCGTTGATGTCTTTAATCGCTTGCTTCCGACGACGGGCCTGCATGTCGCCATGAAGCGTGCCGACGTTAAGTCCAGCCTCGCGGAACGACGTCTCCAACTCATCCGCATCTTGTTTCGTGTTCGTGAACACGAGACAGACGAACGGGTTGATCGCTTTTGCGATGTCGACCGTCAATGCTTTACGGTCACGGTGACGGACCGGGATGACGTGGTGTTTGATTTTTGGTACGACACGGTGCTCTTCACTCGCTTCCGCGTAGCGCGGGTCATGCAAATATTTCTTCAAGAACGGCTGTAACTTCTCAGGGATTGTCGCTGAAAAGACCATTGTTTGAAGTTTCTCTGGCAATGCCTGTGCGATGCGGTCGACTTCAGGCAAGAAACCCATGTCGAGCATTTGGTCGGCTTCGTCGACGACGAAGTGTGTGACTTTGTGCGGGAATAACGCTTGGACTTTCATCAAGTCGAGTAGACGACCCGGTGTCCCGATGATCAGTTGTGGTGGGTTTTTCATCTTGTCGATTTGTCGTTCCCGGTCAGTTCCTCCGACAATCAGACTTGTTTTAATGTAGTCCGGCTGTTTGACGAGGAGTGTTTTCAACTCTTCGTGAATCTGCCAAGCGAGTTCGCGCGTCGGTGCGACGACGATGGCTTGGACCGATTCTTCTTTCGGATCGATCGCTTCTAAAATAGGTAAGAGGAACGCAAGCGTCTTCCCCGTCCCGGTTTGTGATTTCCCAATGATATCGCGGCCATTCATCGCAGCCGGAATAATCCGGGCCTGAATGTCCGTCGGTACTGTGATGCGCTTTTCTGTCAAGGCATCGACGATAAACGGTAACAATTTGAACTGTTGGAAGCTGTTCAATCGATACACCTCCTGTTTCTTTCCACTTTTCCTAGCATAGCGGAATCTAATCATTTGTCAATTAATCTTTTGTGAGCCCTTCGTACAAATAGCTCGAAGAATAGTAGTGTGACGCAATTTTCTTGCCGTTCAAATGATGTTCGAGCGCCTTGAATCCGACCTCGATCATCTCGTTTGGTGATTGGACAACGGTCGCATCCACTTTCCCACTATCGATGAGCGGATAAATGCCTGTCACACCATCGACCGATACGAGCGTTTTGTCGCTAAGACCATGGCTTTCAAGGGCGCGTACGACACCGAACGTATTGTCATCATTGTGGGAAAAGACGGCATCGAACGGAATCTCCGCATCGAGCCAACGTGACATCTCGATTTCGGCTTGGAACGTATCGTAATTACCGGTAATCGAAGCGACGACTTGCAGGTTGTCATGGGCTTTATCATATTCCGTCAACCCGAGACTCCGGTCAATCGTCGAGCGAACTTTGGCGGTCCCTCTCACTTCGACGACACGAATCGGCCGTTCGAGGCCGGCGTGTTGGGCTGCGATATGGTTCGCTGCCATCCGACCGATCTCGACGTTATCGGACATGACCGATGTCACGACGCTCTCATGGTCGATCATCCGGTCGATGGCGATGATCGGGATCCCTTCCCGTTCGGCCCGTTCGAGTGATGAGCGGATAAACGATTCATCAAGCGTCGTCACGAAAATTGCTTCGACCCCGCGGTCAATCAACGCATCTAATTTTTCTTTCTCGAGGACACGGGAATCCTCACTCGACGTCGGGACAGGGATGAACCCTTTTTGATTCGCTGTCCGAACGAACGCGGCCAACAGTTTATTGGCATGCTCATGTTTTTCACTGACGAACACGAAACCGACCTCATTGTTATCTCTCGTCCGTTCCGGTAATTGAATGGATGTGATCAATAGAATCGACAGCGCCCAGACGATTGGCAGCCAAAGCCAGTAATGTTTGAACCCTTTCGTCATGGATGCGACCGCCTTGGGATTTTAATCATCATGGCCGTACCTTCTCCTTCAACACTTTCAATTTCCATGTGGCCGTTCACGGCTTTCAAATATTCCCGAATCATATAGAGCCCTAAGCCATTGCCGTTCTCTTTCGTTGTATAAAACGCGGATCCGACCGACTTGACTTGGGCGTCTGTCATTCCAACCCCATTGTCTTCAATCAAGAAGCGATAGTCTCGCTCCGTAAATTGAATCGTGACGGTTACACTCCCGTCGACACCTTTCGCATCGACGGCCTCGACCGCGTTTTTAAACAAGTTATAGATGATTTGGACGAGCATGTCGTTCGAACAATAAAACGGCGGCATGTCGTTCGGTACATTCAATTCCCAGTTCGTGACCCGCTTATAACATTCGGCATCGAGCAGGAATTCGAGGCGTTTCGCAAACTCGGACATGTCGAGCCACTCTTCTTGTAACTTCGCCTGGTCGGGCTTCGCGAGCGTGAGCATCGTCGTGATCAAATGATTGGCCCGGTCGAGCTCTGAGAGCGCGAGATCGAGCATGTCACTGCTGCTATGGCCTTCTTTCACCATCTGCAGCGTGATTTGAACCGGGGTGAGCGGATTTCGAATCTCATGGGCAATCCCGGCAGCGAGCTGTCCGAGCGAAGCGAGTTTCTCGTGTTGGAGCAACAGTTGCTGCTGACTGAGCTGTTCGCGTCGGACCGTCTCCATACGGCGCGAGTAATCGTTGTACGTATCGAGCAACGTCTCGACTTCTTTTGAACCGGTCCGTTCGAGTTGAATCGGTTCAAGCGACTGTTGTTGCTTAATGCTATGAACGAGTTCAAGTAGCGGGCTCGTCAGCGTCTTCGACAACAGCAGGCCGACTAGTATACTCAAAAAGAATGTGACGAGCGTGATCATCAAATATTGCCAACGCGTCGCATACACGGCTTCGTAGACGGAATCGGTACTATGCTTCGCGAGGACGCTCCATCCGTTGACACGAGCATCCGGCTCATACATGAGGACATCGTCTTTCGTACTGAACACTGTACGTACATCGTAGTTGTCCGTCGCTTCGATAATAGACCGTGACAAGCGTCGTTCTGCGTCCGTGACGAGATTGAACGATGTCGACAATACATCGCCCCGTTCATTCAACAAGTAAAGAATCATATCATCATTCGCCGATTCGAGCATTCGACGATATACATCTGAGTTGAGCACGCTGATACTGCCGCCGAACATCCCGATCATCCGGTTTTCTTCTAGCACCGGCACGTATAAATACGTCCCGATATCACCTGAGATTGAGATTGGATGACTCATAAACAAGTCGCTCCTGCCACCGGTTAGCACTTCTTTAAATTTTGGATCGCTCTTGAGTGTCGCTGCTGGTACTTGGCGCTGTGAGTACCATGTGAATCCATCATCTTCTAAATCATAGTAAAAAATCGATGTGAAGCTCGTCCGCTGGTTCAAATACCCGCTGCGAATCCGCTCTTCGATATATGGCTCATTCCCGACGTAAGCACCGAGGTAGACCAAGTCTTCGTATAATTTACCGAGCCGCGTCTCCAGGTTTTCAATACTCCCGTCAATCGCGTAGTCGAATTGTTCTTTCGCCAAATCTTCCGCACGGGACACCGTCACGCGGTCGGCAGAAAAGGCTAATGAAGAGATGACAAGTCCTAATATAATGAAGATAATGAAAGTAATCTGAAAGAAGTACGATTTACGAACTTCAAGCAATGTTCTGAGGCGATCCACGATGTCCCTCCTTTCTAACCTTAAAATTATAGCATGAATACACGCAATTCTTTTCGTATTTTCGAAACAATGTTAGACTAATACGTATGAAAGCATCGCGAAAGGGGCGTTTCTTACAAAATGAAAGTTAAAAAAATTAGTCCGCGCGGATATTGCTACGGCGTCGTCGATGCCATGAAGCTCGCCAATGAAGCCGTGGCCAACCCAGATTTACCGCGTCCTATCCATATACTCGGCATGATCGTTCATAACCGTCATGTCACGCAAGCGTTTGAAGATCTCGGCGTCAAGACAGTCGACGGCGAGGATCGAATGAAAGCTCTTGAGACAATCGATCGTGGAACGGTCGTCTTTACCGCCCACGGCATCTCACCGCTCGTGCGTAAACGCGCCATCGAGAAAGGCTTGACGATTGTCGACGCCTCGTGCCCAGATGTTTTGGTCACACACGACTTGATTCGCGAAAAGACGGCTGACGGTTATGAAGTCATTTATATCGGGAAACACGGTCACCCAGAACCGGAAGGTGCGATGGGTGTCTCTCCTGGAAAAGTCCATCTCGTCCAATATGAGCGTGATTTTGAAGCGCTCCCAGCCCATCTGTATGAGACAAAAATTCTCGTCACGAACCAGACGACGATGAGCCAATGGGACGTCTCTGCCTTGATTGAAATGATTCAAGAGCGTTATCCTCACGTCGAAGTGCATAATGAAATCTGTAACGCGACCCAAGTTCGGCAAGAAGCTGTCGCTGAACAAGCTGGTGACTGTGAACTATTGATCGTTGTAGGTGACCCAAAGTCAAACAACTCGAACCGTTTGGCCCAAGTCTCTAAAGAGATTGCCGGGACGAACGCCTATCGCATCGGTGACTTGAGTGAGCTCGATCTCGCTTGGCTTAAAGACGTTGAAACGGTCGCCGTCACGTCCGGTGCGTCAACGCCAACGCCAATCACAAAGAAAGTCATCGACTTCTTGACACAATATGACCCGCTCGATTTGAGCACGCACGATAAGACGCCATATCTTGAGCTTCGCAGCATTCTGCCGAAAGTGAAGGCGCTCCGTAAATGACATGAACCCCCGTCCTCTCTCATGAAGGCGGGGGTTTTCGTTTAATCAATAGAAACGGAATGGGTTCGTGTCAGCTTCCGACACGAACAATTCGACATCAAGCTTCGCCCGGTCACACTTCTCACGCATCACATCGACGACGCCTTGCTTCATCACGCTCTCCACGTGGTGACCTGGGTCGATGACAGAAAGTCCGAGCGCCATCGCGTCGTGGGCCACATGGAAATACAAGTCGCCCGTCACATAGACATCGGCGCCCTTGAAGTGGACAGCTGATACATATTTATTCCCGTCCCCGCCGAGGACGGCCACTTTCTCAATCATTTGGTTCGGATCGCCGACGACCCGGACGGCCTCGACGGCAAAGCTTGCCTTGACGTGTTCTGAGAACGCCGCGAGTGTGAGTGGCACCTCGAGACGGCCGATGCGACCGAGACCGAACACTCGTCCCTCGATGTCGTCATGAATCAAATCGTAGGCGACTTCTTCGTATGGATGGGCGTCCGTCATCGCCTTGAGCACGCGTTTCTTTTGGCTCTCCATGACGATCGTCTCGATTTTCACTTCCTCGACCCGTTCCGTCTTACCGTGCTGACCGAGGTATGGGTCAGACCCGGCAAGCGGCGTGAATTGCCCTTCTCCTGAGACGGTGAACTGACAATCCCCATAATCCCCGAGCCGTCCGGCGCCGGCCCGGCCGAGTGCTTCCGAGACGACGGTCCGATGGGTCCTCGGGACGAAGACAGACAGTTTATACACCGGCTCTTCATACGTCGGGATGAGCACTGTCGGGTCGACTAACCCAAGCGCCTGACTCATCCAATCGTTGACCCCGCCCTGACAGACGTCAAGGTTCGTATGGGCGACATAGACGGCGATGTCATGCCGGATACATTTCATGACGATTCGGCCAGCGGCACTGCGGTCGTTCACTTGCGCGAGCGCGTTAAAGATGGGAGGGTGGTGGGCGATGATCAAATCGACGTCCCGCTCGATCGCCTCGTCGACGACCGATTCGAGCACGTCGAGCGTCACCATGACCCGATGTACCGGTTTGTTCAACGTCCCGATCTGAAGACCGATCTTATCGCCTTCGACCGCAAGATGTTTCGGGGCAAACTCTTCAAACAATTGAATGACATGGTTTCCGTTCGCCATTAGTTGCTCACCTCTCTCATTTTGTCGCGCAACGTCTTGAACTCCTCCTGTTTGCGGATGAGCGCCTCGGTTTGGGCACCGGCGGCCATCTGACCGAGCACGTAATCGAGCTTGTCCGCCTCTCGGCCCCATTTCAACTTGAACGCCTCTGGACGCGTCTTGAGCAAATACGGTCCGAACATGAGCTGCCATACTCGTTCTGGCTCATCCATGCTGTAGCAGGTTTCCGTACCACGCTCTCCGACGAGAATCTCATATACTTTATCGTTCTCCTCGACAATCGATTCAGCGACTAGGACGAACCCTGCGTCGAGCAACCATTCGCGGACATGCTGACCATCCACGTTCGGCTGGAGCACGAGTCGCTCGACTGCCCCTAATTTGTTACGTCCGCTCTCTAAGATGGAACGAATCAAACTTCCGCCCATCCCACAGATTGAAATGCACGTCGCCTCATCTTCTTCGAGAACGGCGAGCCCATCACCAAGACGGACGTCGATATTTTCGGTCGCCCCAATCAGCTCGACTTGAGCCTTGGCCGCTTCCATCGGTCCGCGGTTCACTTCGCCGGCGATGGCGCGATCGACGATTCCTTGTTGTACGAGATAGCACGGCACATAAGCGTGATCGGATCCGATGTCTGCCACTACGCTACCTTTCGGGATGAAATCGACGACTTGTTTCAGTCGGCGGTCTAACGTCACTTGTTCTTGCATAGGGACAACTCCTTTTCTACTTCTTCACTATTAGGGTAACGAATATTTATAGCCAGGACAATAAAAAACGTACCCCAGAAGGAGTACGTTTCACCCTTATTGTTCGAGCAACCAAGTCGCGAGTACGTCTGCTTCTTCAGCAGTCGCGAGACCGGCTGGCATTGAACCTTTACCGTTGACGATGATGTTTGTGATTTCTTCCGCTGATAAACGTTCGCCGACGCCTGTCAATGCAGGACCAACACCGCCTTCAAGATTTCCACCGTGGCAACCTGTGCAGCCTTTCGCCGCGTACAAGTCTTCCGGGTTCATCTCGGTGACCGCCGGACCTTCAGCAGCCTGTTGCGCTTGGTTCACGCCAAAATACGATAATGAGACCATGGCAATGATTGCGACGATTGCGATCGCTGCAAACGGTAACAATGGATTACGCATTGTATTTCCCCCTCATGTTCATTCCAAATTTCTACCCATCACTATTTTACTCAAAAAATAATAAAGAAGGAAGGAAAATCACTCATTTTCCTTCCTTTCTTCTAAAACTTCACATTTTATTCAAAAACACAATCAATCAAGGAAGTCTTTCAAGCGTTTCGAACGGCTCGGGTGACGGAGTTTCCGAAGCGCTTTCGCCTCGATTTGACGAATCCGTTCACGGGTAACACCGAATACTTTCCCAACCTCTTCGAGTGTGCGCGTCCGTCCGTCATCGAGACCGAAACGAAGACGGAGCACGTTCTCTTCACGATCAGTGAGTGTGTCGAGTACGTCTTCGAGCTGTTCTTTGAGAAGCTCGTAAGCGGCAGCATCTTGTGGTGCCATCGCATCTTGATCTTCGATGAAATCGCCGAGGTGTGAATCATCCTCTTCCCCGATTGGTGTCTCAAGCGACACCGGTTCTTGGGCGATTTTCAAGATTTCACGTACTTTCTCAGGCGTGAGTTCCATCTCTTTGGCAATCTCTTCGGGCGACGGTTCGCGCCCGAGGTCTTGCAACAATTGACGTTGGACACGAATCAACTTGTTGATGGTCTCGACCATATGGACCGGAATCCGAATCGTCCGGGCTTGGTCGGCGATGGCACGGGTGATTGCTTGACGAATCCACCACGTGGCGTACGTCGAGAACTTGAACCCTTTCATGTAGTCGAACTTCTCGACTGCTTTGATCAGTCCCATGTTTCCTTCCTGAATCAAGTCAAGGAAAAGCATACCACGGCCGACATAACGTTTCGCGATCGAGACGACGAGACGGAGGTTGGCTTCAGCAAGACGTTTTTTCGCCTCTTCGTCCCCTTGCTCAATCCGTTTCGCGAGCTCGGTCTCGTCTTTTGCACTGAGAAGATCGACACGGCCGATCTCTTTCAAGTACATCCGGACCGGGTCGTTGATTTTAATACCTGGTGGGACGGACAAGTCGTTCAAATCGACTTCTTCGTCCTCTTTTTTAGTTGGTGTCTCTTCGGCATCGGCCGCATCCTCTGTGACACGGATATCTTTACCTTCTAAATCCTCAATAAAGTTATCAATAAAGTCTGAGTCTACCTCGAAATGGCTGAGGCGGTCTTGAATCGCTTGCATGGATACGACGCCTTTTTTCTTACCTAATTTCTCAAGTTCGTCTATGGCGTTAAATAAATCCTCTTTTTTCTTCTCTGCCATCTAGCAGTTCAACTCCTTCCAAACTTCCTTCACGTTCATCGTTCACGAAGACGACGACTCCGGGTAATCAATTCTTGTAACTTGGATGCCTGGTCTATTATACTTTCGGCATCTTGTCCGATTTCCCTTTTCGCCCGTTCGATTTGACGCTGTTCCTCATAACTGTTTATGACCTTAATATACTCATCTAAAACCTCTTCGGTCAGTTCGTCCGGTGCGGACATGAGTCGAATCTCGGCATACCGATTCGCATAGTCCGGACGTTGGTCACAGTAACGTTCCATGAACGGTGGGGCGACTTGTTCGAACTCCTCTTGCGTCATGTCCTCGGAGACAATCTCATAGAGCGCCGTCGCTAACATACGATGCACTTCGTCCTGATAGGCCAAACCGAGCCGATCCCGGACGAACCGCACCCGCTCCGGACCGCTCAGCATAGCTCTTAACAATAGTTTTTCGGCCTTGACGTAACGCGGTTCATTGGCCTTCGAAGAACGCCGCCGAACCGGTTCAGCTTCCGGCACTCGTTGAGCTGTGACTACTTTCGGTCCTGTCGAGGGCATCCGTGACAACAACGTCTCGACAGGGATTTCAAATTCATCGGCCAGCTTCTTCACATATAAATCACGGCGAATCGAATTGTCCGTTTTACTGATTTCCACAAGCATAGATTCAATAAATCGAATCCGTTCTCCTTCTCGATTCATGTTTTTCCCGCGCCGTAGCGTCCGGTTCATGAAATCAAGGACGGATAAACGTTCCGATTCGACGAGTTTCTGCCACTGTTCCGCCCCGTTCGTCCGAATATAATCGTCCGGGTCGGTTTTCTCAGGTAACATCAGCACTTGGACATCGAGCGGGTAGCCTTCGAGCAAGCGGACGACTTTCATCGTCGCTTCCTGCCCGGCCGTATCCCCGTCATAACAGATGATGACTTCTTCGACCATGCGTGCCAATGCACGGGCATGTTGCGTCGAAAACGCCGTCCCTAGCGAGGCGACAACTTCCTTCGTCCCGGCCTGGGCGACTTGTAGAACATCGACGTTCCCTTCCACGAGCACGACCCGTTTCTGCTTTCGCATCGTGGCCCGTGCCTGTGAAAAACCGAATAAGAGCTCGCTCTTATTAAACAAGGGTGTATCCGCTGTGTTGACGTACTTTGGCTGTCGCTCATCAATCGCCCGTCCGCTAAATCCGACGATGGTGCCGTCTCGATCCGCAATCGGAAAGACGACTCTGCCTTCAAACCGGTCATAATATTCACCGGCTCTTGACTTAGAAATCAATCCCGCCTCCACCATGACTTCGAGGTCGAACCCTCTTCGTTCCAAGGAATCAACGGTAAACCGACGATGATCGGGCGCATAACCGATCTTATAGTGACCGATTGTCGTCTCCTGTAAACCGCGCGCTTGCAAATACGTCAATCCGACTTCGCCCGCTTCGGTCTTCATCAATACTTCATGGTACAAGTCCGCCACGACACGGTGGGCGTCGCGCATCTGTTTACGAATGACTTGGTCCCGTGACAACTCCTCGTCGCCAGACACACCACCCTCGATGGCGATGTTCGCCCGTGTGGCGAGACGCTCAATCGTCTCAGGGAACGACAAACCTTCCGTCTCCATGACGAACGTAAATACGTTCCCGCCGGCTCCGCATCCAAAACAATGGTACATCCCTTTTTCTGGGGACACGGAGAACGATGGGCTGTTCTCCGAGTGGAACGGACAGAGACCGACGAGGCGATGGCCTTGCTTCTTCAATTCAACTCGTTCACTGATTAAATCAACGATATCTGTGGCTTGTTTCACTTCCGCAATGACTTCATCCGGTATCCGCGGCAACTCGACCACTCCCTATCCAAACTCGCAACGAAACGGAACGCTCACCACGTTCCGTTTCACTGTAATGTCAGTACTCTATTATACCGTTAACGCAAGGCGATTACTAATCCGAGTACTCAGTCGTCTTTTGATTGCTCGAGCATCCGTAAAATGATACCCGCCGTCTCTTCGACAGCCTTGTTCGTGACGTCGATGACCTCGCAACCGATTCGTTCGTAGATCCCACGGGCATATTCGAGTTCGCGGTTGATGCGTTCGAGTTGAGCGTAGTCGGCCTCAGGCTTCAATCCGAGTGACTTTAACCGCTCCATCCGAATCGAAATCAACTTATCCGGCGAGATAATCAATCCGACGCACTTGTCAGGCGGCAAATCGAACAGTTCTTCCGGTGGGCGTGATTCCGGCACGAGCGGGACGTTGGCGACTTTGTAACGCTTCAACGCCAAATATTGAGAGAGTGGTGTCTTCGACGTCCGTGATACACCGACGAGGACGATGTCAGCTTTTTTCAAACCACGCGGGTCACGTCCGTCATCATACTTGACCGCGAACTCCATCGCTTCGATTTTTCGGAAATAATCTTCATCCAGACGATAGATGAGTCCCGGTTTCTCGCGCGGACTTTCTCCGAGTTGACCGGCGAGGACATCGAGTAAATCTCCGAGTAAATCGACCGTCTTCACACCTTGCTCCCGTCCAAGCTGGACGAGGAGGGCCCGATGCTCTTCGTTGACCAACGTAAAGGCGATGACGGCACCTTGAGCACGGGCTTGCGTCACGACATCGTGAATCGTCTGCTCATCTTCCACGAACGGGATTCTAAGCGTATCGATCGCATTTTCGTGGAATTGGATGCTCGCAGCCCGGACGACGAGCTCACACGTCTCACCGACCGAATCGCTCACGACAAATACGAGTTGTTTTTGTGTCAGTGTCAAACCAGATTCCTCCTCAGAACGACTCATCGTTGGCGAGTGCGATCAATACTTTTGTCATGTTCGTCTTCGTCATGCGACCGAGTACAATCAGCTTGCCGTCTTTCTCTTCGACGACCGGCATGGCATCGATTTGTTTCTCAATCAACTTCATACCAGCTCGAATCAACGTCTCACTCTTTTCGCACACCGTGATGTTCGGCATTCGCGTCATGATGACGTTGACCGGCAATTGATCAAGGTCTTGATTGCCGATGGCGGCGCGAAGTAAATCCTTACGGGACAAGACACCGACGAGTTCGTTATCCTTGCCGACGACGAAAAGCGAACCGACATCTTCTAAAAACAAGGTCACGACGGCATCATACACCGTCATCTCATCACTGACGACTTTCGCGGATGACATGAAGTCACCGACCGTCAATGAATCCAGTTTTTCCCGAAGTAAGGATGAGTTTCGTTTGCCGACGAACGTATAGCCGACACGTGGCCGGGCTTCTAGTATTCCAGTCATTGTCAAGATGGCAAGATCCGGGCGGAGCGTGGCACGAGTGAGCGACAGTTCTTGCGCAATCTGCTCACCCGTAATCGGTCCGTTGACCCTGACGATCTCAACGATTTTCTGTTGGCGTTCATTCAGCTGCATAGCCAACCCCCTCAAGTTTGGTCAGAGTACGAGCGCGCTAAAGTCAGCGACGCTCTCGATTGTCGTGGCAAGTCGTTTCATCTCGCGCAGACGGTTCTCGCGAATCGCTTCAACGTCGCTCATGACCATTGTATTTTCAAAATAGGCGCTAATCGGTTGTTCAAGTACACGTAATGACGCGATCGCTTGATGGTAATCCCCTGACTCAACCGCTCGCTCCGTCTCCGGCAACGTCGTTTCGATGGCGGCATGGAGCTCTTTCTCTTCTGTGTTTTCGAACAAAGTCGAATCAACAGCTCCGGCCTCGCCTTTCTTGGCGATATTGACGACACGCGTCAACTGCTCGATGAGTAGTTTCGCATCATTCGTGAGCATCGCTTGAACCGCATCCGCCCGAGCATCGAGCCGATCGATGGCGAGTTCCGTCGTCAACACGGCGTCGATGACGTCATAACGGACTTGTCGCTCTTGAAGACGATACTTCAGGCGAAGCATGAAGAAGTCTTTCAGTTGCGCTTTGACTTGTTCTTTATCGGCATCATAAAGTCCTGCCTGAAGTTGCGAATCGACAACTTGTGACAGTAAGTTGTCGAGCGGGAGCACAATCTTCCAGTCTGCAAGAATTTGGACGACACCTTGGGCTTGACGACGAAGCGCAAACGGGTCTTGTGAACCGCTCGGAATCATGCCGATTCCGAAGAACGCAGCAATCGAATCCAACTTATCAGCGAGTGCGAGCACCGCACCCGTCGGCGTCGCCGGCGAGGCGTCACCAGCAAAGCGCGGCATATAGTGCTCACGGATCGCCGCAGCGACTTCCTTGTCTTCACCTTGTTGGAGCGCATACTTCTCACCCATTACGCCTTGAAGTTCTGTGAACTCGTACACCATTTGACTGACGAGGTCGAACTTATGGATGGCACCGGCACGCGCCACTTTGGCTGCATCCGCATTGAACAATGGCGCAAGCGTACCCGCGAGCTGTTCGACGCGACGGACCTTATCCCCGGTTGTTCCTAACTTCTCGTGGAACACGATGCGATCGAGCCGGACGAGCTGGTCGTCAATCTTCGTCTTTTGATCTTCCTCATAAAAGAAGACAGCGTCTGCCAAGCGGGCCCGGATGACCTTTTCGTTCCCTTTAGCCACGTTTTGAAGGTGTTCGGCATTCCCGTTACGTACCGTCACGAAATAGTTTTTAAGCGTTTCACCGATATAGACCGGGAAATAACGCTGATGCTCTTTCATCGTCGTGATCAACACTTCTTCTGGAAGGTCGAGATAGCTCGCCTCGAATTCCCCGAACAGTGCTGTCGGCCATTCGACGAGGTTCGTCACTTCTTCGAGCAACGAGGCGTCGAGCGGGACCGTCCAGCCTTGTTCCGAAACCAATTCCGCGATTTGATGTTCGATGCGCCCTTTCCGGTCTTCGTACGAGGCGACGACAAATTCGCGTTCGAGCGTCTCGGCGTAGGCGGTTGCTTCTGTGATGACGACGTCACCCTTACTCAAGAAACGGTGACCACGTGTCACATTCCCCGTCTTCACGCCTTCGATCTCGAAGTCGACTTGCTCTGAACCGAACAACGCGACGAGCCAGCGAATCGGACGCATGTAACGCAGGCTGCTCGTGCCCCACTTCATGTTTTTGGGGAATGTCATCCCGCGGACAACATCTTCAAGTGCCGGGAGCAACGTACTCGTCGGTTGACCTGATTCATGACGGTCTGCGAACACGTACTCGACACCTTTTTCTTCCGCGAAGTACAAGTCGTCGACCGAGAGGCCGCGGCCACGGGCAAAGCCGGCGGCTGCTTTCGACCAGTTTCCTTCAGCGTCTTGAGCGATTTTTTTCGCCGGTCCGCGAAGCGTCTCCGTCAAGTCTTGTTGCTTCTCTTCGACATCTTTGACAAGAACGGCGAGACGGCGCGGTGTTGAGTAGACGGTCACTGTCCCGAACTGGACACGGGCGTCCGTCAAGAAGGCGGTCACACGCTCTGCCAATTGTTTCTCTGAACGAAGGACGTATTGCGCTGGTAATTCTTCAAGTCCGATTTCTAGTAAAAGATCACGCATCAAGGGCACCTGCTTTCTGTTGATTCAAAAGTGGGAAACCGAGACGTTCCCGCTCTTCGATAAATTTGGCAGCACACGCACGGGACATGTTGCGAACGCGTTGAATGAAACCAGTCCGTTCCGTCACCGAGATGGCGCCTTTCGCATCGAGAAGGTTGAACGTATGCGAACATTTAAGGATATAGTCATACGCCGGGAAGACGAGGTTTTCGTCGAGGGCACGCTTCGCTTCTTTTTCATACGTATCGAACAACGTGAACAGCATGTCGACGTCCGAGAGCTCGAACGTATATTTAGAATGTTCGAATTCCGGCTGATAGAAGATATCGCCATACTTGAATCCGTCAGTCCAGACGAGGTCGAACACGCTCTCGACTTCTTGGATGTATGAGGCGAGACGTTCGAGACCGTACGTGATCTCGACGGCGATCGGGTCACACTCGATCCCGCCGACTTGTTGGAAATACGTGAACTGGGTGATTTCCATCCCGTTCAACCATACTTCCCAGCCAAGACCGGCCGCACCGAACGTCGGGTTTTCCCAGTTGTCTTCGACGAAACGGATGTCGTGTTCGAGCGGGTTGATCCCGATCAACTCTAAACTTTCTAAGTAAAGCTCTTGGATATTGCTCGGTGATGGCTTCATGATGACTTGGAACTGATGATGCTGATAGAGACGGTTCGGGTTTTCACCGTACCGGCCATCCGCCGGACGACGTGACGGCTCTGTGTAACAGACGTTCCATGGCTCTGGTCCGAGACTCCGTAAGAACGTCATCGGGTTCATCGTACCGGCCCCTTTCTCCACGTCATACGCTTGCATCGTCAAGCAGCCTTTCGACGCCCAAAAGTTTTGCAACGTCAAAATAATTTCTTGCACGGTCATGTGCTTCATATGTGACACCTCCAAAAGTATTGAAACGACAAAAAACGCCCCTATGTGCCATGCACATAGGGACGGGATTACCCGCGGTTCCACCCTACTTGCCTCGAGATGAGGCCACTCTTTGGATTGTGGGCGCTCCGGAATTGCCATTCACTTTCACCTGGCGTTCGGCTTCCACCTTCCCGAACTCGCTGTACCCATGGCGTAAAAGTTACTCGTTTCCTTCATTGCGCACGCTATTTCATTTGTCTAATCGTAGATTATGGTATCGAATCTTGTCGAAAAAGTCAATCCTCGTTCAAGTAAAGTCGCTGCATTTGGTCGAGGACACGTTTCGTCTTCAGCCGCAAGCCGCTGTACGATTCCATATAAGCATCGAACACCTGTCTGAGCAATATGCGCGTCTCTTTCGTGAGCGGGACGTTACTAAATTCGGACAGTTCGTGCCGGCTCATCAAATAGAGCAGTTTCGCCAGACGTTCGCTCATACGGGCCGACCCTTCTTCATGGTGACGCGAGCACAGGAAGCCGCCGGCCGACACCGAAAAGTACATCGGGTCGGTCACGTCGTTGCAACGGATGCACCCCGTCAAGACGGGAGCGACACCGAGCAGGTGTAAAATCCGCAGTTCAAAGTAGTGTGTGATCACATCGGGGTCCATTCCTGCGTTGAGCGCCTGTAAGGCATCATTTAAAATCCGATAGAGCGGCCGGTTCGGCATGCGATCCTCGACGGTGCGGTCAACGAGTTCGAGCCAATACATGGCATACGCCATGCGTTCGACGTCTTTCCGAATTTCAGGATAGGACGTAATCACATCCGACGACTTCAGTTGACCGAGGCCACGGCTCGCCGGGAAAATATAGACCGCCTCGACGAACGGCTGGCTCGAAGCATGTAGGCGGCTGCCCGGCTTTTTCGCCCCACGCGCCATGACGGCGACTTTTCCGAGTTCTTCGGTGAACAACGTGACGACTTTGTTCGACTCCCCGTAATTGACCGTCCGAATGACGATTCCCGTGACCTTCTGCAACATGGCTTAATACTCGTCGTCGCGGAAACCGAGGTCACGAAGTTGACCCATCTTGTTCCGCCAGTCTTTTTGCACTTTCACCCATAGGTTCAAATACACTTTCGTCCCGAGGAGCGCCTCGATATCATGACGTGCCTCGGTCCCAATCTCGCGGAGCATCGCACCTTTCTTGCCGATCACAATCCCTTTTTGTGAATCACGTTCGACCATGATCACAGCCTCGACATCAATCATTTCCGAGTTCTCTCGTTTCTTGATTGACTCGATGGCGACGGCGATCGAGTGTGGCACTTCATCGCGCGTCTTATGGAGCACTTTCTCCCGAATCAATTCAGAGATGATGAAACGTTCCGGGTGATCGGTCACTTGATCGGCCGGATAGTACATCGGTCCTTCCGGAAGCAATTGTTTAATTTCTTTAAGGAGTGGCTCGACATTATTGCCTTGAAGTGCCGAAATCGGGACGTATGCCGCGAAATCGAGTTGTTTCGTGTACTGTTCGATCACAGCCGGAATCTCGTCCGGATGAATCAAGTCGATTTTGTTCATGACGAGAATGATTGGCGTATCGAGCCCTTTCAACTTCTCAATGATGAACTCATCGCCGGCGCCGCGGGGTTCCGTAACGTTAACCATGAAGAGGATCGCGTCAACTTCACGGAGTGCGTTCGTCGCGACTTTCATCATGAAATCGCCGAGACGGTGTTTCGGCTTATGAATCCCCGGCGTGTCGATAAAGATGATTTGTGAATCATCAGTCGTATACACACCTTGGACCTTGTTGCGCGTCGTCTGCGGCTTGTCTGACATGATGGCAATCTTTTGTCCGATGACACGATTCAAGAACGTCGATTTCCCGACGTTCGGACGACCGATGATGGACACAAAACCTGATTTAAAATCTTCTTGATACATAGTGCACCTGCTTTCTAAATTTCCAATACGTTCAATCATATAACGAATTTGTCGATTATATAAGGGCCAAAAATGAATAGTGCCGTGATGGCGGCCCCGATCGCTGCGACAAGGACCGATCCGGCCGCGACGTCTTTCGCTTGCTTCGCGAGCGGGTGAGTGTCTGTCGTGACGAGGTCGACCGTGCGTTCGACAGCCGTGTTCATCAACTCGAGCGCGATGACGAGCACGACCCAGCCGAACAGAATCAAGTTCTCGAGTTTCGTCGTCGGGAGCCACCAAGCAAACACGACGACCAGTAACGTCGACATGAGATGAATCAGCATGTTGCGTTCGGTTCGGACGGCGTGCACGATGCCGTGCACGGCGAACCAGAACGGTTTCACACTTCGCCTCGTTTCAGCTCGAAATGAGCGAGCACTTGCTCTTGGCGTGCCGTCATTTCCGCCTCTTCCTCAGGCGTCATATGGTCGTAGCCGAGGAGGTGCAAAAAGCCATGGATGGCCAAAAAGCCAAGTTCCCGTTCGAACGAGTGACCGTAGTCTGCCGCCTGTTCACGGCAACGTTCGACGGAAATCAGCAAATCGCCGAGGAGACGCGGCTCATCTTCATCGAGCATAAAGTCCATCTCTTCTTCGCCCATCTCATCGAAGGCAAAACTGATCACATCGGTCGGGGCGTCTTTTCCGCGCCATTCTCGGTTGATTTCTTGAATCTCATCGTTTGTCAAAAATGTGACCGATAGCTCGCTCGGTTCTTCAACGTCTTCTTCGAGCGCCGCATGCACTAAAATAGATTCGACGAGTTCGACTTGAGCATCTGTCAACAATCCTTGCTCATCGTTCGAAATGATTTGCATGTAATTCGCCTTCTTTCTTCAATTCTGGGTACTCAATCCGTTCATGGAACAGTCCGGTCAACGTCTCACACGCACTCTCCCCGACGCGCCATACTTCTTTCGTCGTCAAATCACAATCTTCGAATTGTCCATCTTGCAACTTGTCGCGGATGATCGCACTGACGAGCTGACGGATTCGTTCCGGCGTCGGCTGTTTCTGCGACCGCACCGCCGCTTCGATTGAATCGACAATCATGACGACTGCAGCCTCGCGCGTCTGCGGTTTCGGTCCCGGGTAGCGGAAACGCGACTCGGTGACGTCCCGCGACTCCTTCGCTTTCACGTAAAAGAACTTCAGGAGCGATGTTCCGTGATGTTGTTCAGCGATATCAATAATCTCTTTCGGTAACTTGTAGCGACGCAACAAGTCGGCGCCGTCATACGGGTGCGCCATGATGATGTCGGCCGATTCTTCCGGTGTGAGCCGGTCGTGCGGGTTGATCCCGGTCTGTTGGTTCTCGATGAAATGGAGCGGGCGCTCGGTCTTGCCGAGGTCGTGATAATAACTCGCGACCCGAGCGAGCAGTCCATCGGCCCCGATCGCCTCACACGCCGACTCGGCCAGGTTGGCGACCATCATGCTGTGATGATACGTCCCAGGCGCCTCCATCAACAACTTGCGCAGAAGTGGATGCGTCGGGCTCATCAGTTCAATCAGACGACCCGAAGACAAGACGCCGAACCAAGGCTCAAGAAACGGCAGGAAGCCGAACGTGAGCACGATCGAGAGCAGGGCGCTCGTGATCGCGAAACCTGACAAATACGCGACCATCTCCCACGTCACTAGCGTGTTGCGCAAGAACAAGAGCGCGAGCACCATGATGATATTAATGATTCCAAGCAGGATCCCCGATAAGAACAGCCGTTTTCGCTGAATCTTCGGTTCGACGAGGAAGACGGCCAAGAAACTACCCGTCGCAAAATAAACGACCGTCATAAAGCTTGTGTTTTGGCCAAAGCTCGCCACGATCGATCCGGCGACCATCGTGATGAGGGCTGAGGCGAGCGCGACCCGTTCATCGACGAGGATGCGGAGCAACAGGACGACGAACGCTGTCGGTGCGAGGACGTAGGCGTACGTCGTGAACTCGATGCCGATATAACCGACACCGAAAAAGATGCCTAGCTGAAGCAATAACAACCCGTACACGGTAATCAATATTTTGGGACGAAGCAATATCTGTTGAATTTTTGACCGGATGAGCATGAAGAGGAATCCGACCGTCAACAGTCCACTCAGTAAGTAGGCCCCGAACAACGGCGCGAACGAACGGTTCGGGTCAATCGCACCGGTCAACTCGAGCTTACGATAAATTTCACGCGTCACGACTTCCCCTTGATTAACGAGCAATTGCCCTTCTTGGATGATGACCGGTTCGACTGCGTCGAGCGCTTCCTGTTCTTTTTCACGCGTCGCCTCTGAGTCGAACACGTAGTTCGGGACGATCAATTGATCGCTCAGACTATTGGCGATAGCACGAAACTCAAGCGAGAGTGGTGATTGATCAACGAGCGTCTCGGCCCGGTCTCTCGCTTCCGAGATCGACTGTGAGCTCGTCTCGATTCGATTGCCCATCACTTCTTGGAGAGCCGTCACGGTGACATCTTCGACCGTCCGACGCGTGTTCTCAGACGCCTCGAGAAGCAAGTTCAACTCATCGTCACCAAGAAATCCGTTCACCTCGGTCGAGTTCAATCGGTTCTTTATATCCGCGAGCTCAGTATCCTCTTCTGTCACTTCGAACGCCGCGAACAGTTGCTCGACTTTGGCGATCTGTTGATCGGCGAACTCGCGCCGGAGTGAAAATTGACTTCCGACGCCATTGACGGCATCTTGCTGCAATCGTTCCGTCGCCGTCCGGTCCTCGATCGTGATGGGCGAGCGAATATCCTGTTCGGCAATCCCGAGCGGTTCGACGCTAATAATCGATGGGCGCACTGTAAAATAGAGAATCGCGCCTAGAATGAGAAAAAAGAGGACGGAGATCGTCGCGACCGTCCAATGACGTGCTTGCTGCATCAGTGCCCCCCCTTTTTGTTATGTGAGTTCAGTACTATAGGCGTTGATGATTTTCTTAACGAGCGGATGTCGAACGACATCCGACGACGTGAAGTGTTCGAAATGAATCCCATCGACTCGTTCGAGTAAATGTAACGCCTCTTGAAGCCCTGACGCCTTTCCTTTCGGTAAATCGACTTGGGTCAAATCGCCGGTGACGACCATTTTCGAGCCGAAGCCGAGTCGCGTCAGAAACATCTTCATCTGCTCTTTCGTCGTGTTTTGCGCCTCGTCTAAGATGACGAACGCATCTTCGAGCGTGCGTCCTCGCATGTAGGCAAGCGGGGCCACTTCGATTGTGCCTCGTTCGAGCAAGCGATTCGTCTGTTCAACGCCATAGACGTCGAACAAGGCGTCGTAGAGCGGACGTAAGTACGGGTCGACTTTCTCTTTCAAGTCCCCTGGCAAGAAACCCAGGTTCTCCCCAGCTTCAACGGCCGGACGTGTCAAGATGATGCGTTTGACTTGTCCTTCCTTCAACGCTCGCGCCGCCAAGACGACGGCCAAATATGTCTTCCCGGTCCCGGCCGGTCCGATTCCGAAGACGAGATCGCGTTTTTCGATGGCACGGACATAGCGGCTCTGTCCGACCGTTTTCGCCCGAATCGGTTTCCCTTTGTTCGTCGTGAAGACGACTCGTTCATAGTGTTCAAGCAATTCATCGCCTTTGCCGACCTTGATATGTTGAATCACGCTGATGGCATCGCTCTCGTTCAAGCGTGCCCCTTTCTTGACGAGCTGCTGTAACGTCTTGATGACGGTCTTTGTCAGTTCGAGTGTGTCGGCGGTATCGGCCTGAATGATCAATTCTTCTCCACGAGGAGTGAGTGCGACCGCGAGTTCTGCTTCGATGGCGTGAAACACTTCGTCCTTCGGTCCGAGGAGCGCCTGCGCTTCGTTCGCATGTTCCATGACGAACGGAATCTTATCAGTCATTATCAATGGTAGTTTCTCCTCCCCATCAGTAGATTGTTCCTTCTTTACTTTAGCACTATCAAGCCGTTCGTGAAAGAAAGACCGTCCGTTTCGACCACAAAAAGAAGCAGTGACTCGATGTCACTGCTTCAAACTTAGCGTCGGCGTTTCGATACCGGCGGTTGTAAAATTTCACTCCACACGACCGCTTGTCGAACTTGCTTCATCGACATGCGTGGTTGTGATTGCGGCCGCGACTCGGCCGCCTCCGAAATCGGTGGGATTTTAACCGTCTGTTCGAACTGCGCGCTCACATGCGGCAACTCTTCACGTCGGCGCGACGGCTGGGATTCCCTTGATTCAGCCGGGGCGGCGACCCGGCGACGCAGTTTTTGCGGTGCCGGTTTTTCCTTGCCGTCTCGCGGCTCATCAAACGTCGCTTCGACTTCTTTCATCATGTCACCGACCGTATCGAGATAGCGCTTCAAATCTGTGCTCGGCGGCCGTTCTCCAGTAGATGATGATTTCTCCATCCGCTTCATGACCGCCGAAGCGATCCCGAAAGCGGCAAGGAGTAGTACCCAAAGTCCATCCATCCCGGTCACTCTTTGTCAGATTCGACTGGGTGACCGATCGCTTTGCGCATTTCTGTATCGGCTTGGACGTTCAAGTAGTTGACGTAGTCCATGACCCCGAGCTTACCGTGTCGAAGGGCATCGGCCATCGCGAGCGGGACTTCCGCCTCGGCCGCGACAACTTTCGCGCGCATCTCTTCGACCGATGATTTCATCTCTTGCTCACGGGCAATCGCCATCGCGCGGCGTTCTTCCGCTTTCGCTTGTGCGATTTTCTTATCAGCCTCGGCTTGGTCGGTCTGAAGGACCGCCCCGATGTTTTTACCGATATCGATGTCTGCGATATCGATCGAGAGAATCTCGAACGCCGTTCCTGAATCGAGACCTTTCGTCAATACGGTACGTGAAATCATATCCGGGTTCTCCAAGACGTGCTTATGGTTGTGCTGCGAACCGATCGTCGAGACGACCCCTTCACCGACACGGGCGATAATCGTCTCTTCCCCAGCACCCCCGACGAGGCGGTCGATGTTGGCACGGACCGTGATCCGGGCTTTCGCTTTCACTTCAATCCCGTCCATGGCCACACCTGCGATGAACGGTGTTTCGATAACTTTCGGGTTGACGGACATTTGCACAGCCTCTAACACGTTACGGCCCGCGAGATCAATCGCTGCAGCCCGTTCGAATGACAACTCGATATCTGCACGATGCGCCGCAATCAAGGCGTTGACGACACGGTCGACATTACCGCCGGCCAAAAAGTGACTTTCGAGTTGGTTCGTGTTCAAGCCGATGCCGGCTTTGACCGCTTTGATGAGCGGGTTCACGATTTTAGACGGGACGACGCGACGGAGTCGCATCCCGACCAATGTGAAAATCGAGACGTGGACGCCAGCTGCGAACGAGCTGATCCACAGCCCGACCGGTACGAATGTGAAGAATACGGCGAGTGCAATCAATCCTCCACCCGAGATGAGTAACGTGGTCAATAGTTCTGGTGTCATTCTGTTACATCCTCCTTCGGCTCTATAAAGCTACGGACGACAACGCGTCCCGAATCGACTTTATACACCTGAATTTTCGTTTGTGAATCGAGATAGCTACCTTCTGTCACGACATCAATCCGTTCTCCATCAATCTCAGCGGTACCCGCTGGGCGAAGCGGCGTCAACGTGACCCCGACTTTCCCGAGTAACTGTTTGCGGTCATCGTGAGACAAATACCCTTTGTCTGTGGACGTCGAATCGGTCAAAATCAACCCTTTATACATGAGCGAACGATTGGACTGTAGGCGACGATATGCCCAAAATCCGAGTCCAGCGACGATGGCCGTAGCTAAGCCGAGTGACAACCATAGTTGCCCGATCGTGGCACCCGCCATGATTAAGCTGGCGACGACCGCCCCAATCCCTAGCACGCCGAACAATCCGAAACCGGCAACGAACACTTCAATTCCTAGAAGGACGATCCCGACAAAAAATACTGTCAGAATCACTCCGAGACCAAATGTCATCGTATTGCAACCCCCTTCCGAGTTCACAAGCTACCTCTTATCTCTAGTGTATACGAAACAAGTTTGCTTGTGGTTTCAGAATACGCAAAAAAAGACAGAAACTTTTGGTTTGACCCAAAAGCTCCTGTCTCTTTCATTAATTCGTCAATTGTTGTTTGACAATGCGGTTCACAAGACCACCGTCTGCCTTGCCTTTAACTTGAGGCATGACGACGCCCATCACCTTACCCATATCTGACGGGCCTGTGGCATTCGTTTGAGCAATAGCTGCTTTCACGATCGCCGTGACTTCATCTTCAGAAAGTTGTTCAGGCATATAGGCCTCTAGTACGACAATCTCGTCAGCTACTTTAGATGCAAGGTCTTCACGACCAGCGCTTTCGAATTCTCGGAGGGAGTCTCTGCGCTGTTTCATCTCTCGGTTGAGCACCGTGAGTTCCTCTTCCTCAGTAAGATCTTGTCGACCAAATTTGATGGCCTCATTTTGGAGCGACGCTTTGACCATTCGGATCGTCGTGAGACGATCTTTCTGTTTTGCGCGCATGGCTTGCTTCATGTCGTCCGTCAAGCGTTCTTGAAGACTCATGAGCTAACACCCTCTCTACAAATGAAACTGAAATTAGAATTTCTTACGCTTACGCGCAGCTTCTGATTTCAATTTGCGTTTTACGCTTGGCTTTTCGTAGTGACGACGTTTGCGAACTTCGGCAAGAGTGCCATCTTTCGAAACACCGCGTTTGAAACGACGAAGAGCGTCTTCAAGCGATTCGTTTTTACGGACACGAGTTTCCACTAGTTTTCCCTCCCTCCGAATTACACGACTAAGGAAACGTGTTTCACACGTCATAACATATTATAGTGAAAGTAAGTCGTGCGGTCAACTACTAGTTATTAATAGTCGCTATCTGAGCGTCCGCCAGTGACGATGGCGATTCCAGCTGATGCGCCGATGCGCGTCGCGCCGGCATCGATCATCGCTTGTGCGCCTTCGAAATCACGTACGCCACCTGAAGCTTTGACGCCAAGATCTGGTCCGACCGTCTCACGCATGAGGCGGATATCTTCTACTGTCGCGCCGCCTGTTGAGAAGCCCGTCGACGTTTTCACGAAGTCTGCGCCTGCTTTGACTGAAAGCTCAGCCGCTTTTTTGATTTCTTCTTTTGTGAGCAGGCATGTCTCAAAGATGACTTTGACGAGTGTCCCGTTTGCCGCTTCGACGACAGCGCGGATGTCGCGTTCGACGAGGTCGAAGTCGCCGTCTTTCATGGCGCCGATATTGATCACCATATCGATTTCGCCTGCACCGTTCGCAATCGCGTCTTTTGTTTCAAACGCCTTTACTTCTGGCGTGTTGGCTCCGAGCGGGAAGCCGATGACCGTACATACTTTGACGTCGTCATCTGATTTGAGTTGTTCCGCCGCGTATTTCACCCAAGTCGGGTTGACACAGACGCTTGCGAATTTATACTCGAGCGCCTCGGCACAAAGTTTTGTAACTTGGTCTTTTGTTGTTTCTGCTTTTAAAGCTGTGTGGTCGATATAGCGTGCTAATTCCATCTTAAAATTCCTCCTTTGATGTATCGGTCTGACATATAGGTCTGACATCTAACATATTATCATGTTTTTTTGAAATGTAACAGCTTTCACTTTAGGCGAGTTGACGCCGTTTTCGTGTCTGGATCCAACTATTCCAACTAAAGAAGAAAATGGCAACCCATATACACGTGAACGCAAAGATGTGATAGCCCGTGAACGGTTCGTTATACAAAACGACCCCGATTGCGAGACTGAGTGTCGGTGCAATGAACTGAAGAAACCCGACGAGCGTGAACGGGATGTGTTGTGCCCCGTATCCAAATAGGAGAAGCGGTAACGCTGTCATCACACCCGTCCCGACCAACGCGACCCAGATGACCGGCTCGGTCGTCATCGTCAATCCGCCTTGCGCCGTCTGCCAGCCCAAGAATAGGATAGCGACCGGCACGACCGCGAGCGTCTCGATGCCGAGGCTGACCGTCGAGGCGAGCGGACGGCGCTTTTTGACCATCCCATAAAATCCAAACGTACTAGCCAAGATGAACGCGATCCACGGGAACGATCCGTACCCGAACGTCAAAACGAGCACGCCAATCGCCGCCACGGTCACCGCGAGCCATTGTACTCGATTTAATGATTCCCGAAAAACAAGCACACCTAACACCATGCTCACGAGTGGGTTGATGTAATAACCGAGTGACGCTTCGATGATATAGCCGTGATTGACCGCCCATATGTACACGAACCAGTTGGCACTGACGATGAAGCCGTTCAACATAAAAGCGTTCCGTGTCGCCCGGTGCCGAAGCGCATAGTTGAACTCGGTCCACTGTTTCGTCCATTTCAAGACAAGTAAGATGAAGAGGAACGACCAGACGATCCGATGGGCCAAGATTTGCCCGCTCGGTATTTCCTGCAAAAACTTCCAATAAATCGGTAGGACGCCCCACATGACGTAGGCTCCGACCGTGGGCATGACACCTTTGTTCACTCCGTTCACCCGCTCTCGTAATCAATTATCGTCAGTGTAGTCGATGCGATTCGCACATTCAAGCGAATTCTCTCACCTCAAACACGACAAAAAGAGGTGCGCTCACGGAGCACACCTCTAAAGAATAGAAATCTTAGTTCGGAATCGCCGCAACAGTAGCGAGCGCATGTTCCAAATCTTCAATCAAATCCTGTACATCTTCGAGGCCGACCGAGATACGGACGAGCCCGTCCGTGATGCCGAGCTCAAGACGACGTTCAGCCGGGATTGACGCATGGGTCATTCGAGCTGGGACACTAATCAAGCTCTCCACCGCACCGAGACTTTCGGCGAGCGTGAAGAACTTCGTCTTCGCGACGACGAGTTCGGCCGCCTCTGCTGAACCGACATCGAAGGCGATCATTCCGCCGAAACCGCGCGCCTGCGACAAGTGGACCCGCTTTGCTTCTTCGCTGCCGACACTCGGATGCAGGACACGGCTGACGGCTTCGTGCTTCGTCAAGTAGTCGACGAGCGCGAGCGCATTTGACTCGATCTCTTCCATACGGACCGCGAGCGTCTTGATCCCACGGACGACAAGGAAACTGTCTTGTGGTCCAAGGACCGCGCCGATAGAGTTTTGAAGGAACGCCAAACGCTCCCCAAGCTCTTCCGTGCGCGCGACGACGAGACCGGCGACGACATCGCTATGACCGCCAAGATATTTCGTGGCGCTATGCAGTACATAATCCGCTCCCAATTCAATCGGGTTTTGGAAATAAGGTGTCATAAACGTGTTGTCGACGACGAACAGGACGTTCGCTTCATCGGCGATAGCGCGGATGAGACGCATGTCTGTGACGTTCAAGAGCGGGTTCGTCGGTGTCTCGACGTAAATCATTTTTGTGTTCGGTTGGAACGCTTCACGGACCGCTTGCGCATCGGCCGTATCGACAAAAGATGCCTCCAAGCCAAGTGATTGAAATACTCGATTGAATACACGGTACGTTCCTCCATATACATCAGAACCGACGATGACGTGGTCCCCTGATTTCATTAACATCAAGATCGTTGAGATGGCTGCCATTCCAGAGCCGAACGCAAATCCGCGAGCACCGCCCTCGATATCGGCGATCAGTGTTTCGAGTGCCGTACGCGTAGGGTTCGCCGTCCGCGAATATTCATACCCTTCCCGGAGATTACCGATTCCGTCTTGCTTGTACGTGCTCGTCTGATAAATCGGTGGCGTGACGGCTCCCGTTAACGGATCCGTCGTTTTACCGCCATGAATGAGTGCTGTTTTTGTACGCATATTCTGCCTCCTTGACTATTCCTTGACTTAAATACCGTTCGACGCTGTCCGGTAAAATCGTGACGATGACACCTTCCGTCATCTTCGCCGCTTCTTGAACACATGCCGCGATGGCCGCTCCGGATGAACTTCCGACGAGCAAGCCTTCTTGTTTAGCGAGATGGGCGACATAATAGAACGCTTCTTCGTCCGTAATCGTATAGATTCCGTCGACGAGGTCGTGCGGCAAGAATGCCGGCCACGCCTCGACCCCAATTCCTTCTGTCTTATGGGGACCAGGAGCTCCCCCGTTTAAAATCGACCCTTCCGGCTCGACGACGATCGTCTTCGTCCCGTTCGGCCGCAATTTGCTCGCGACACCCGTGAACGTGCCGCCTGATCCAGCCCCGGCGACGAACACATCGATGTGGGGAAGGTCGGCTTGAAGCTCAAGAGCGAGCGTGTCGACGTACGCGTCCGGGTTGTCCGGGTTCGAGAACTGTTCTGGCACATAGGCGTCATGTTCGATGGCGAGTTCTTTCGCCCGCGCGATGGCGCCTTTCATCCCGAGTTCGGTCGGCGTGTTGACGACGGTCGCCCCGAGAAGCGCCATAAGTGCTTGCTTCTCTTGACTGAACTTCTCCGGGGTGACGGTCATCAAGTTGATGCCATGACGTTGACAGGCGAGCGCGAGCCCGATTCCCGTATTCCCGGCCGTCGGTTCGACGACTGTTCCGCCTGGTTCGAGTTGTCCGCGTTCAAGCGCCCGTTCAATCAACTGCAAACCGAGACGATCTTTGACGCTACCGCCCGGATTCATCATCTCGAGCTTGCCGTATACTTTGACGCCAGCAGGTACAGGCAACGTCCGTAACTCAAGCAGAGGCGTCTCACCAATCAATTCATAGACGCTTTGGACAATCATTTACGCTTCATCCTTGAAGATGATGTGCCATTCGTCGCGCTTGGCAAGCATATCGGCCGCAAGCTTCTTCGCGCCCTCGAAATCATGATGGTTCGCGCTTCCGCACTGAATCGGGTTTTGCGCCGGCAATTCCGTCGCGTTTGCTGCGTCACGGAGTGTCGCTTCGACGAGGTCGAGCATCGCTTCGTAATCCCCATCGTTCAACATCGTCCAATAGAAGCCTGTCTGGCAACCCATCGGCGATACATCGATGATTTGATTCGAGTGGCTGCGGCTGTTTTCCGCAATCAAATGTTCGAGCGAATGGACGGCCCGCATCGGCATGAGACCTTCGTTCGGTTGAATGAAGCGAATGTCATATTTATAAATCGTATCGGCTGTCCCTTTCTTCACTCCGGCTAAACGGACGTAAGGCGCTTGTACTTTTGTATGGTCTAAATTAAAGCTTTCGACTTTATAGCTTTTCATGATTGAGTTCCTCCTGATTGTTTTGTGGCCACGACGAGCCAGACGAATTTATTCTTTTGTGTAAGGGTAACGGTATAGCCGTTTGCTTCGAGCATCGCTTGAATCGTTTGAGTATATGGATAAAACTCTCGATTCAAATCCTCTAGTAAGTCGGTATAGCCGTTCGTTTCGGCCCAGTCCAAGATGTCCCGTTTCGCCGATTGCGAGGCGAACATCGTATCAAGCAAGACGAACCGCGGTGCGTCGAGACGTTCGACGTAACTTCGAATCGCCGTTCGTTTCTCATCATCCGTTAAATGGTGGAATGCATAGGACGACACAATCGTATCAATCGATTGATTCGTCGGATAGTTGAGGAAATCACCATCGACGATATCGAGTTGTAATTTCTCGGCTGCGATGGCCCGCATCTCTGGAGACGGTTCGACTGGAATCAATTCGTGACGCTCCAAAATTTTCGCACTCAAGTTTCCCGTTCCACTCCCGAACTCCATGACCCGGCCTTCTAACTGGTCGACGACCTCGCTGAGCATCGTCTCATATCCGGCGAACACTTCGCGATACTGTTCATCGTGTCCGGTCACAGTCGCGTCATAATCCGACGCCCATTCTTTAAATATGTCCATGAATTGTAATCCCATGCTGTCACCTCATCATTTTATTCCGACTATATCGATAAGTTTTATATGATTTATCTACTACAGACTGTATCAACTTCTAGCAAAAATCTCAAGTATATTGTTCGCTTCAATTACCTGATTTCTTTTTTCGCCCTGCAAGATCGTAAAGATGAAAAAAGACCTATCCACCAATCTAGGCATATAGGTCCAAAGTAATTGTCAGAATCTTTTAATTTGTGCAAATTCATTACCCTTACGTTTAAAAAATAAAAGGTATTTCCATCGTTTATCCGCTATCATTTTCCACAAATGGATTTATTTTTTCAAAAAACGATTGGAGGATACTAAATTGCCACAACCAAAATTTTATTTGAACGTCTCCCTCGCGACTTGCCTCGCATTGACCCCTGGCTTGCTCGGCCTCAGTGCAGAACCGGTCTTGGCCAAGCCATCCGTCAAACAGAGCGTGAGCTCGACCGACAAGCATGAGAAATTACGTGTCGTCGTTGAACTCGTGGGTGCCCCGGCAATCGAGCAAGCGAAAAAGAAAGGTAAGAAGTTCAATGAGTTGACGAAGACCGAAAAAGACGGTGCTCAAAAACTCGTCAAGGCCGAACAGAAGAAAGCAAAAGCTGCCATCTCGAAAAAGGGAGTCAAGGCCGTGACGCTCGAAGAATTCACGACCGTCTTCAACGGTTTCAGTACGATGCTCACAGCGAACGATGTCAAAAAAGTCGAGGCGTTGCCTGAAGTCGCAAGTGTTCATGTCGTCAACGAATACGAACGTCCAGAAGTAAAACCCGACATGGTGACAAGTAATGGCATGGTCCAATCACAACAGACGTGGGGCGATTACGGTTTCACAGGTGAAGGAACAATCGTCGCTGTCATCGATACAGGTGTCGATGCCGATCACCGCGACTTCCGTCTCACAGATGACTCAAAAGCCGAATTATCTCAAACAGAAGTCGAGACGGCGGTCAGTACGTTCGGCATGCCTGGAGCTTACATAAATGAAAAAGTCCCATACGCGTATAACTATTATGATGAGAACGATGATATCCGTGACGATTCACCTGGTGCCTCGATGCACGGCATGCACGTATCGGGTACGGTCGCTGCCAACGGTGATGAAGCGGCCGGCGGTTTGAAAGGTGTCGCCCCTGAGGCGCAAGTGCTCGGCCTCAAAGTATTCAGTAACGATCCAAACTATGCTTCGACATATGGGGATATCTACATCAAAGCGATTGATGACGCCATTAAGCTCGGTGCGGACGTCATCAACATGAGTCTCGGCTCGACGGCCGGATTCGTCGATGCCGACTCACCGGAACAACAAGCCGTCCAACGTGCCGTCGATAACGGTGTCTTCATGTCAATCTCGGCTGGAAACTCGGCTTACTTCGGGAACGGATATGACCTCCCATACGCCGATAACCCGGATACAGGCGTCGTCGGTGCCCCAAGTGTCAGCTCGGCGTCGACATCAGTCGCTTCGCTCGAGAACGATCAAATCCAATTGGACGCGTTCTCGGTCAAGTCGGGTGACGCCACGGACAAAATCGGTTGGAAAAAACAAGACGGTCCTGCCTTCACACAAGGTAACTATGACCTCGTTTACGTTGGCGACGGCCAACCGAGCCAATACGTCGGAAAAGATGTCAAAGGAAAAATCGTCCTCGCGGTCCGCGACGGTAGTTACTTCTATTCAAACATTCAACAAACAGCCGAAGCGAACGGCGCGGCCGGCGTCATCGTCCGCGGAGCCGTCGGTCATGGCGACTATGTAAGCATGGCACTGTCCAATCCGAAAATTCCGATGGCCTCGCTCAGCATTAAAGACGGGAACGCCTTGCAACAGCGTCTCCTTGCTGGTGAACAGATGACGATCGGCTTTGCCGGTGATCGACTCAGCGTCGTCAACGGCGCGGCCGGTCAACTCTCGAACTTCACATCGTGGGGCATGACGCCAAACCTTGACTTCAAGCCAGAAATTTCAGCACCGGGCGGACAAATCTTCTCGACGTTGAACGATAACCAATACGGCTTGATGAGCGGTACATCGATGGCCGCACCACACGTTGCCGGTGGAGCCGCCCTCGTCCTCGAGCGCGTCGACCGCGACTTCAATTTGACGGGCACAGCACGTGTCACAATGGCGAAGAACTTGCTCATCAACACGTCGAAAGCTGTCACGGATATCGGACCGCTCAACAAACAGTTGCAACAAAACCTTCCGTACACGCCTCGTCGTGGTGGAGCCGGTCTCATGCAATTGCACGCCGCCGTCTCGACACCGGCGATCGCATATGAGAAGAAGACGAAAGAAGCGAAAGTCGCACTCAAGGAATTGAATCGCAGTAAGGCGACGTTCACGCTCATCGTCGAGAACTTGTCCGATAAGGCCGTATCGTATAACGTGTCTTCGTCACTCCAGACCGATCTCGCCATCGAGCAGACGGCCGGACTCGTCCAAAATGCGATGGAAGCGCAAGCGCTCGAAAACGCCAAAGTGACGGTGAATGGCAAGAAAGTTCGTACGGTCAAAGTAAAACCGAACGCAAAAGTAGAGCTTAAAGTCGCCCTCGACGTCTCAAAAGCAAAAGTGCTCAATCCAAAAACGCTCGACGGCCTTGTGCCGGCGAAAGACGTCTTTGAGAACGGATACTTCGTCGACGGATTCGTCCGTTTGACGGACGTCAACGGTCCTGAGGGCAACCCGTCACTCGTCGTGCCGTTCGTCGGTTTCGAAGGAGACTGGGGCAAGGCGCCAATCTTCGATGCGTCCATCTATGAAGATGGCTCATTCTACGAAGTGGCAGGTATGGTCGATCAGACAGGGAATTATCTCGGTTCGAACCTCGACCAATCAGTCTCTGCCGATGCCATTGCCTTCTCACCTGACAAAGATGGCTCAAAAGATGTCGCCGTACCGGTGTTCTCGTTGCTCCGTAACGCCAAAGACGTCAAATACCGCATCGTCGACGAGTCGGGCAATGTCGTCCGGACGCTGTTCCAAGACGAAGAGCTCCGTAAAAACTACTTTGACGGCGGTGCCAACACCCCTTACTACTACTCGGCTGCTTACACATGGGATGGCCAGTTGAACGGCAAACCGGCCCCGGCCGGCAAGTACTTCTATGAGATTGAAGGAAGTATCGACTACATGAAGAAACAAGCCCAGACGCTACGTTTCCCGGTCAAAGTCGATTACACGGACCCGACGTTCACGACGAAATGGCAAGGGGACAGCTTGGCGGTCCAAGCGAAAGATGACTTCTCAGGCATCCATTCGGTCGAATACTTCTTGAACGGGAAATCCGTCGCCAAACAGGCTGACGGCAAAGCTTACACGTTCTCAGGCGTCAGTGACGCTGATCAAGTCAGCGTTCGCGTCGTCGATCACGCCGGCAACAGCACGACGAAGACGGTCGCCTACTCGACAGACGCCGATAAGCCGGGCGTGTTCGTGAACGCACCGCTCGCCTTGACGCCATACGCGACATCGGATATCCCGGTATCTGGAACGATTCAAGACGCCTCGGCGATCCAATCGTTCCAAGTCGACGGCGTTGACGTGCCACTCACATGGGACGATGCGAAGAAAGAACACGTCTTCAACACGCCGCGGACGTTCGCGGACGGTGTCCATAAGTTACGGTTTGTCGCCGAGGATGCGGCCGGAAACGTCTCCAACTTCCAACGTGCGATTTTCGTAGATACGACACCAGCCGTGATTGAACTCGGAAAACTACCGAAGAAGATCGGTAAAAAACAAACGTCGGTCGACGTCGCTGTGACGGTGAAAGACAACTTCGACGAAGTGAAGCTCGTCGTCAACGGTGATTTGAAATTCAGCCAAGCGCTGAAAGCACCGTATGAGATGCGTTCATTCGCAAAAACACAGACGGTCACGCTTCCTGTGACGTCAGGTGAGAACACGTTCACGTTCGAGGTGACTGACCTCGCCGGCAACGTGACGACGAAGACGATCACACTCGTCAAATAATCAACCTGACAGGCTCGCGCCCAAATCGCGAGCCTGTTTTTGCTAGATAAAAAAACGGCTCCCGCATTCGCGAGAGACGTTTGACGTGTTAATTCAATTCGAGTGCATAAGAGACAGCTGCGAGCGCATAGAGCGGCGCCGTCTCCGAACGCAAGATGCGTGGTCCGAACGCACAGGCCTGTGCCCCGCGTACCGTCCACTCGTTCACTTCATCTTCGTCAAAGCCACCTTCGGGCCCGACGATGAGCAGTAGTTTCGCCCCAGGTTGAAGTGCTTGCAACACGGTCGCAAACGCTGCTTGCTCCCCTTGCTTCGCTTCTTCCTCATAGGCGATGACGACGGCATCGAACGCATCGATCCGGTCCGCCAGTTCCCGAGGTGTGATATGTTGACACATCGGAACGACGGCACGGTAAGACTGTTCAGCCGCTTCCTGCATGATTTTCTGGAGTCGTTCAATTTTTTTCGGTGCTTTTTTGGTGTCCCATTTTGCAACCGAACGCTTCGACTCGAACAACCAAAAGTGATGCATGCCGAGCTCGGTCCCTTTTTGGGCGACGAGTTCGACTTTATCCCCTTTCGGGAGCGCATAGGCGAGCGTCACCTCGATCGGCAGTTCGGTCGATGCTTGACGGCGTTCGAGCACACGGGCCGTGCCCATCTTCTTCTCGAGCATCATGACCTCGGCCTCATATTCAAGACCGGTCCCGTCTAAGAGCACCATGCGATAACCTGGAGTCTCCCGGAGCACTGTCCCGATATGATGGACGACGTCGGCCGGTAACGTTACCGTGTCATTGACAAAAGATTCACGCGGTAAAAAGTAACGTTGCATGGCTTACCCTTTCTTCGCGATGATCGCGACCCAGTCTTCCATGACCCTTGTCTCTTCAATCGCGAACCCGGACGCCTTGAGCGCTTCCGTCACTTCGGCCCGCTTCTGTCCGATGATGCCCGACGTGATGAAGTACCCGCCTGGCTTGACGCGTGCGTAAGCGTCATCGATGAAGAGCATGATGACGTCGGCCAAAATGTTGGCGACGACGAGATCGTACTCACCCGTCATCCCTTTCAACAAATCTCCCGTCTTCACATCGACGACGTCCTGGACATCGTTCGTCTCGACGTTTTGACGTGCTGATTCGACGGCGACCGCATCTAAATCAAGCGCTTCGATGCGTTTTGCCCCAAGTTTCGCCGCAGCGATAGCGAGCACACCTGACCCGGTACCGACATCAATCAACCGGTCACCCGGCTGAATATAGTTCTCGATTGCTTGGATGCAGAGCATCGTCGTCGGATGCGTCCCTGTGCCGAACGCCATGCCCGGATCGAGCAAGATGACGTTCTCCTCAGGTTGCGGCTCATAATCTTCCCAGAGCGGGACAATCGTGAGATGTTGTGAGATTTTGACGGGCTTGTAGTACTGTTTCCACGAATGGGCCCAGTCCTCTTCATCCATCTCGACGACAGTCACGTCACCGGTGCCGATATCGAGCATATGACGCAACCCTTCCACTTCTTTTTTGAACGCGGCAAGGGTGTCTTGGAAATCACCAGACGCCGGGACGTACGCTTTCACGTAGACGCCTGACGTCGGATACGATTCACGTCCGGAAACGTCCCAAATCTCTCCGAAATGGTCTTCGGCCATCATCTGGTCGTAATCCTCAACGTCCTCGATGACGACCCCTTGTGCCCCCACTTCATGTAATAAATTCGATACGGCTTCGACTGCCTGCTGTGTCGTGTGGACACAAATTTCAGACCATTTCATCGCTTGAACACGCTCCTTTTACTGGCTAAAAAACTTCTTCATCTTTTGGAACAGGCCGTGCTGTTCTTCGACGCCTGCTTCTCCGCTGATCTCCTCGAACTCACGGAGCAACTCTTTTTGACGGTCGGTCATGTTCGTCGGTGTCATGACGACGATATTGACGTACTGGTCGCCATTGCCGCCGCCGCGTACGCTCGGCATCCCTTTGCCGCGCAATCGGAATTTCGATCCGGTCTGTGTGCCGGCCGGTACTTTCAAGCTCACCTTGCCATGGACGGTCGGAACCTCTAGCTCGGCACCAAGTGCGGCTTGTGCGTACGTGACCGGCATCTCCATCGTGATGTGTTGGTCGACCCGCTCAAAGATCTCGTGGGCCCGGACGCGGACGACGATATATAGGTCTCCAGCTGGCCCGCCGTTATAACCTGGGCCGCCTTTGCCGGAGAGACGAATCTGTTGGCCGTTGTCAATCCCGGCTGGAATCTTGACTTCGACTTGCTTCTGTTTCTTGACGTGGCCAGAACCATGGCACGTCTCACATTTTTCTTTAATCGTCTTGCCGCTACCGTGACATTGGCTACATGTCCGTTGATTGACCATCCGCCCGAGAATCGTGTTCTGTTCGACCGTCTCGACACCACTGCCACCACAACGGCCGCACGTCTCTGGTTTCGTGCCTGGTTTGGCGCCGTTGCCCATGCACGTGTCACATTCGACTTCGATCTCGAGATCGATCGTTTCCGTCTTACCGGTCACGCTCTCCATGAAATCGAGATCGACGACGTATTGATAATCTTCACCGCGACGTGGGGCGTTCGGGTCTTGACGACGTCCGCCGCCACCGAAGAACATGTCAAAGATGTCACCGAAGCCTCCTTGGAAGTCGCCACCGCCACCGAACTGGCTGGCTCCTTCAAAACCGAAACGGTCATACTGGGCCCGTTTCTGCTCGTCTGACAGCACTTCATACGCTTCTCCGAGCTCTTTGAATTTATCGGCCGCATCCGGCTCTTGGTTAATGTCTGGGTGATATTGTCGTGCGAGCTTCCGATATGCCCGCTTGATATCTTGTGCCGAGGCCGATTTATCTAGGCCAAGCACTTCATAATAATCTCGTTTCGCCACGTTACTCTCTCCTCTACACTGTCTAAACTAAGATTCTACCGAATCTACCTTAACATGGAAAGAGCCAAAGCAGAAACCTGCTTTGGCGCTCTCCCATCTATCGGTTGCCTTATTTACGATCGTCGAGGTCTTCAAACTCCGCGTCGACGACATTGTCGTCTTTCGCTTCCGTCTGTGTCTCGGCACCTTCAGCACCTTGCTCTTCAGCCATGTTCGCATATACTTTTTGCGTCAATTCTTGAACGACGTTTGACAATTCGTCTTTCGCCGTACGGATTGCTTCGAGGTCTGTGCCTTCGAGTGCTGATTTGGCTTTTTCTTTCGCCGCTTCAGCACGCTCTTTGTCCGCCGCGTCGACTTTGTCGCCCAGGTCTTTGATCGCTTTATCTGTCGCGAAGACGAGCTGGTCCGTCTCGTTGCGGAGCTCGGCTTCTTCTTTACGCTGTTTGTCCGCTTCTGCGTTCGCTTCCGCTTCTTTTACCATGCGCTCGATTTCAGACTCATCGATACCTGAAGACGATTGGATCGTGATCGACTGCTCTTTGTTCGTGCCGAGGTCTTTCGCCGATACGTGAACGATACCGTTCGCATCGATATCGAACTTGACTTCGATTTGCGGCACACCGCGTGGTGCCGGCGGGATGTCCGTCAATTGGAAGCGGCCAAGCGTCTTGTTGTCCGGTGCCATTGGACGCTCCCCTTGGAGGACGTGAATGTCTACGGCTGGCTGGTTGTCAGCTGCTGTCGAGAAGACTTGTGATTTCGATGTCGGGATCGTCGTGTTGCGGTCGATCAACTTCGTCATCACACCGCCCATCGTCTCGATACCGAGTGAAAGCGGAGTCACGTCGAGGAGGACGACGTCTTTGACGTCACCAGCAAGGACGCCACCTTGGATGGCTGCACCGAGGGCAACAACTTCATCCGGGTTGACACCTTTAAACGGCTCTTTTTTCGTGAAGTCGTGAATCGCTTTTTGGACCGCAGGGATACGTGTCGAACCACCGACGAGAATGATTTTATCGAGGTCAGATGGTGTAAGACCAGAATCTTTCAAGGCGCGGCGTGTCGGCTCCATCGTGCGCTCGACAAGGTCGGCTGTCAATTCATCAAATTTTGCACGCGTGAGTGTCGTTTCAAGGTGAAGCGGACCAGCAGCTCCGGCCGTGATGAACGGAAGGCTGATGTGTGCGCTTGTCACGCCCGAAAGGTCTTTCTTCGCTTTTTCAGCTGCATCTTTTAGACGTTGGAGCGCCATCTTGTCTTGTCCGAGGTCGATGCCGTTCTCTTTTTTGAATTCAGATACGAGGTAGTCGATGACTTTTTGGTCAAAGTCGTCACCACCGAGACGGTTGTCCCCTGCAGTTGCCACAACTTCGAAGACACCATCGCCAAGTTCGAGGATCGACACGTCGAACGTACCGCCACCAAGGTCATAGATCAAGATGGTGTGGTCTTCACCTTTGTCAAGACCGTAAGCGAGTGCTGCCGCTGTCGGCTCGTTGATGATTCGTTTGACATCAAGTCCAGCGATTTTCCCTGCGTCTTTCGTCGCTTGACGCTCTGCGTCGTTAAAGTAAGCAGGAACGGTGATGACCGCTTCTGTCACTGACTCGCCGAGGTAGTCTTCCGCATCTTTTTTCAATTTCTGTAAGATGATCGCTGAAATCTCTTGTGGTGTGAATTTCTTGTCATCGACTTCTACAGTATGAGCCGTACCCATGTGACGTTTGATCGATTGGATTGTGTTCGGGTTTGTGATCGCTTGACGTTTCGCGACTTCACCAACTTGACGTTCTTCCCCTTTGAAGGCGACGACAGATGGTGTCGTACGGTTCCCTTCCGCGTTCGAGATGACGACCGCTTCGCCACCTTCCATCACTGCCACACATGAGTTCGTTGTACCTAAGTCAATTCCGATAATTTTACCCATTGTCTATTCCTCCATCTAATTAAGTAATGTTATTCTGAGACTTTTACCATGCTCGGACGAATGACACGTCCGTGCATCGTGTACCCTTTTTGAAGCTCCATCGTCACGATTCCCGATTCGAACTCATCACTCGGCTCTTGCATGACCGCTTGATGATAGTTCGGGTCGAACGGCTGTCCGACCGCTTCAATCACTTCGACGTTCTCACCGTTCAAGACGTCGAGCAACTGACGGTGAATCATGTCGACGCCGGCTTGAATCTGTTTGGCGTCGTCCGAAGTCGCTTCGACTTGGAGCGCACGCTCAAAGTTATCGATGAGTGGAATCAATTTCTCGACGACCGTCTGTGAAGCGAATTTCACGCGTTTCGCGTTCTCTTCGTTCGTCCGGCGTCGGAAGTTGTCAAAATCCGCACGGATGCGGAGCTCGCTCGCTTTGAGCGCGTCGATTTCTTTTTGTAAATCCGTCCCCTCAGAAGTTTCTTCCACAAACTCAACATTTGAAACCTCTTCAGCTTCGACAGTCTCCGTCTGTTTCGGATCAAAATCTTTTTCTTCGAGCACTTCTTCTGGCTCTGGCCCATTTTGTTTGTCAGTTGTCATAATGAGGCTCCTTTCCATCACTCTTCTAATTTCGTTCGCCTGAGCGCCTCAATGATTTGTCCCATCATCTGAACCCCGTGTCGATAATCCATCCGGGTCGGTCCGATCATCGCGATCGTCCCGAACGTCTGACCGTCGAGCGTATAATCGGACGTGATGACGCTACAATTTTGAAGCGCGACGATGCCATTCTCGCTTCCAATGCTCACATAAATCTCGCGGTTTGGCAACGATTCGAGCCAGTCGGTCAACCGCTCCTGTTCATCAATCCATTCAAGGAACGGACGCAGCGTATCAAGCGTCTGAAACTCAGGTTGGTTGAAGATATTCTTCTTCCCGCCTAGGTAAAGCGAAGCAGGATGTTGGACGCCGACGGTCGATTGAATGAGTTGCATCATGAACTCAAATTGTTCCTGATGCGCGAGTCGAAGGTTGGATACTTCTTCTCCGATCCGGAACTTCAGCTGACCGAGTGGAGTTCCTTTCAGACGGTCATTCAAGAAGCGGATCGTCTGTTCGACCAGGTCCGGCGCCATCGGGGATTCGAACACGACCGTCCGATGTTCGACATGGCCTTGATCGGTCACGATCAAGACGACACCTCGCCGTTCGTCAAGCGGCATCAAATCGATCCGGGCCAGTCGATTCATTTGACTGTTCGGACCGAGTGCCACCGTCGTATAATTGGTCAAATCAGAGAGTAGGTCAGCGGCTTGACGGATGAGCACTTCCGACTCTTGAGCCGAGGCACGCAGTCGTTCGCCGAGGTGATACGTCTCCCGCTCGTCGATGATTTTCGTCTCGACGAGGTGGTCGACATAATAACGATAGCCGATTTCAGACGGGATTCGTCCGGCCGACGTATGCGGCTTCTCAATCAAACCCAAATCTTCTAAATCGGCCATATCGTTTCGAATCGTCGCCGAACTGAATGACAAGTCATCCCGTTTCGATAACGTTCGAGAACCGACGGGTTGGGCCGTTTGGATATAATCATCAATGATCGCTCGTAAAATGAGCAATTGTCTCTCTGTCAGCACAACATCACTCCTCTCTGAAGGATTGGCCTCGCTTTATTAGCACTCATATTTACTGAGTGCTAATCACACTTCAAATATTATCATGTTCTCCATATTTGTCAATTCATTCGCATCATTTTTTCCAGTCACATAGAGCCTTCCAGTATGCATGTTTCTTCAAGTTTCGGTATGATACGAATTGAGGTGATTAGATGTTTACAACACAACAATTTAACGTATTCACGCAAGACGGACTCGATGCCCGCATGACAGGGATTCGCTCTGAGATCCAGCCGCTATTCCATCGCATCTACGACGAGGTCGGTCCTCAGCTTGAAGCCGATGTCGGCGTCCCGCTCTATCTGCACGTCGCCAAGCATGCACGTCGGACGGTCAATCCACCGAAAGATACGTGGATGGCCATCTGCCATGATAAGCGCGGCTATAAAAAACATCCCCATTTTCAAGTCGGCCTGTTCGATGATCGCGTCTTTATCTGGCTCGCCTTCATCTATGAGATGCCGAACAAAGAAGCCATCGGCAAACGACTCATGACAATCGACTTCAAATCGGACTTCCCCGACTTCCACGTCGCCGGAGACCATATGAAAAAAGACGCATTCTTAATCGAGGACACGTCGCGTGAGTCAATCGAGACGATAACGGAACGATTCGCGACCGTGAAGAAAGCGGACTTCTTGATTGGCCGTCAACTTCCGGCCGATGCGTCAATCCTCCAAAACGAAGCCGCGTTCCTCGCGCTCGTCGAGGACACGTTCAGCCGGCTCATGCCGATTTACCGTGACTTAGTCTTATAACCAAAACAAGGGCGGACCCATCTCGGGTCCGCCCTTCTGTTTATGACATCGATGCCTGTTCGGATGAGTCGCTCACTCGTGCCTCGCCGATGAAGGCGGCGAACGCCTCGTTGGCGAGCGGTAGCCCTGACTCGGTCAAGCGGACGTGCGTCTCCGTCGTCTCGATCAACCGTTTGGCTTCGAGTTCCGACAAGACGTGCCCGAATACTGAACGCATCGACACACCATACTTCGACTCGAACGTCGCAAACGACACACCTTGACGCATCCGGAGTCCGAGGAACAGTTCCTCTTCCATCTTCTCGAACGTCTCGAGCGTCGTCGTATTGCGCACCGGCAACCCTTCCGCTTTAATATAGTGCGGAATCGGGGCAATATTCGCCCGACGTTCACCGTTCAAATAACTGTGCGCGCCGGCGCCGAAGCCATAATACTCTTCATTGCGCCAATACACTTGGTTGTGACGGCTCTCCCGTCCTTCGAGGCTATAGTTTGAAATCTCATACTGTTTCAAGCCACGCCGTTCGAGCGTCTCCATCACTTTTAAATACATCGCGACTTCGATGTCTTCACCCGGAAGGCGCAGCTTCCCTTTTCGCTCCTGAATCGCGAACACGGTATGCGGCTCGAGAATGAGCGAATAGGAAGACACGTGTTGAATCGGAAGCTGGAACGCCAAATCGAGGTCGCGCTCGATTTGCTCGAGCGTCTGTTCCGGCAAGCCGAACATCAAGTCGATCGAGATGTTGTCGAATCGCTTCGCGGCCTCCGTCACGGTCGCGAACACGTCATCAGCTCGGTGTGTCCGGCCGATGCGCTCGAGTCCGCCGTCATCGAACGTCTGGACGCCGAAACTGACGCGGTTGACCCCTCCTTGTTTCATCGTGTCGAGTTTTTCCGCACTGACGAAGTTCGGATTCGCCTCGACCGAGTATTCTAAATTCGGGGACGCAAGCGGGAGCAGATGATGCGCGACCATATCCATAAGTCGTTTCATCTGCGCCTCATTGAGCGCCGTCGGTGTCCCGCCGCCGATAAAAATCGTCTCGATCGTATCGGTCGGGTATTGTTCGAGCGAGAGTTTGATTTCCCGTTCAAGTGCATCTAAATAGTCATCAACCGGTTGGTTCTTTAAGAACACCTTGTTGAAATCGCAGTAATAACAAATATGTTCACAAAATGGAATGTGAAGATATACGGCTTTAGCCATGGCGGCCACCCCTTTCTTCTCTTCCATTTATAACGCTTTTCACGCCGTGACGCCACTCTGCACGTTCAATCGAACCGATGAATGAACAGACCGCTCTTCAATTTCGGTTCGAACCATGTCGATTTTGGCGGCATTTGACCGCTCTCATCGGCGACACGCATCAGTTCTTCCATCGCCGTGGCGTGGCACGTCAACACGACGACGTCATCACGTTCAGCCAAGTCGGCGAGGCGCGCCGGGGCATCCTTGCCGCCGATGAAATCGATTCGTTTGTCCGTCCGCACGTCTTTGACATGGAAATACGGCTCGAGCACATCGCGCTGCAACGTCGCGACATCGAGCGCCGCTGTCACTTGCCGTTTTTTGAGCACGTGGTGTTCGCCTCGGTAAGACAAACCGAACGTGCCCCGCTCGTTCGGGACGTGTAAGGCAGGCATCGATTCGATCTCATATGAGAACGTCAAACCGTCAAGCAACGCTCTGACTTCTTCTGGCGCCACATCGTTCAGGATGCGATGGTACGGCAAAATTGTTAGCTCATCGCTCGGGAACAAGACGCCGAGAAAGTGGTCCCGCTCTTGTTTCGATTCCCCTTCATGAATCGGACTCCGGGCGACGACGGCAGCGGCTTTGGCCCGGTGATGCCCGTCGGCGATATAGATGGCCGGAATGCTGGCCCCGATCATGATGACGCGCGCTTGATGCTTGGATGGAACGGCAAAGCCTTCATGAAGCACACCTTGGCTGTCCTTAAAGGCGAACAACGCCTCTCCTGTCGTCGCGTCGTGCAAAATGCGGCGTAACCCTTCGGCCGGGGCGTGACTCATCAAAATGGGACCCGTGTGCGCTTTCGTCGCCGATACGTGTTCGACCCGTTCACGCTCTTTCACCTCACGTGTGTGTTCATGAATTTTGATCCGACCTGCCTCATAATCGGCGACTGAGAACGTCGCGACGAGTCCGGTCTGAACATGTCCGTGATCGGTGAGACGGTACACGTAAAATCCGTGGGTCCGCTCGGTCAACTCGCTCTCATAAAGCCGTTCGAGCTCATGACGGGCTCGTTGTCCCCACGCCTCGAGCGGCATGTCCGCCGTGAACAGTTCGGGTTTATCGACCGCAAGGAACGAGTCGGGACGCTGTTCGACGTCCTGACGTGCCTGTTCGACGCTGACGATATCGTACGGGTCGGCGGCGACCGCCTCAGGGTGTGTTGCCATATATGGGGCAAACGGTTTGAATACGACCATGGTCATTCCTCCTTAAAATTCGCGGACGCGCATGACGCCCTCGATGTCATATAGGGCGTGCACGGATAGTGTCTCATGTTTATGATTATCGATGTCAATCAATGTATAGGCCACATCGTTACGGCTCCGGTTGACCATATTATCGATATTGATGCCGTTCTCGGCGAGCCGGCTCGCGATTTGACCGACCATGTTCGGGACGTTCAAATGGAGTACCGCCAAACGTCGCTTCCCGACATACGGGAGTTCTGTGTTCGGGAAATTGGCCGAGTTACGAATGTTACCGGTCTCTAAGTACAGTTTGAGCGTATCGACGGCTTGAATCGCACAGTTCACCTCAGACTCGTGCGTCGACGCTCCGAGATGTGGGAAGGCGACGACTTGAGGATGACCGAATAGCGCCTGCTTTGGGAAGTCGGTGATATACGTCGCGACGTTCTCATCGAGCGCCTCGAGCAAATCAGAATCGTTCACCAGTTCACCGCGGGCAAAATTCAAGATGGTGACGCCCGGTTTCATTTGGTTGAACCAAGTCGCGTCAATCATGTGGCGCGTATCTTCGGTTAATGGCATATGAATCGACAGGAGATCGACGTCGGCGAGCAATTCGCTCAACTGCTTGGCCCGCTTCACTTGTTGCGAAATATTCCATGCGGCGTCGACCGATAAATGCGGGTCATAGCCGATGACATCGATGCCGAGGTGGAGCAAATCGTTCGCGAGCGACGCGCCGATCGCACCGAGACCGACAATCCCGACTCGTTTGCCCCTTAGCTCAGAACCGACGAAGCGCCGTTTCTCGTCTTCCATCGCCTGCTCGAGCGACGCCTGATCGGAAAATACATGAGTATTGACCCAGTTCGCCCCTTCTAAAATCGGTCGAACTGATAGCAACATACTGGCGAGCACGAGTTCTTTGACGGCGTTGGCGTTCGCACCCGGCGTATGGAACACGACGACCCCTTGACGGGCCAATCGCTCGAGCGGGATGTTGTTCACGCCGGCTCCGGCCCGGGCAATGGCCAACAAATAAGGCGGGATGTCCGCGTCGTGAACATCATGACTTCGAATGACCCAGGCGTCGGCTTGCTCCGCGTCATTGACGGCATATTCGCTTGGTTCGAAACGTCTTAGTCCGTCCTTGGCAATTTGGTTATACGTTTTTATATGAAACATCTTGTCCCTCCTGTTCAAACTCATGCATCACGTCGATGAGACGGTTCACGCCTTCGAGTGGCATCGCATTGTAAAGGCTCGCACGAAGACCTCCGACCGATCGATGTCCCCCGAGTTCAATCAACCCGCGCGTCTCGGCGAACTGTCGGAACGCTTCATCCGTCGTGTCATTCCCGGTCGTGAACGGGATGTTCGTCAGCGACCGCTCCTTTCCGGAAACGAGTGCATGAAACAATGATGACGTATCCAATGCGTCATATAACAGCTTGCTCTTCATTTCGTTACGACGTTCCATCTCCTCGACCCCACCTTCGGCCTCGACCCAGGCGAGCACACGCTCGGCGACGTATAGGCTAAACGTCGATGGGGTGTTGAGGAGCGTGTCGACGTGCTTGCTGTAGGCGAGGTATGACGGCAACTCACGGTCGACAATCAAATCGCGGCGGATGATGACGAGCGTCAATCCGGCCGGTCCGATATTTTTTTGGGCACCGGCGTAAAGCAATCCATAGCGCTTGACATCGATTGCTTCCGCCAAAATGTTCGACGAGATGTCAGCGACGAGCGGGACGTCCATGTCTGGGAACTCCGTATAGCGCGTCCCTTCAATCGTGTTATTCAACGTCACATGAAGATAGTCGACGTCTGAAATCGTATCAGGCCATGTGGGAAGTTCACGATAATTGACCGCTGCCGAACTGCCGGCGACGACGACGTCACCGAAGTGCTTCGCATCGGCAATCGCTTTTTTTGACCACGTTCCGCTGTCGAGATAGGCGAAGCGACCCGATTCGCAAAGATTCATCGGTATCATCGAAAATTGAAGCGTCGCTCCCCCTTGCAGAAACAGGACAGCGTAGTCGTCAGAAATATGCATCAATCGCCGCAGTCTCGTCTCGAGCTGCTCGACGATTGTCGCGAACGTATTGGAGCGGTGACTCATCTCAACGATGGACACCCCTTGTTTATAAGACAGAAACTCGGCTTGCACTTCTCGTAAGACAGGTTCCGGCAAGACACCCGGCCCTGCTGAAAAATTATACATCGGCACCGCCACTTCACTCCTCCTCTGTTTATCTGTAAGTGGGTACTATTCCGTACATGACGTGCCGAATCCTGCCAAATGACAAAAATCGCCCTTATCCGGAGATAAGGGCGACCGTTTATTCTTCGTCCATCGACAAGACGGACATGAACGCTTCTTGCGGCACTTCGACAGAACCAACCATCTTCATGCGCTTTTTACCTTCTTTTTGTTTCTCGAGCAATTTACGTTTCCGTGAGATATCGCCGCCGTAACACTTGGCGAGGACGTTTTTACGGAGCGCCTTGATTGTCGAGCGGGCCACGATTTTCGTCCCGACCGCTGCTTGGATCGGCACTTCGAACTGCATCCGCGGAATGAGCGCCTTCAATTTCTCGACGATGACTTTCCCACGTTCGTAAGCGAAATCTCGGTGCACGATGAAGCTCAAGGCATCGACAAGTTCGTTGTTGAGGAGAATGTCCATCTTGACGAGGCGTGACGGGCGATACCCAATCAAATCATAATCAAGTGATGCATACCCTTTCGTGCTCGACTTCAACTGATCGAAGAAGTCGTAGACGATTTCACTGAGCGGGATGTCGTACGTGATTTTGACACGCGTCGTATCAATATATTGCATATCGATGAAACTGCCGCGCTTCTTCTGGCAGAGCTCCATGATGGCGCCGACATAGTCGTTCGGTGTCATGATGGCCGCCTTGACGTAAGGCTCTTCAATCGACTCGACTTTTTGTTGTTCCGGCATTTTTGATGGGTTATCAACATGGACGACCTCGCCTGCCGTTGTCGTGACGTGATAGATGACCGATGGCGCCGTCGTGATCAAGTCGATCCCGAACTCACGCTCGATTCGTTCTTGAATGATTTCCATGTGGAGCATGCCGAGGAAACCACTACGGAAGCCAAAGCCGAGTGCTTGTGACGTCTCTGGTTCGAATTCAAGGGCCGCATCCGATAACTGGAGTCGTTCGAGCGCTTCACGCAAATCGTTATATTTGGCGGCGTCGATCGGGTACAGGCCACAGTACACCATCGGGTTCATTTTTCGGTAACCCGGGAGCTGTTCTGTCGAAGGGTTTTTAGCGAGCGTGATCGTATCACCGACACGGACGTCACCGACTGTCTTGATCGATGCTGATAGCGTACCGACATCTCCGACGTTCAACTCCTTGACCGAGACCGGTTTCGGTGTCGAGACGCCAAGGTCCGTCACGTCGAATGATTTGCCGGTCGACATCATTTGGACCTTGTCCCCGACTTTGACCGAACCGTTGACGATTCGAATCGAGGCGACGACGCCGCGATACGCGTCATAATACGAGTCGAAGATAAGTGCCTGAAGCGGTGCCGACGGGTCACCTGTCGGCGGTGGAACGAGTTCGACGACTTGCTCGAGGATCTCTTCAATCCCGATCCCTGCCTTGGCAGAAGCCGGTACAGCATCACTCGCGTCAAGCCCGATCACGTCCTCAATTTCTTGACGAACGCGTTCGACGTCAGCCGATGGCAAATCAATCTTATTGATGACCGGAATGATTTCGAGGTCGTTGTCGAGTGCGAGATACACGTTCGCGAGTGTCTGGGCTTCAATCCCTTGAGCCGCATCGACGACGAGGACGGCCCCTTCACATGCTGCGAGCGAACGTGACACTTCGTACGTGAAGTCGACGTGTCCCGGCGTATCAATCAAGTGAAGGATGTACTCTTCTCCATCTTTTGCGGTATAGTTCAATTTAACAGCGTTCAACTTGATCGTGATCCCGCGTTCCCGTTCAAGATCCATCGCATCAAGCGTCTGTTCTTTCATTTCACGCGCTGTGAGCGCACCGGTCTTTTCAAGAATCCGGTCAGCGAGTGTCGACTTCCCATGGTCGATGTGGGCGATGATGGAAAAGTTCCGTATTCTCTTCTGACGATTCTCTAATTCTTGTTTGTTCATATATGGGTTCACCTATCCTTCTCATGCATACCGTGTCATTATATCAAAATCCTAAGTTAATGTGTACGACCTACTACAACAATACCACATATAGTTTTCAGAATAATCATCAAGTGGTTGCTTTTCGAATAACCGTTTGCTACAATTGTGCTTGTTCTGTTGAATGATTACTTGAAGTAATGAGAACATACACTTTCTTGTTTCAGGAGGTGAAATAACATGGCAAATATCAAATCAGCAATCAAACGTGCAAAAACTTCTGAAAAGCGTCGCGTAGCGAACTCGCAAGAGAAAGCAGCAATGCGTACAGCAGTAAAACGTGTTGATACTCTCGTTGTAGAAGGTAACAAAGAAGCTGCTCAAGAAGCTTTCGTCCTCGCTACGAAGAAAATCGACAAGGCTGCAGCAAAAGGTCTAATCCACCAAAACAAAGCAGGTCGTGACAAATCACGTCTCGCAGCTCGCATCGCAGCTCTCTAATTAGAGACTAAAACGAAACAGCCGCCTCCATTAGGAGCCGGCTGTTTTTTTGGTTCTCATCACATAATGGGGTCCAACCCCTGGAATCTCGAACGCGTCACCAACCGTCACTAGGCCGTTCCGTTCATAAAATCGGACAGCGATGGCTCTGGCGTTGCACCACCACGAATTATTGACCGCTTCATGCAACGCCTGTAAAAAGGACGAGCCAATTCCTCGGCCAGAAAATGCCGGGTCCGTTGCCATCCCTCTGAGCTGATACGGCACCGTCTGACCGTCGAAGTCACGTCCCACTTCCATCACGGTCGCAATCGACACGACACGACCGTCTTCGACCCATGCATAGTGGCGTGTCGTCTCGGCGTCATCCCCTTCAAAATAACATGTCTCGACCGCCTGTCCCGGACGTAGCACTTCATGCCGGAGCGAAATCACGTCAACGAGCCTCACTTCCTGTAATCCCATGTCTTCACCTCACAGTAATGTCAATTGGCAGACGAGCGTATCGAAAACGATTTGCTTGTCGCCCCGTCCTGTCTTCATCGCTTCATCAGCGTCGGCGATCAACGTCAGCGCCCGACCGAGTTGGGCCTCCGAAAAATTCCGGCTCGCTTGTGAGGCCAGTTTCACTGTATATGGGTGTGCGCCGATTTTCGAAGCGATTTGCTTCTCGCCATACCCTTTCTCGGTCAACTGCTTGGCCAGATACATATTCCGATACTGCCGCGCGAGGAGCGACAATAAACCAATTAATTCTTGCCCTTGTTTCTCTAAATCCCGCACCAACCGAAGCGCAGCATCCGCACGTCGGGCAACTAAAAATTCAGACAGCTGGAACACGTTATCCTCGAGCGTGCGTGGAACCAAGTCGTTGACGATTTCAATCGGGATGTCGGCTCCGTCACTCGCATAAAGTTGTAACTTCTCAAGTTCTCGCACGAGTTTGCCCCAATCGTCCTGACAGAGGAACAACAGGCGCTCGACGGTCGCCCGCTCCATCTTTTGGCCGCGACGATTCAATTCGTCGCCGACGTAACGCATCAGTTCGGATTGGCTCGGTTTTTTCGCTTCGAGCACGATGGCCCGTTCTTTCAGTCGTTTGACGACTTTTTTTCGTTCATCGAGTTTTTCCGCTTCGATGACAAAGACGAGCACGGAGTAAGGCGCCGGTTGTAACGCATAATCCGTCAAGCGCTCGACATTTTGTTTCTGCTTTTCTTTCGCCCCCGTCAAGAACTGGGCATGTTTGACGATGACGGTCCGATACTCACTGAAAAACGGTACCGTCTCCGCTTCATCAAGCGCCGTGTCGAGTGACGTCTCGTGCAAGTCGAGCTGCATGACATCAAATTGGTCACCAGACGGGTTGGCGGCTTTGATGATTGCTCGTTCCCACGTCTCTAGTAAATATTTTTCTGTCCCGAATAGGACATATACGTTTGACAACTTTCCGTTATGCAGCCACGGTTCATTCAAAACACACACCACTTTCACAATTTATTCTTATCTAAACATAGATTATCCTCCGGTGATTCGCTATACTTAGGACGGAACCATTTCAAGGAGGGACTCACTATGCATATTAACTCTGTTCGCCCACAAAGCGAAAACCCGTTCGAGAACGACGTGCAATGCAAACGTAACGATGCCATCGATTCAGCAATCGGCTTCATCGTCCCGTTCGGCTTTTTCTTCACCATCTTCGCGATCGGTGTCCTCATCAAGTTCTTGAGCTTATAAGTCAGTCAGAAAGCGATTGCCCCGGGGGAGCAATCGCTTTTTTAGTTTATCATAGATTTCATGGAGTGACCCCTTTCGTTACAATCCCACGACAGCGATTCCCTTCACAAACGACCATCCCGTCTTCGTCCGTCCGCAATAACCGTCTACCCTCGATCCGATCTAGCGTGTCAGGGTGGGGGTGCCCGTATCGGTTGTTCGCCCCGACACTGACGACAATCCATTCCGGATCGATTCGCTCAATCAACTCACGACTCGAAGACGATTCCGCCCCGTGATGTCCGAGCTTAAACACATCGACGTCGACAGTCGGAATGCTTCCTTCCCTCGTGTCCGGTAAATCCCCGGTCAATAAATACGATAGCGCCCCGACGTTCATGAACAGCGACACCGAGTTCGCATTCTCATCATCACTCGACTCGTCCGGTGCGACGACCCACATCCATGGATACGGCCGGTCTCCGGCTGACAAGAGACGAACCGGTACGTCAAATTCGGCCAGGACGGCCAACAACTCGTCCCGCTTGTCACGATCAGCCACTTCCGCCGAGAGCCATACTTCCTCGACGGGCATCGCCTCGAGTAACCCGGTCAGTCCTCCGATGTGGTCATGGTCGGCATGGGTGAGCAGCAAAAAATCGAGACGGCGTTCCCCGCGCTTCCATATATACGGGGCGACGACGTCTGCTCCCGGGTCGTATGTGGAACGTTTTTGTTCATTCGGGTCTTGGTACACCCCACCGACATCGATGACCCCGGTCACCTCGCCATACTCGACGACGATGGCATCGCCTTGTCCCACATCTAAAAATGTGACACGGGGCTGCTCGGTCCATTCTAACGCGATGTGAAGAAGCAAAAGGGAGCCGAGCGCCAACGCCCACCCCGTCCACCGCTTCCATTCGAGTAAAATTAATCCGCCCCATAATACGATAGCGAGCGCCACAGCGTGCCATAACGTGAATTCGTGCAACGGGAACCATGGTTGCCAATCATGATGCAGTTGGAACGTACCATTCAAGCCATCAAGGACCGGATGCATGAGCGGTTCCGCACCTGGAACGATGTATATGAGAAATGCGAGCGGGATGATGACCCAGGCGATCAACAGCCCGACGAGCACGTTATAGACTGGTGCCAATATGGATAGAATCGATTGCACAGGCCATAGGAAAATGAGACCGAACCATTGCGCATAAACGGCCAATCCGAACGGTCCATTCCAAATCGACCGGGTCACGAGCAAGAACAACGTCATCACGATCGTCAATTGGAATCCCAAGTTCCATAACAAGTACGGTTGCATCGCGAGCAACATCGCGCCACACCAGCTAAGTAATCGAATCGGGTCACGGACGTAAATTCCGAACAGCGACAATCCGAGCAACAAATCGGCAACGAGTACGGCTCGTGCGACCGGCGGCGAAAACCCGGTCATCCAGCCGAACAGCGTAATTGCGGTGATGATGAGTTGTGTCTTCGTCTCCCGACGAAACGGCAAACCGCGCATCAGCCAACGGAACGCCAAAACGAGGAGCGCGATATGTGACCCGGAGATGACGAGCAGATGGAGCAGACCAGTGACCCGGTAAGAGAATGACGTCTCCTCGTCGAGCAAGCGGCTTTCCCCGAATAGGAGCGCCTCCATATAGAGTGCGACGTCCGATCTGTATGTTGCCTCGATTCTCGCAAGCTGTCGTTCTTTCCAGCGGATCATATGCCCGCTCACGTTGTCACTCGGACGACATGACTCGATGGCGACGTCACTCCCTTTGAACGTCAGACCGGCTCCGAGCGCCCACGCCGCCTCATTGAATCCGCCCGTATTACGCAGCGGTGCGAACGGGGTATGCGTGAACGTGACGAGACACGTCTCTCCGGGACGACCGAGCGCGAGGTCACGACCGGTCAACACACCTTCCCTTTCGTCGATTTGTCCATACAGCCGCACCGATTGGCCGTTGTCCCTCCGACTCTCGATGACGAACGTATATGGTCCGTCCGCCGGCAACGGTTCAGCGTCAGGATGCATGAATCCCCATAGGACGAGTAGGAGGACACCGACATGTGAATAGACGGATTGACCACGCCATGTCAAAGCAATCCCCACGGCGATCAAGATGCACAGGGCGACTGCACCGTTCATCCATGCGATTAGAAGGCTGATGGGCAACAATGGATAGAGTGGCATGTCACGGGACCAATAAATATCCTTTCATGCTCTCTAACGTCTTCTCCCCGAACCCTTTAACGTCACCGATAGCTTCGTATGACTCGAATGGCCCGTTCTGTTTCAAGTGATTGAGGATGGCTTCCGCTTTGGCCGGACCAATACCTGGTACGGTCATCAGCTCTTCTTTCGTCGCACTGTTGACATGGACTCCGTTCGTCCCACTGGACGTGTCCTCATCCGGTTGACTCACGAGCGTCTCGCCTTTTTTCGGGACCGTCACTTTCGTCCCGTCGACGAGCAATTGAGCCAAGTTCAATTGTTCAGGGTCGGCCTCATCCGTCAAGACAGCGAGTGACAATACGTCTCCGACACGGGCCCCTTGCGGCATCGTGTACATATCCGGTACCTCGACCGCCCCGGTCACGTAGACAACGATTTCCGTCACAACGTTTGGTTCGACTTCCGCTTCAGGCGTTACGACGAACTGATCGACCATCGGCGTCTCCGGTTCTTTCGAATAAAACATATAGCCCACCCCGATAAACAGTCCGATCAGCAGCACGACGATATACCGTTTCCCCTTTTCCATACGTCCCCTCCTCGAGCGAGTCTTTTCTATAGTATGAAGAAACGTTGGAACATGTGCCCGAGGCCGAATACGTCATTATACACGCGCCTATCGGACGAAGGCATGCGCTTCCCGTAAACAGTAAGACGACAAAAAAGAGACAAGCCGAAACTTGTCTCAGTGCTCTTCAAAATGTTGAACTTGGCTCGCGAGTGCCGCGGCTTGCCCTTCTAACTCTTGCATCAAGGCGAAAATCTGATCGAAGCTCGCTTGTTGTTCTTTCATCGAGGCTGCGACTTCTTCGTTCCCCGCCGCAAGTTCTTCGGTCACGCCGCTTACTTCCTCGACCCGTTTCAAGACGTTCGTCACTTCCGAACTGGACGCGACCATCTCACGTTCGATCGTGCTGACGAACGAGGCGACGTGGTCGGTACGGTCATGGATCCGGTTGAACGCTTGTTTCGTCATTCCGAATGCCTCGAGCTGTGCCGTCTGTTCCCGACTCGACTCTTCTACCATGTCCGTCAAGCGGACGACCTCGTCCTGAATCGTCTGGACGACACCAAAGATGGAGCGTGTCGCCACATTACTCTCCTCGGCCAATTTCTTCACTTCACTGGCGACGACTGCAAAACCTCGTCCAGCCTCCCCTGCTCGTGCGGCCTCGATGGCAGCATTCAAGGCGAGCAAGTTCGTCTGGGCGGCGACATCTTCTACGAGTTTCGCCATCTTTTCGATTTCTTCCGTCTTGCGGGCGAAATCATCCATCCGGTTGACGAGCGATGCGTTGCGCTCGCTCGAACGTGCTAAAATCGCTTCTTGGTCCGTCAACGTCTCGATGCCGGCCGCGACTTCGCGTGTCATCTCAGACGTCTGTTCGGTCGTCTGTTTCGTCTGGTTCAAACTCGTTTCGAATGAGGTCGCCATGAGGCCGACCGATTCGAGCGTCTCTTGTAATTCGGTCGCAATCGACTGGGCCCCATTTGCCATCTCATCGACCGCGTTCGTGATGTTTGATGTCGTGCTGACCACGGCTTCGTTCTCTGCGGCGGCCGTCTCTGTCATATCGTTCACTTTCATTGACGTGACACGAATTGAACCGATGACCGTTTGCAGCGACATCGTCATCTCGCGCATCGCTCGTTCTAACCGTCCGATTTCATCACGTCGCGTCGAATCCGGTAACGTGATCAATCGTCCGGCTGCGATTGCTTCCGCCGCCTCGACATTCCGTTCGAGCGGATGGGTAATCGAGCGGGCAAAGAAGAAATTGTATATACTGAGTGCGACGATGACGAAGACCGTCAACAGTACCGATACGAGCAGAAGACGATTCGTCTCGCTCGCCGCCTCGGCTTGTAGCGCCTCGTAGAATGTTCCATTTTTCAAGAGGAGCGTGTTCACATCGTTCAATACCCCTTCAAGCTTCGCCGCTTGAATCCGTGCGCCGATCCCGCCGGCCTCGGCCGTCTCAACCTCGGCTTCGATCCGCTCATACTTCATCGTCGCGCGCTCAAGATGATTGGCAAACTCAGGGATGAGATATGTTTGCTTCAATGTCGTGAACGTTTCCGTATTCGTCGTCCGAATCCGCTCGAGCTGCGTGAGCGTCGATTGGCTCATCTGCTCACCGAGCGATGTCCAAAGCGACTGTTCCTGCAAGAGCGACGTCTCGAGCTGAGACAATTCGATCATTTGCGTGCCGTATTGCTCGTTATATGTCTGCAGACGATTTAACGTCGATAAAACATAACTCATCATCAAGACAATCAACAAGACCGTGAACACGGTCGAAAAGATAAACCGTTTCCGTAAACTCATTTCAGCGTCCCCTCCATCAACTGTTTCTGAAACGCCTCGAATCGATTCGTCTCTTCGTCATCCCACTGGACACGACGAAGAGCGGCTAATCCGACACCGCCTTGATCGATACCGAGTTCGACGTGGGCGTTGAACGCCTTTTCTTCGACCCGGTCCGCAATCTCGACGATCGCCAAATCGACTTGTTTCAACATCGACGTGATGACGGCGTCTGGCGCGATCATCGATTGGTCGCTGTCGACACCGATCGCCTTGACCCCATTCCGTTCAGCCGTCTCTAAGACACCGACACCAGTCAGTCCTGCAGCCGCGTACAAGACGTCCGCTCCGGCTTCAATCTGCTTTTCCGCCAATTCGCGTCCAATTTCAGGTGAAGCGAAGTCATTGGCGTAATCGACGAGCATCGTCACGTCTTCATTTACGCTCTTCGCTCCGAGTTCGAAGCCGGTCTCGAATTTTTGAATCAGTTCGTTGTCGACACCCCCGATAAAACCGATTTTGTCCGATTCCGTCTCAAGACCCGCTACTGCCCCGGCGAGCGCACTGCCTTCCGCCTCTTGGAACGTCACCGACATAACGTTTGGTAACGTCGAGACTGCGTCAATCAATGCGAACTGTTGTTCCGGGTGTTCGGCCGCTACCGCTTCCAAGTCCGTCTGACAGGCGAACCCGAGACCGATGATGACATCATGTCCGTCCGCAACGAGCTGTTCGAACCCCTCTTTATATGTCTCCGTCTCTGCAAGTTCACGATAGTCGACGAACCATTTCCCCGTCTCACGTAGTTGCCCCATACCGCGCATTGCCGCGTCGCTGAATGATTGGTCCCCGAGACCAACATCGGACAAGACGACGCCCATTGATTGGCGTGCTTCAACGGTTTGTTCCGGTTGATCGATGACAGACTGACAACCCGGCAACCAAGTCACACAGGCGGCCAACAAGCCGATGATGAGTGATTTCTTCATAATAGCTACTTCCTCTCTCTAATGGTCTGACATCTCCCTTATCGTCAGAAATCACTCGAGTTTGAAGTCTTTGATTTTAAATTTAGGGGAATCCGTAAGAAACAAAAAAAGCCACAGACGACGATTGTCTGCGGCTCCAAACTTATTCTTCCGTAGCAGCGAACGTCGACTCGCTTAATTCGCGATTCGTATTCGGCTGAGCATTGCCTTTTCCGGCAAAGTTGTCGAGTAAGTCTTTCATGTCGATTCCTGACGACGCTTTGAGCGTCTGTTGGAGTGAAGCCATCAAGTCTGTGGCGTAACCCGTGACTTTGCCGGCTCCGCCGTCTTTGCCGCTACCCGTATCGACGACCGTGATCTTGTCGATATTGCCAAGCGGTGCCGCTATCTGCTTCGCGTAATCCGGAAGCATCTTGACGACCATGTCGAGAATGGCGGCTTGACCATACTGCTCGAACGCTTCGGCGATCTTTTGTTTCGCTTCGGCTTCGGCGAGACCCGTTAAGCGGATAATCTCGGCTTCCGCTTCCCCTTTAGCTCGTTCCGAGTCGGCTTCGGCCACACCGGCGAGACGGACGCGTTCAGCGTCGGCTTTTGCTTCCGCTTCGATGCGGTACTTCTCAGCGTCGGCTGAAGCGATTTGACGTGCCTTGTCTGCTTCGGCTGACTGCTCGATCGCATAACGGTCGGCGTCGGCTTTCTTCTTCACTTCAGAATCATACTGTTTCTCACGACGCATAATCTCTTTCTCTTCGAGTTCGATTTGCTTTTGACGCTCGATGATTTGGACTTGCATCTGTTGCTCGGTGACTTCTTGCTTGGCACGGGCTTCTTCAAGTTCATACGCTTGGTCGGCCCGGGCTTTGGCGACGTCTTGCTCGCGACGATAAGCGGCGATGCGGAGCTGGTTCTCTTTCTCGGCTTCTGCGATTTCTGAAGCCCGCTCGAGTTCTGCTTTCTTCGCGTCTTTCATCGCTTCCGCTTGTTTGATCCGTGTTTCTTTGTCCGCTTCAGCCGTCGCGATATCAGCATCCCGTTTCACTTGCGCGATGCGCGGCTTCCCGAGCGATTCGAGGTAGCCGTTTTTGTCGCGAACGTCTTTGATTGTGAATGACACGATGACGAGACCCATCTTGGCCAAGTCTTGCGAAGCGACGCGTTGGACTTCTTGTGAGAACTTGTCGCGGTTCTTATAAATCTCTTCGACCGTCATCGAACCGAGAATCGAACGGAGGTGACCTTCGAGTACTTCCTTCGCCTCGTTCTCGCGTTCGATTTTCGGCTTACCGAGGAACTGCTCGGCCGCCGTGGCGATCTCGCTGATTGAGCCACCGATTTTGATGATGGCCGTCCCGTCTGCCATGACCGGTACACCTTGCTCCGTATACACTTCCGGCGTCGTCACTTCAAGTTTGCTTGAGAGAAGACTGAGCGGTTCCGCTTGCTGGAATACAGGTAAGACGAACGTCCCGCCCCCGCGAATGATTTTTACGCGATTGCCTGATGCATCGCTATGGACGTTCTTTTTACCCAAATAGCTACCTGTGACGATGAGCGCCTCATCCGGGCCGACCGTACGATATTTCAAGACGAACACGAAAATCAAGGCGAGTAAAATCACCCCGACGATAATACTGGCTAAAATGGCTGTGCTCATAAGTTAAAACCCCTTTCGGATTGTCGGCTCGTCATATTCCATGACGACCGCAATGTTTCGTTCGACTTCGATGATGATGACACGTCGATCACTCGGGATCGCCTTGCCGTCCACACTTTGAGCGGTCTTTAAAATCGAACCGATGACCGATTCGACGAGCACTTCGCCGTATCCGCCTTCAGGAACCGGGACGGTCAACCGTCCGACGAGTCCGACGAGCGACTCATCGGTCATGCCGATCGATTCTTCGGCGTTCGATAACGGCAACAGGACGAATAAATACAGGAGCGTCGTGAGTGCGAATGAACCGACGAGGGCAACGGCGAGTCCAATCATCGGGGATACATGGGCGAGCGCGTTCAAAATCAGACCGATACCCGCACCAAGCGCTAAAAATGACAGGATAACGGCGGGATTGAACCACCCGTCGAATAAATCGAATGCATCTGAAAATAACATGTACAAAAAAGTACCGAGACCGGCAATGATGAGTACCCACCAATACAGCTGATCTAACGATTCCATTACCACTCCTCCTCGGCGCGACGCTGTCGTTCATAGGAAAGAACACGGCGCAAATGTTCGACTTCGAGTGCGAGTGCTTGCTCGATCGTGTCCCATTCTGACAAAGGCCGGGTCGGTTGCTCGACCGATTGTCGCACACGTCCTAACGTCTGTTCGAGACGTAAGCGATCGTAGCGATCGACCGCTTCCGAACGTTCTTGTCGCAATAGTGATAAATAATGATCGACTTCCGCTTGTAGCGCAATGATTTGTTCGGTCGCCGCGACCGACGATTCTTGCATCAGCAGGCGACGCACCCTGACTTGATGGGCGATCAGCTTAGCAATCCTGGCCTCTAGCTCGAGAATATGTTTATAGAGAGATTCCGCCTCATCTTCATCCGTGTCATCGCGCCACCACATCTCCGACTCACCTCACTTCTTTCTTTACTCACTCCTCTATACGTTTAGAGCGAAACTTTGGTTTCAAAATATCTAAAAAAAATGTAAGATGGATTTGCTAGAGTTAGAAAGGAAGTGCTCACGTTGGGCAATCAAGTCATCAAATTGTCGACCGCGGCCCAAGAACAACTCATTGCGAGTTACCGGGTGCATGCGGTCAATCCTCCGCCACACGCGCGGTTTAGCGCCAAGACACCTCAGTGTGTGATTACGGTCTATAATTCGGGTAAAGTCATGTTCCAAGGTCGCGATGCTGAAAACGAGGCCGCCAAATGGGGAACGAGTATTAAAAAAGAACCGAGCACGCCAAAAAACGTGTTGCCGGACGGTTTCTCGGACTGGTCCGTCATCGGGAGCGATGAAGTCGGAAAAGGGGACTATTTCGGACCGCTCGTCGTCGTTGCCGCATATGTACCAAAAGAAAAAATCGCCCTCGTCAAAGAGCTCGGGGTGAAAGACTCAAAACTGTTATCGGACACAGAAATCTTCCGCATCGCAAAAGACCTGCACGTCACCATCACGTATCAGAAGGCAACGTTACACAATCCGGCGTATAATAAGATGCAACGGACGATGACCCAAGGTAAAATGACAGCGATTGCGCATAACGCCGCCTTATCCGCCTTGTTACAAAAACTTGACGCGACGCCGGACGCGATTTTAATCGATCAATTCGCTGAAAAAAGCGTCTATTATAACCATTTACGATCTGAAAAGGCGGTCGTCAAAGACGACGTCTATTTCTCGACGAAAGCGGAAGGACTGCACGTCGCTGTGGCCGCCGCCTCGATTCTTGCCCGCGCCTTGTTCTTAAAAGAAATGGACAAGTTAAGCGCAACACTCGGGGTCACGTTACCGAAAGGCGCCGGCGCCAAAGTCGATCAAGTCGCTGCTGAGTTGATTATCCGCCATGGTCAGGAACGTTTGAATGAGGTGGCGAAAGTGCACTTCGCCAATACGAAAAAAGCAATCCGGTTGAGTGAGCTGAAACGATAGTCCTCACTTCGAAGATATGGTATATTATTTTTAGGGTTTAATGAACTTAAAAATTTTTGGGGGATAGCGTTCATGTTGCATTATAAAACGTACACATTAAGCGACGACCACCCTTGGGTCATCTTCATCCATGGCGCAGGTGGCAGTCTGTCGCATTGGTATCGTCAAATTCGGCCGTTCAAAAAAAAATATAACGTGCTCTTGCTCGACCTTCGCGGACACGGCGGCTCATACGACGCCGAACAGTCGTTGAACCAACCGCTGAACGCGTATACGCTCGACGTTGTCGTCGAAGACGTCGTCGAGGTCATGGACCACTTGAACATCGAAAAAGGACATATGGTCGGCTTGTCGCTCGGGACGATTGTCATTCAGGCGATGTTCGAGCATCATCCGGAGCGAATCGCTTCCGTCGTTCTCGGTGGAGCCATCGTCAAATTCAACGTCCGCTCGACGTTGTTGATTCGCCTCGGTAGTCTCGTACAAAGCTTCGTGCCGTACATGTGGCTATATCAGCTGTTCGCATGGATTTTGTTACCGAAGAAGCGTCATAAAAAATCACGTATGATGTTCGTCCGCGACGCGGCCAACCTTTGCCAGCGCGAGTTTATCCGCTGGTTCAAAATGACCGAAAATATGAATCCGTTGCTTCGTCACTTCTCGTCAATTGAGACGAACGTACCGATCCTCTATATTATGGGTGATGAGGACTACATGTTCCTCGAAGCCGTCGAACGGACCGCGAAACATCAACCGACCGCTCGGGTCCAGGTCGTCTCGGACTCAGGTCACGTCGTCAATGTCGACCAACCCGATCGCTTCAATTCGATCTCGATGGCGTTCATCGATCAACAAGTCGGCTCGCTCGCGGCCAGCACATCTTAATCGAAGACGTCCCTTCATCGGGCCGTCTTTCTTTTTTATCGGTTTTCAATTTTTTTCAAATAAATTTTCAGAAAATATTGATTATTGAAAATTATCGTGTTACTCTTAGACAAATCTTAACAAGCGGAGGAGCTGGCACTGATGAAAACCCATGCACAACACGGCCTACTGATTATTATTCGACTGAGGGACTGAAAATCGACTCGATAACCGAGACGAATTTTTGGGCCCTTGTTTCGATGGTTTCGGACGAGGCGCTCATGATTTGACCGACGCGCCTATCCAATCTGGATAGGTTTTTTTATTGGATTGACACACATAGAGGAGATGATGGAAGTGAAACAGTACGCAATGGATCGAATGATCAAAATATCAGCAGGAATGGCAAGCGCCGTCCTCGTCACGCTCGGGGTCGGACTCTTGATTGAAACGATTGGGAAGATGGCCGGGATTGAGACACTCGTCTTGATCGGGCAAGTCGCGAAGTCATTACTCGCCCCGGCACTCGGTGCCGGTGTCGCTTACCAGCTCGGCGGCAATACGCTTATTTTGTTCAGCTCGATGATTGCGGCAACCGTCGGTGGTGCGGCGCTCCAAGCGACCGAGAGCGGACTCGTGCTCGTACCCGGTCAACCAATTAGCGCCTTGATTGCAGCTGCGGCTGCGGTATGGTTAGGCAAACGTGTTCTCGGCAAGACGAAATTTGACATGATGGTCGTCCCGGTCACAGCCGTTCTCGGCGGCGGCATCGTCGGAGTCGGCGCAGCCGCCGTCACGACGCCGCTCATCAACTCGATCAGCGCGAGCATCACCGCCTCGGTCAATACGTCACCGATTGCGACATCACTTGTCATCGCGCTCGTGTTCAGTGTCATGCTCATGTCACCGGCTTCATCGGCCGCACTCGCCATCGCACTTCAGCTCGACCCGGTCGCCAGCGCCGCTGCATTGATCGGATGTACGGCCCAGTTCGTCGGCTTCACACTCATGGCGTATCGTCAAACGGATCCGGGCGGTTTGGTCGCCTCGTTCTTCGTCACACCGAAAGTGCAGTTCCCGAACGTCGTCAAAAACCCTCGAGTCCTTATGCCACCGTTCATCGCGGCGATGGTTAGCGCACCGATTGCAACACTCGTCTTCTCTCTCGAAGTCCCATACGAGATTGCGGGACTCGGGCTCAACTCGTTGATCGCGCCGCTCAACATCCTTGCCGCGCAAGGAATGGACGCGTTCCTCATCTTCGTCGGAACAGGAGTCGTCCTTCCAGCCGTCATCACGCTCGTCTTGTATAAAGTGACTTGCCTTGTCGGTTGGACAAAGTTCGGCGATTTGGCACTCGAAGTCCAGTAATCACAAAAAAGCGGTGTCCACGTAAAAGGGACACCGCTTTTTGAGTTATGCGCGAACTTCCGCACCATGGGCCGCTTGAACGGCAGTGAGAATCGCTTCATAGGACGCCGTCACTTCTTCATCCTGAAGTGTACGGGTCGGGTCTTGATACTTGAGCGAGAAGGCGATCGACTTTTCATCGTCTCCTACGTTTTCGCCGACATACACATCGAACAAGGCGAGATCGATCAAAAGCGGTCCGGCCGCCTGTTTGATCGTCGCTTCGACTTGACCGGCCGGGATGCCCCGCTTCAAGACGAGCGCCAAGTCGCGTGAAATCGACGGGAAACGCGGCACGTCTTCATAGACGAGTTGGGTCGTTTCATTCAATACGTCCAAGTCGAGCTCGAATACGTACACTTCTTTCAATCCATACACGTCCTTCGACACACCCGGATGGACTTGACCGACGTAGCCGATGACACGCCCGTCAACGAGGACGTTCGCTGTCCGGCCCGGATGCATGTCCGCAATCGTCGCCGCCTCATATGTCGCCTCGATGCGAAGCGTATGCAACAGCGTACCGACGATTCCCTTGGCGACGAAGTAGTCGACCGGGACACGTGTGCCTTGTGAACGATGGTCATACCAAAGCCCCGTCAACACACCGGCGACACGTTCTGTTTCACGTGGCAACGTCTCTCCTTGCTCCACATAGACGCGTCCTGTTTCATATAACCGCACGTTCGCTTGTTGGCGGGACGTGTTGTATCGTGCCGCTTCTAAGAGACCTGGGACAAGTGACGTTCGGAGCACTGAGCGCTCTTCGCTCATCGGCATCGCTAAGTTGACTCGACCCGAACCTTCTCCACTGAAGCGTGAGGCGTGCCCGACGCTCGTGAGCGAATACGTGATCGCTTGCGACAATCCTGCGCCTTGAAGGACACGACGGACACGACGGCGCAACACGTTTTCTTTCGGGAGGTACCCTTTCGAATATGATGCTGGAAGGCTCGAAGGAAGACTGTCATAGCCATAGAGGCGTGCCACTTCTTCCGTGATATCGGCTGGTAACTCCAAGTCAGGACGGCGTGACGGTACGTGAACCGTCAATGCCTCGTCTCCAGTCACCTCGAGACCGAGACGCTCTAAAATGCGGACGATCGTCTCTTGCTCGAGGTCCATTCCGAGTCGATGGTTGATATAAGCGACCGAGACGTCAATCGTCCGGGCTGCTGACTCTTTGTCCCCAGCGACGACGATGTCGCTAATTGTGCCACCGCTCACTTCGACGATGAGTTCGGCGGCACGGTCGAGGGCCAATTGCAACCGTTCCGGGTCGACCCCTTTTTCAAAGCGGGCACTCGAATCCGAGCGTAAACCGAGCGTACGGCTCGTCTTACGGACCGATGCCGGTGCGAAGTAGGCCGACTCGAGGATGATACTCGACGTCGTCGCATCGACTTCGGTGTTCGCTCCACCCATGACGCCAGCGATGGCGACAGGATGCTCGCCGTCCGTGATGACCATCATCGAGGTATCGAGCGTACGCGTCGCATCGTCGAGCGTAACAATCTCTTCGCCGTCATGTGCTTGACGGACGGCGATTGTCGTCCCGAGTTTCACCGTATCAAACGCGTGGAGCGGCTGGCCGAGCTCGAGCATGACGTAGTTCGTCACGTCGACGACGTTGTTGATTGGACGTACACCTTCAGCAATCAAGACGTTCTTTAACCATTGCGGCGAGTCTTGAATCGTCACATTATCGATGCGCCGTGTCGCATAGTATGGACAGTTGTCTGTCTCGAGACGAACGCTGACCGTGTTCGGTACATCTGTTGTCACATCTGCCGTCGGTAACGTATACGGCCGCTCGAGAATCGCCGCGACTTCATGGATGATTCCATAGAGGCTCAAGCAATCCGAGCGGTTCGGCGTCAATCCGAGCTCGATGACTTCGTCGTCAAGATCGAGTAAGCTGATGACGTCCGCACCGACCTCGACCGATTCGCGGAACGTGTGAATCCCGTCCTGTTCATCTTCACGAATTTGTTTCTTCTCGAAACCAAGTTCTTCGAGGGAACAAATCATCCCTTGCGACTCGACACCACGAAGTTTTGCTTTCTTGATTTTGAGTCCGGGGAGACGAGCACCTACCGTCGCCACGATGACGTGTTGACCGGCAGCGACATTCGGTGCGCCACAAACGATTTGGACTGGACTCTCGGCACCAATATCGACTGTCGTCACGTTTAACTTGTCTGCCTCCGGATGTTTCTCGCACGAGAGGACATGGCCGACGACGAGTCCCGACATCCCTTCGGCGCGGCTGACGACGCTCTCGACTTCGATTCCATTTTTCGTAATCAAGTCACCGAGCACTTGCCCGCTCAAATCCGATACATCAATATATTGATTCAACCATTTTTTCGATAATAACATATGTGATCCCCCTTAGAATTGCTCGATGAAACGTAGATCGTTTGTATAGAAGTGGCGAATATCATCCACCCCATGTTTTAACATCGCCATCCGTTCGACACCAATCCCGAACGCGAAACCAGACATTTTCGTCGAATCATAGCCAGCCATCTCAAGAACACGTGGATGGACCATCCCGCCTCCGAGAATCTCAATCCAGCCCGTCCCTTTACAAACGTTGCAGCCTTTACCGCCGCATTTGAAACAAGAGATATCGACTTCGACGGATGGTTCCGTGAATGGGAAGAAACTCGGACGAAGACGAATTTCGCGCGTCTCACCGAACAATTGTTTAACGAACACTTCGAGCGTACCTTTCAAGTCGGCCATCGAGATATGCTCATCGACGACGAGGCCTTCGATTTGCATGAACTGATGCGAGTGCGTCGCGTCATCCTCGTCGCGGCGGTACACTTTCCCCGGGCAGATGATACGAATCGGCTTACCGTCTGCTTGGAGCATCGTCCGCGCCTGAACCGGCGACGTGTGTGTCCGAAGGAGCGTCTCGTCTGTGATATAGAACGAGTCTTGCATGTCACGTGCCGGATGGTCTTTCGGTAAATTGAGCATCTCAAAATTGTAGAGGTCTGTCTCGACTTCCGGACCTTCAGCAATCGTATAGCCTAGACCGACGAACAAATCTTCCATCTCATCGACGATTTGTTGGAGCAAGTGGGTATGACCTGGCAGTGACGTCCGACCTGGGAGCGTGACATCAATCGTCTCAGCCGCGAGCTTCGCTTCGAGCTCGACTGCCTTCACTTCCTCGATCCGTGCCTCTAACGTGTCTTGGATTGTCGTCCGGACCGTGTTGACGAGTTCACCCACGACTGGTCGTTCTTCAGGAGACAGTTTCCCCATCCCACGAAGCACCTCGGTCATCGGCCCTTTTTTCCCTAAATATTTGATGCGGACATCGTTCAACTCTTTTTGTGACGACGCCGCTTGAATCTCCTGCAGCGCCTCTTGCTGTAATTGTTCTAACTGTTCTTTCATCCTTATTTCCTCCTCTACAAAAAAAGTCCCTCCAGTCGATGACTGAAGGGACGAATAATCGCGGTACCACCCTACTTGGCCGAAATCGGCCCACTTGAGAGCATCGGTATCGGGATGCTACCCCGGTGTTGTCTCCAACACGACTCGAGAGTGAATTCGGCGCCGACCAAGGCATCGGCTCGCAGTCTCGGCCCATGCTCCCTGTACTCGTTCGGTAGTTCGCGTACTATGCTCTTTCAACGTCTATTCGATATGTTGTTCGATGTTATAAACCTATCACGATTCAGCGGGGCTGACAAGATTATTGTAATGCGATCCGATACATGAGGATGCCGGCCGCGACAGCTGCGTTCAACGATTCAGCATCGCCGAGAACCGGGATATGGACACGGGTGTCGCATAGGTCGAGCACGTCGTTGTGGACGCCTTGGGCCTCGTTGCCGATGACGAGCGCGACTTTATCCTTAAAATCGACTTGTTCGTATGACGTCGCTTTTGCGAGCGCGGTTCCATACACATGGAACCCTTCGCTCTTCAATTCCGGCAACGTCTCGAGCAAGTCGACCGCGCGTACGTTCACGTGGAAGAGCGAACCTTGTGTCGCTCGGACGACTTTGGCATTGAACGGGTCGACCGTCCCTTTGCCGAGGAGGACCGTGTCAAATCCGGCCGCGTCCGCCGTGCGAATCATCGTTCCAAGGTTACCCGGGTCTTGAATCCGGTCGAGGACAAGCACATGCTTCATCTTCCGTTCAACGGGAGCCATCTTGACGACCGCGAAGACACCTTGCGTCTTCTCCGTTTCAGATAACAGGTCGGCCACATGGTCCGATAGTTCGAGGACAGGCATCTCATCGAGACGCCACGAACCTTTCGGAGAATACGATTCGCCCATAATCAGCTGAACGAGTCGTCCGGCGCGAATCGCCTCATCGACCAAATGCTCGCCTTCGACTAAAAATTGTCCGGACTCTTGTCTGCCTTTTTTCGTCATCAATCGCTTTAAGCGTTTGATCGTCTCACTTTTCGTAGACGTGATTTTCGTCATATTATCCCTCTTTCAACCATTGAACCGTTTCATGGTCGAGTCGTTTCGTGAGCGCTACGACCAAATCGACGGCTGCTTCATAATCTGCTTTGTGAATGATTGAGACATTCGTATGCAAATAACGGACCGGTACCGTGAGTGCGACGGCCGGCATCCCGACTCCAGACAAATGGAAGCGGCCTGCGTCCGTTCCGCCGCCCGGCGTCAAATCCAATTGGTACTTGATGTCGTTCTCTTTCGCCACTTCGACGATTAAATCGATGAGGCGTGGGTTCGTGATGGTCGTCGCATCGAAGAAGATGACTTGAACGCCTTCCCCGAGTTTCGACAATCCTTCTGCCGGTGTCATCCCTGGTGTATCTCCAGGAATACCTGTATCGACGGCGATGGCGACGTCCGGTTTGATCAAGTTAGCGGCCGTGACGGCACCGCGTAACCCGACTTCCTCTTGAACTGTCGCACCTGTGAAGACGACTCCTGGTGCGGCATCGTCTTTCAAGCGTTTTGCCGCTTCGATGGCGATGGCACAACCGATTCGGTTATCCCACGCTTTCGCCATCAAGAAATCTTCATTTTTCATGATTGTGAATTCACAGTGCGGGACGACCGTATCGCCCGGGCGAATGCCCCACTCCGCGACTTGATCTTTCGACGTCGCACCAATATCGAGGAACATATCTTTAATCTCGACAGGTTTCTTGCGCGCCTCGAGCGGAAGCACGTGCGGCGGTTTCGCTCCGATGACACCAGGGATTTTTTCGCCTGAGCGTGTGACGACGTCCATGCGTTGCGCGAGCAATACTTGGTTCCACCAGCCACCGAGCGCTTGGAAACGTAAGAAGCCACCTTCTTCGATTCGTGTCACCATGAAGCCGACTTCATCCATATGGCCAGCAATCATGACACGTGGGCCGTCTGCCTTGCCCGTCACTCGTCCGAACAGACTGCCTAGTCCGTCTTGTTCGAACGTTTCGACGTGTGGTTCTAAATACTCACGCATGAGTGAGCGGACTTCTCCTTCATTTCCAGGGACACCTGTGGCATCCGTCAAGCGTTTCAACATATGTAATGATTCGTTCATGGGGCATCGCTCCTTCACTTCGATTAGTAACCTTGATTTTGTCGCTCATGGTTCTTTTCATTTTTCGCCATATACGCCATGACCATCAACTCTTCATTGATGCCGAGCGTATAGCCAAGTTCGAGATAAGCCGCCATCAGCGTCTCGTACATCGGTTCCGTCTTCGACAAACCAAAGTTCGTCACTTTGCGGAACACGTCTAAAAAAGCGTCAGTCGCGTCAAGATACGAGCTACCAGCCGGGAACGAATCACGTTCATACCCGAGGGCAAGACCGAGCGACAATAAGAAATGAATGCCGTCGACATACTCTTCTAAGATCACGTCTTGAGGCGACGGGCCCTTCGTTGACCAAAATTTAAAACTACGGGTCTCATTGGCGAGTTCACCAAGCTCGACGAGCAAAGCAAGCAAACGCTCATCAAATTGGTTCCCGGATAGTTGATGTTCTTCTTTGATCCGCTCATCTAATTCACGTTGCCGATCAAACAATGTTGTCCAGTTCACCGGTTGCTCCTCCTATTCTCCATTCAAAGCAGTACTAAAATCATTAAAGACCAGCCGACTGCCAAAATCAATACTTGTATTTGAACACGTTTTGGGGCATGAACCGCCTTTTTACGCGTCAAATGAAGCCCGAACAAAGCACCGATGGCACCGCCGGCATAAGCATACAAGACGTTGAAATCACCTTCTCCGAGCGTGTAGCGTTTCGCCTGCAAGTACGTGTAGACGTTCAAGACGATGAGTGCCAGCGCGACAATGGCTAAGACTGATTGATCCATGGGACGTCCTCCTTATCTTAAGTCTAAGGAATTTATCAGAAAAAAGAAAGCGCCGAGATAAGGTCTCGGCGCTGTCGATTGAACGATTACGCGTTCAATTTTGATTTAGCTGTATCAGCAAGTGACGCGAATGCTTGTGCATCTGTCACAGCAAGCTCAGCAAGCATCTTACGGTTGATGTCGATCCCTGCGAGCTTGAGGCCGTGCATCATACGGCTGTATGAAAGACCGTTTGTGCGTGCTGCCGCATTGATACGTGTGATCCAAAGACGACGGAAATCACGTTTCTTTTGACGACGGTCACGGTAAGCGTACATGAGTGACTTCATGACTTGTTGTTTTGCTACTTTAAATAGAATGTGTTTCGAGCCAAAATAACCTTTGGCAAGCTTGATTTGCTTTTTACGACGTTGACGAGTCGTATAACCGCCTTTTACGCGTGGCATATGGTTTCCCTCCTAAATTCTTTCTGTATTACTTCGCGATCATGTTGCGAATGCGTTTGAAGTCTCCAGCTGAGACGATAGCACCTTTACGGAGCTTACGTTTCGCTTTAGTCGATTTGTTACCAAACAAGTGACTTGTGTAAGCGTGTGAACGCTTGAGTTTACCTGATGCAGTACGTTTGAAACGTTTAGAAGCACCACGGTGCGATTTCATTTTCGGCATGAGTATTTCCTCCCCACTATGACTCGATGATTAATCTTCTTTCTTCGGAGCCAGCACTAAGAACATGCTGCGTCCTTCCATCTTCGGCTTTTGCTCAACTGTTGCCAAGTCGGCACATTCCGCCGCCAATTTTTCCATGACGCGTCGGCCGATTTCCGAGTGTGTGATGGCGCGTCCGCGGAAACGGATCGACGCTTTCACTTTGTTACCATTTTCAAGGAATTTGCGAGCGTTACGCAATTTCGTTTGGAAATCGTTTTCCTCGATTGTCGGGCTGAGGCGCACTTCTTTCAATTGGATGACCTTTTGGTTTTTACGCGCTTCTTTCTCCTTTTTCTGGAGTTCGAAACGGTATTTCCCATAGTCCATGATTTTAGCGACCGGTGGGTTAGCTTTGTCGGCGACCAAGACGAGATCGAGTTCAGCCTCTTCTGCTAAACGTAATGCTTCATTACGCGATTGCACACCGAGTTGTGCACCGTCCGCTCCAATTAAGCGAACTTCACGGGCACGAATGTTTTCGTTGATAAAGAGCTCTTTGCTAATGGTTAGCACCTCCATCGTGCGGTTGCACGAGTTTTAGATTGATAAGACAACATGGCAATAAAAAAAGCGTCGGCAGTTTCCCGCCCACACATCATTTCGGAGACAGCAGAGACCAAGGCTCGACTGCTTCACGTACATGATGGACCTGACCGAATCTGTTCGGACGAGGTGAGAAGCGGGCGCTTCTGCTTTGTTGTATTTAATCACTATGTCATCTTAACACCAATAGGATTAAGATGTCAAGAATTCGCGCATGAATAATTGGTAGCTCACACTTTTATGATGATAACAGTCATTTCGCTGTTTCGCAACACCTTTTCCAAGGGAATAAAATAAAAAAGGAGGGATGGACCGTGTCTTGGAGAAAGCAAGTGAAAGACGACCATGATTATCACGACCAAATCAAACACATCGTTCAAGAGACGATGCGCCACCATGAGGTGAGTGATGCCAAGCTCGAAGCGATTTTGACGGACTTATTAGAAGAAATGAACCGAATCACCTTGAAGATTGTCGACGACCATGAGTCCGCTCGCGACTATATCCATAAACGATGGTATTGAAAAAAGGGCGCTCGCCCTTTTTTCAATACCATTTGTCACGTGGTCAACGTCGATCAATTCGTTAATGACTTGAAGAAATTGCTGAGTGCTTCGAACAAGCGGGCGAAGAAGCCTTGGACTTCCTCGGTCTCGAGGAACGCCTGGACGTCTTGTCCGGCCCCTTGTAGCCCGTTGCTGATCGCTCCCCAGTCCAGGTTCGCTTGTTGCATGTTCTCGAACAGCGTCGTCAATTGCGTCAACTGCGAATCAGACAATTGGACGTTGTTTTGATTCAACACTTGGATGACGATGTCGCGAATCTCGATGTTCGTCTCAGGTGCCTTGTTCGCAATCTCGGCTTTGATCTCGTTCATGAGACCGGCCACATCTTCTTGACCGACTGTCTTCCCGATTTCAGACGTGACAGCCAGTTCTTCCTGCGCCAAGTCTTTCCGCTCTTCGGACAATTGGATGCCTGTCTCTTCCGCTGTCTGATCGTACGCTTTCATGATGCCCGTCAACGCCGACGTCCCGGTGACACGAATCGGAGATGTGATGTATATGTCGGCATCGGTGACACCAGCGGTCACGAGCGCATTCGCATACATATCTTCGGTGACCCACGTCACGTTTTCCGTTTTGATATCGAGTCCAGTCCCGTCAGTCAATTTGATGCGGGCTGATGAATACATACCCCCGCCGCGCTGTGCTTGTGGGATGGCATCCCCTAAGTACTTATCTTCATCGGCCGCAGTCGTGATGATCGGTTCAATTCCAGCCGGTGCCTCAACTCGTTCGAGCACCCAATCCCGTTGGCTGGCTGATAATGATTCGCCGAGTGTGACAATCGTATCATCGACGATGGCTTCTGCGTTTACTTTTGGAATCATGCTTGTCGCGACGACCGAACCGATCGTCAACGCCACTAATGGTTTCATATAATTCAAAATGAATCACTCCTTTCTTCTACCTTACGTTTCCATCATCCGTTCCGCATCCGTCTTGAGACCGAAAAAAACGACCACCCTTCCGGCGAAGGATGGTCGACCGATTAACGTGAACGGTTCGCGATTTCTTCTGTGAGGGATGCCAAGAACGCATCGAGTGTGGCCGATACTTGTTCTTGCTGTCCGTAGCGGCGGATGTTGACCGCACGCTCATCGCGCTCTTTATCACCGAGGACGAGTGTCATCGGAATCTTCTTCATCTGTGCTTCTCGGATCTTATAGCCGAGCTTCTCATCACGGAGGTCCGTTTCGACACGGACACCGCGCTTGACGAGCTCTGCCTTCACTTCTGCGACATATTCGTCGTGAACGTGCGAGACAGGAATCAATTTGACTTGAACCGGGGCGAGCCATGTCGGGAACGCTCCTTTGTACTCTTCGATCAAGTAAGCGACGAAACGTTCCATCGTCGAGACGACTCCACGGTGAAGGACAATCGGGCGATGATCTTTGCCGTCCGGTCCTGTGTACGTCAAATCGAACCGCTCAGGAAGCAAGAAGTCGAGTTGGACCGTCGACAACGTCTCCTCTTTGCCGAGCGCCGTCCGGACTTGGACGTCAAGCTTCGGTCCATAGAACGCCGCTTCCCCATCCGCTTCGAAATACGGGAGTCCGAGTTCATCCATCGTCTCTTTCAACTGACGCTGGGCTGTTTCCCAAATCGCGTCGTTGTCGAAATATTTCTCTTTATCGGCCGGGTCACGGTATGACAAGCGGAAACGATAATCCTTAATCCCGAAGTCGGCGTACACTTCTTGAATCAAGTGGACGATATCTTTGAACTCTTGTTTCATTTGTTCTGGCGTGACGAACGTGTGCCCGTCGTTCAACACCATGTAACGGACGCGTTGGAGGCCTGTGAGCGCCCCTGACATCTCGTAACGGTGCATACCGCCGAGCTCAGCGATGCGAAGCGGGAGTTCGCGGTATGAGCGCGGCTCATGTTTATAGATTGTCATGTGGTGCGGGCAGTTCATCGGACGAAGGACGAGTTCTTCGTTGTCCATCTCCATTTTCGGGAACATATCGTCTTGATAGTGATCCCAGTGCCCAGATGTTTTATAAAGATCGACCGAACCGAGGACCGGTGTATAGACGTGCTGATACCCAAGCTCGAGCTCTTTGTCGACGATATAACGTTCGACCGTACGACGAATCGAGGCACCTTTCGGGAGCCACATCGGCAAACCTTGTCCGACTTCTTGCGACACGAAGAAGAGGTCGAGTTCTTTCCCGAGCTTGCGGTGGTCACGCTCTTTCGCTTCTTCTAACAAGCGCAAGTGTTCTGCGAGCTGTTCTTTTGTCGCGAACGCCGTCCCGTAAATGCGCTGAAGCATTTTATTATCTGAGTCACCGCGCCAGTATGCACCGGCCACGCTCATCAATTTGAACACTTTCAACTTCGAAGTCGACGGGACATGCGGCCCACGGCACAAGTCGAAGAATTCGCCTTGATGGTAAATCGTGAGCGTCTCGCTCGCTGGGATGTCTTCAATCAATTCGATTTTAAGCGGGTCCCCGAGCGCTTTATAGCGTTCGAGCGCTTCGTCGCGTGACACGACCTCACGAGTGATGTCCAAGTTTTCGTCGACGATTCGTTTCATCATCTTCTCAATCTCCGGGAGATCTTCTTCGTTGATGCGGCGGTCCATCTCGATATCGTAATAGAAGCCGTTCTCGATCGTCGGTCCAATCCCAAGGTAGATGCTACCTTCTTCGCCGTATAACCGTTTGATGGCTTGGGCCATCAAGTGGGCCGACGAATGGCGCATCAAATCGATGCCGTCTTCCGAATCCGGCATAACGAGCTCGATTTTGCCGTCCTGTTCAATCGGACGACGATAATCGATCATCTCGCCATCGATTTTCGCGGCGATTGCTTTTTTACGGAGTCCCGGACTGATCGAACCCGCTACTTCTTCTGCTGTGATCCCGGCCTCAAACTCTTTGACGGCCCCATCTGGAAATGTCAATTGAATCATGTGTCAACTTCCCCTCTCTACATTTAAAAGAAAATAAAAAAAGCCCATCCCTATGAAAGGGACGAGCTTTGATTCTCGTGGTACCACCCTCGTTCCCAAGCGATCCGCTTGGCTCGAACACACGATAACGAGTGTGAATCGCCGCACGATTGACCCGTACGGTGCTCTGAGGGAGTAAGGCGATCGGCGTGTTTAGGAAGCTCTCACCAGCCTTCCCTCGCTTTGAAACCCGTTACGACGTCTCATGTCCTCTTCGATGCATCGGTTATATGCTTATTAGTATAGTCAACTCGTTCCAGAAATACAATCCCTTTACCGCCGTCGATTCTCACCTTTTAACTCGATTTGCGTCGTCGTCGTCGAGATGCGCTGCATGAGCCGCTGCGCCTTCATTTTGTTCTGTGGCGAACCGTCGATCGAGAAGTGGGTCTCGAGCTCTTCTCCGCTAAAGTTCGAGCTGTAAAGCGTCGGCAAGCGATGCATCATGCGATACTGCAAAATGATCCCGAACAGTTCATCCCGCACCCATGGACTGATCGCCTCGGCCCCGATGTCATCAATCAATAACACCGGCACGTGTTGGAATGACGTCAAAAACGAATCGAACGAGTCGGTCCGGATTTTCCGTTTCGCTTCCGAGACGAATCCCGGGGCATGGACGAGAATCGTCTCGATGTCCGCCACTTTCAGCTCATTGGCGATCGCCGCGAGCAAGTACGTCTTTCCGACGCCGAAGCTACCGTGAAGGTATAAGCCGTTCACTTTTTGACGGGTCTTCATGCCTGAGACGAACCGCATCGATTCACGGAGTGCGATTTTTCGGGCGTCATCCGACCAGTCGAACGATTCAAAGCTCGCCTCACGGACCTCTTCCGGTAAGAATAGGCTCTTGAACTTCCGGTCCATCTCTTTTTGCCGGCGTGCTTGACGGTGCTTGACCGTCTCTTCATAGCGGATGGCGATTTGTCCGAGGTCGACATAGAGCATCGGTTGATGACCCGGGATGACGGCTTGCTCGTCGATGAGTTTCTTCCCGTCCATCTGCTCCGCATATTCGCTGAGCTTCGTGAAGCCGGCCTCGATTGCCGTCTCGTCTAACTCCGGATGTGCCTTTAAAAAGGCGACGACTTCTGGATGTTCGAGGGTGCGCCGGCGAATCGATTCGTACGCTTCCCGTACTTCTTTCCGGTTCATCATTTGGGCGAGCGTTTGATTGATGCGTTCCATGTCCCTCATCCTTTCTCTTTCAATTCATTTAACAGCTTGACGAGTTCCGCATCGTCCGGGACCGATGCCTCGAGCTCTTGTTTTCGTTTTTGATCGTATGTGCGCTGTTCTTTCGCCTCGTCCTCGAGCCATTTCGGCATCTCGGTCTTATCTTTGCGTCTCGAGCCGACGGTCGTCCGCTGTTGCACATTCTCCCGCTTCTGCTGTTTCTTCTCGATGAGCGCGTCTTGCGTCGCTTCTTGTTCTAAGGCGTCCTTGGCGTTCAAATAGCCCGCCGTCTTCCAACTCGTCGCGATGCGCATGACGTAGTTCTCACTGAGCCGTGTCTGTTTCTTCACTTCGATACAGTAATAGAACAACGCGTTGATGACGCTAGGCGCGAGCCCGAGCGTATCGACGAGGTCGATGATGAGTTGCTCGTCGCTCTTCGACAGTTGCGGCGTCTTCCGTAACGTCGACACGTACTGATGCGGATGCGCCTCTTCCATGACCGTCACATCATGCAAGTCACCGATTTCTGCCTTTACTGTCACATCCGACTTCACTTTCCGATGCCGTGTCTGTTTCTTCTTCAACTGCAACACCATCTGGCGGCAACCGTCGCGCTTCTCTTGCTCGCTGAGCGGAAGATACGCCTCGTGGACGAAATACTCTTTCAACATCTCTGCCATCGTCTCTTCGTCGATTTGTGAGACATAGGCAAGCTTCGTGATCGTCTCATCGAGTTTCTTCGTGAAGAAGCCGACGGGAAAGTTCGTCAATTTTTTGACAATTTCCATGTCGAACGTATAGTTGATTTCAATTTTGGCGCGGTCGGGCTTCTCATAATTTTTTTGCGTGAACGCCATATGATTCACACCTTTGACGTCAAATACTTCATTAAAGTCTTTCGTCACCTCGATAATCCCGGCTGGCAATGGATCGATCGTGAATCGTCCCTGCAACTGTTTGAAGCGGACTTCCCCGACTTTATAGAAGAGGAAACTCGACAACAGCCCGTCATTCAAGAACGTATGGGGCGCGAGTGGGACGCGCAATTGATACACGTACTGCGTCAATCGCTCGTCCTTTGTCTTATACGTCCGGACGAGACCGATCGCCTCGAGCCGGAACAGACAATCTGTCAGCTCGTTGATTGAGTAATCGAGCATCTCACAGAGCGCGCTATGCGACATATAGTTCGATTTCATCTTCCCGGGCTTCAGCTCGCTCCAAAGCGTCTGATACATCGCGAGCGCCTTGACTCCGATGACCGGCTGATATAAATGATACAACGACTGATACGACTCGCGATCGATGAGCCCGGTGCTCATAATCAACAGTTCGTCAGTCCCGTACAGGATTCGTTCTTTTTCCATGGTTGGTCTCCCCTGAAAAAAGGCGACCAGCAGGCCGCCCGTTTAGTTGGTCGATTTTTCTTGCTTCATTAAATCTTCAAGTTCTTTAAAGAATACAGAGATATCTTTGAATTGGCGATAGACGGAGGCGAAACGGACGTATGCTACTTCATCGACCCGGGCGAGCTCATTCATGACGAGCTCACCGACTTGTTCGCTCGGAATCTCCGATTGGCCGAGTGCTCGTAGCTGCTGTTCGACTTTCGTGACGACACCTTCGAGTTGTTCGAGTGTGACCGGGCGTTTTTCACACGCCCGAATGATTCCACGAAGCACTTTCTCTCGGCTAAACTCTTCACGATTGCCGTCTTTCTTGACGATGATGAGCGGCGTCTGTTCAACCGTCTCGAATGTAGTGAATCGATAGCCGCACTCCTCGCATTCGCGGCGGCGGCGAATTGAATAGAAATCTTGTACTGGCCGGGAGTCGAGCACTCTCGTTCCGTTATGATCGCATTTAGGACAACGCATGCTCAGCCCTCCTTATCGTTCGACAGATTGATTCCCGATGGCGCGGAGCGGGAACTTCAATTGTAGCGCCTCATAATATGTGGTGACGATTTGACCGAGGTCCGGTCCGAGCATCTGATCACGGTTCAATGTGAAATCGACGGCTGTACGTCCTCCATCCACTTGAATGACGGTCGCCAATGCATCCCAACCGGTACCGTTAAATGCCACTTCGCCCCGGTCCGGATCGACACGGCGAACTGTTTGGCCTTCTGCCTGAATCCGTTCGCGGAGCCATGTGAGCACGGCACTTGGCGATGCTGCCACGTATCGTGTGCGTAACGCCTCATTTTTATGCGAATCGTCCGTCTGGACATGTGTTTGAAACTTATCCAATAATCCCATTATCCACCTCGACACCTTATTTATATAGGTTAAGCATATCAAAATTAAGCGGTTAACAAAACAATTAAAAGGGCTGACCGAAAATCGGCCAGCCTCAAAAGGTCAATCTGATTATTTGCTGATTGCAACTTGTGCTTCAGGAACACGAATCGGTCCCATTCCACGGTCAAGTTTCACATCTTCACGAACTTTCGCTTCCAAGCCTTCTGCAATGTACTGCGAGGCTGTAGCCGGATCGATTCGGTCCCCACATGTGAACACATCGACTGATGCGTAGCCATGCTCTGGGAAACTGTGAATCGTTAAGTGTGATTCTGAAATGATGACGACTCCACTTACACCGTGCGGCGCAAATTTGTGGAAAGCGACTTCGCGGACTTCAGCGCCCGAACGAAGTGCTGCATCGACGAACAAGCGCTCGATGTAGTCGATATCGTTTAATTTGTCGGGATTGCACTCCCAAAGTTCTGTAATAATGTGACGTCCCATAGTATCCATATTAGTGGATCCCCCTTTACATCAATGGTCTCAAAGTAGTTGATGATCACTCACTTTGTGCCTGAATCGCCCACAACCACGGGGGCAAGTTAGTCCTAAGAGGTCCTAACCCTTTAAGTTGCGTTTGTCAGACCAATTGAAGTTCACGAGTTAGAGTGTATCGCGTTTGGGACATCGTTACAAGACATTTGTTTGAATTCATCAAAAATATTTTTGAGTAAATATATTTTTTTAGACGTGGGTTTCTTGTTGTCCGATTTGCAAGTAGCTCGCGACCATATCCAACAAGTCGACGACACGGCACGAGTAGCCCCATTCGTTGTCGTACCAGGCGAGTACTTTGACGTGATTGCCCCCGAGCACCATCGTCGAATCAGCATCGATGATTGACGAACGCTCATCCCCGTTGAAGTCAATCGAAACGAGCGGTTCATTCGAGACGCCGAGGATGCCTGTCATCTCCCCGTGCGCCGCGCGCTCGAACGCCTGATTGACTTCATCGACCGTCACATCCCGACGCAACTCGACGACGAGGTCGACGAGTGAGACGTTCGGCGTCGGTACCCGCAGTGCCATCCCGTTCAATTTGCCTTGCAGTTCCGGCAAGACGAGCCCGATTGCTTTCGCGGCCCCTGTCGAAGTCGGTATAATGGAACTACCACAAGCACGGGCACGCCGTAAATCTTTATGCGGATTATCGATATTGTTTTGGTCATTCGTGTACGCATGTACCGTTGTCACGAGCCCCGTCTCGATCCCGAACGTCGAATCGAGTACTTTGACGACCGGACCGAGACAGTTCGTCGTACACGAAGCGTTCGAGATGACGTGATCGTGGTCCGGTAAATAATCACGATCGTTCACCCCCATGACAATCGTCCGCAGCTCACCTTTCCCTGGCGCTGTTAAAATGACTTTCTTCGCACCGGCCGTCAAATGTTTTTTTGCCCCGATATCAGAATTGAATTTCCCCGTCGCCTCGATGACGATTTCGACCCCGAGCTCCGCCCATGGCAAACGCTCCGGATTGCGCTCGGACACGAGCATGACACGTTTACCATCAACTTCAAGCGCATCCCCATGCGCCCTCACCGTCAGTGCGAACGGCCCGTGGACCGTATCGTGCTTAATCAAATGGGCGAGCGTCTCTGCCGGATAACTTGCATTGATGGCGACCACGTCGTGACGCCCTTCAAGCATCAATTTTCGAAACACCATTCTGCCGATTCGTCCAAATCCATTGATTGCAACTTTCGTCCCCATGTAAAATCCCCCTTTTTCTACGTTACGACATCATTATAACGGAAAATTGGAAGCGTTTTCACTATGAATCTTCACATTTCTTTCACTTTTTTACAGTTTCAGATTTGAAAAAGAGGGAAATTTGGTGTAGAGCTTGGAAAGGAGCTAATACTACATGTTTGATTGGACCGATATAGACAAATTTATCATTTCGTTTTTCATCATCTTACCGATTGTGACGATTATCCACCAATTCGGTCACTTTTTCTTCGCGAAGCTGTTTGGGGGTTCGCTTGATATGGAGATTGGAACTGGAAAAAAATTGTTTAAAGTCGGACGCCTTCAATTCAATCGCGTCTACTTCTATGACGCCTGGTGTCAATTCAGCGACTTGAAGTACAGCAACCGCCTGACGCGAAGTATCGTCTATGCGGGCGGCTCGCTTTTCAATTTAGCGAGCATCTTAATTGTGAATGGATTCATCTTGACCCGCGAGATTGAACCGACAATTTATACGTATCAGTTCGCCTATTTCTCGTTTTATTATATCTTCTTCTCGCTCTATCCGATTTATTATTCGAACGGGCACCCGAGCGACGGGCGCGCCATCTTCGATACGTGGAAAAAAGGGAAACCTGATTCCGATCCACTCAATTGAACAAAAAAAGAAGGCGTCGTCAGTCGCCTTCTTTTTTCATGTCTTCAAATTGTTCGACGAGGCGGACCACTTGGGCCGACAAGTCGCCTAACGCACCGTTGTTGTTGATTAAAAAATCAGCCTGTTGTTTCTTCTCCTCGATCGGCATTTGCGCATGGATCCGAGCGAGTGCTTCTTCTTTCGTCAACCCGTTGCGCTCCATGAGGCGCATCAACTGAATCTCTTCCCGGCAATAGACGACGACCGTATAGTCGACGAGGTCCCGCATCGTCCCTTCGAACAAGAGCGGGATGTCGAACATGACGACTGTCTCTCCTGCCGCCGCGTAGCTTCGCATCTCCTCGAGCATCTCTTCCCGGATGGCCGGGTGCATGAGCTGATTGAGCAACTGTCGTTTGGCATCATCATGAAAGATTTCACGACCGAGCGCCTGGCGGTTTAAGTCATCGCCCGTGAAACATTGCGGGAACGCCTCGCGGACGCCCGCGAACGCCTTGCCGCCAGGCTCGATGACGATCCGTGCCATCTTGTCGGCATCGATGATCGGGATGCCTCGCTTTCGGAACAGTCTGGATACGGTCGACTTCCCTGTCGCAATTCCACCTGTCAAACCAATCTTCAACATCATGTCCACCTCTTACTGTTGGCAGTGCGGACAGTAATGGGTGCCCCGTCCGCCTAATTTCATCTTCTCAATCGGTCGCCCGCATCGCTTACACGGCTCCCCGGTTTGTCCGTATACGTACAGCGTCTCTTGATACGTCCCGCTCGCTCCGTCCGGATTCGTATAGCTTCGGATCGTGCTCCCGCCTCGTTCGATGGCTTCTGTCAATACGGCTACGGCTTCTTGGTGCACTAAACGCACCTCGTCAAGCGAGAGCGATGCCGCCGGACGAGTCGGATGGACGCCGGCGCGATATAACGTCTCGTCGACATAAATATTGCCGAGCCCGACAAAAATCGATTGGTCGAGTAGCGCCGTCTTGATCGCACGGACGTTCATCCGCTTCAGACGGCTATGAAGCGTTTCCGCTGTCACTTCAGGATCGAACGGCTCGAGCGCGAGCAGCGACAATGGCGGCGTCACATACAAGTCTTCATTCGTCTTCAGTTCCATCGTCCCGAACTTTCTGACATCATTGTAATGAAGCGTCGTGCCGTCCGTGAATGTGAAGACGACATGCGTATGTTTGACCGGACTGACCATTTCGTCATGCGGGAAGAATTTTCCTTCCATCCGCAGATGCGAAACGAGATAGCCGTTCGTCAACTTGAATAAAATAAATTTACCACGTCGCTCGACGTCTTGAATCATCTCGCCGAGCAACTGCTGTTTCCAAATCTCCGGTTCATGGCCCCGAATGATTTTTGCGTCGAGCACTTCGACATTTGCAATCGTTTTTCCTGAGACGAACGGCCGTAATCGGCGACAGACCGTCTCCACTTCTGGTAATTCTGGCATATCAATTTCCTTTCTCGATCTTATTTCGTATCAAACCACGTCTCACCGAACGAACCGTCCGCACGGAGCGGCACGTCCAAAGTGACCGTATGTTCCATCGCTTGTTTCACGATTGTCTCGAGCGCATCCATTTCTTCTTTAGGACCTTCAAAGATGAGTTCATCGTGGACTTGAAGCAATAGTTTTGACTGAAGTCCCGACTCCCGGAGCGCCACGTCGACATCAATCATCGCCTTTTTGATGATGTCAGCGGCTGTCCCTTGAATCGGCGTGTTGATGGCTGTCCGTTCCGCGAATCCGCGTAAGTTGAAGTTACGAGACTGGATGTCCGGGATATTGCGGCGGCGCTTCAACATCGTCTCGACATACCCGTGTTCCCGGGCCCGCTCGATGGCGGCATCCATGAACCGTTTCACACCTGGGAACTGTTCAAAGTACGTATCGATGAACGTCTGCGCTTCTTTTCGGCTAATGCCGAGGTTTTGTGACAACCCGTAATCGCTAATGCCATAAATGATGCCGAAGTTGACCGCTTTTGCTTGACGACGCATGAGCGACGTCACTTCTTCTTTGGCGACTCGGAATACGTTAGCCGCTGTCGACGTATGGATATCCTCGTCATGGAGGAACGCCTCGAGCATCTTCTCATCTTGAGACATATGGGCCATGATACGGAGCTCGATTTGTGAATAGTCGACTGCATACAGCATCCAGTCCGACTCGCTCGCGGTGAACGCCTTGCGAATGCGACGTCCTTCTTCCAAGCGGATCGGGATGTTCTGTAAGTTCGGGTTGACCGAGGACAACCGTCCGGTCTGCGTCAACGTCTGCGTATAGCGGGTGTGGATCTTCCCGTCGTCTTTGATGACTTTTTGCAAGCCTTCGACGTATGTCGATTGCAACTTGCCGAGCTCACGGTAATGCATAATATGTTCGACGATCGGATGGAGCGGCGCGAGTTTCTCGAGCACGTCCGCTGCCGTCGAGTAGCCGGTCTTCGTCTTTTTGACCGGTGGCAACGCCAACTTCTCGAATAGGATGACGCCGAGCTGTTTCGGCGAGTTGATATTGAACGTCTCACCGGCGAGACTGTGAATCTCCGCCTCGAGTTGAAGTAACCGTTCCCGCAAATCGTCTTCCATCACTTTCAGCGTCGCCACGTCGACGTGAATCCCGGCCCACTCCATCTCGGCGAGCACCGAGGCGAGCGGTCGTTCCAAATCTTCGTAGAGCGATGTCTGTTCGTTTTGGTCGAGTTCTTTGCCGACGTTTACGAACAGCGTCAAAATCGCCATCGCCTTCTCGCCGAGATGTTGCTCGAGCACGTCCTGTTCCGGGACGTGCAGCTTCGCACCCTTGCCATAAACCGCCTCGTCTTCCGGTAACGTGTAATCGAAATGAGCAGCAATCGAATCGAGTGTCGTCCCGCCCGACAGGTTCAGCAAATATCCGGCGACGAGCAAATCGTCATAGCCTCGGAGCGTGATGCCGTGGCGTTTCAATTGAACGATTGTCTGCTTCGCATCGAGACAAATCGTGGCATGTTTCTCGTCGGCCAACCAATCTCGTACAGCCGGGACGTCTAAGAGCGACACATCTCCGACCGTCACGCCCGCTTTCGAGGCGATGGCCACACCGATGACCGGTTCTTCGAAATAGTCGTCACGGAGTTGCTCGAGGAACAGGACCGCTTCCGTCAAATCTTGCTCGTCGACCCCGATACGATTCACTTCACGCGCTTCGACTGTTTCCTCGCTCGACGCTTCAAGGTTCAGTTTGCTAAGAAGTGATTTGAACTGGAGGCTCATGAATAACGGCTTCACTTTTCCAGCGTCATACGGATGGAACGTCAGCTCGTCCGTGCTAATGTCGATTGGGACGTCCGTATAGATTGTCGCCAATTGTTTCGACATGAGCGCTTCCCGCTCGTTCGCCTCGACTTTCTCTTTTTGTTTCCCTTTCAGTTCGTGCGTATGTTCATACAGGCCTTCAACAGAGCCGTAAGCCGTGAGCAGTTTGAGGGCCGTCTTTTCACCAACGCCAGGAATGCCCGGGATATTATCCGACTTATCCCCCATCAGCCCTTTCAAATCGATCATTTGGAGCGGGGTGAGTCCGTCATAGCGCTCTTTGAACGCCGCTGCGTCCATCGTCTCGACGTCGGTGATCCCACGTTTCGTCAAATAGACGGTGACGCGGTCGTCAATCAGTTGCAGTAAATCTTTATCTCCGGTGACGACCGTCACTTGGTCGAATTCGGTATTTTTTGATAGTGTCCCGATGATGTCATCGGCCTCATACTGGTCGAGTTCGAGCACCTTGATGCCAAACGCCTCACAAATCTCGCGGACGATCGGGAACTGCTCACGGAGTTCCCCTGGGGTTTTCTGCCGCCCACCTTTATAGTCGGCGTACGTATCGTGTCGGAACGTCTTTTTCGATGCATCAAATGCGACGGCGAAATGCGTCGGTTGTTCATCTTCCATCAACTTTAACAGCATCATCGTGAACCCGTACACGGCGTTCGTGTTGCGGCCGCTCGCATCCGTCATCGGAGGTAGCGCGAAAAACGCACGGTAGGTGAGTGAGTTTCCATCAAGAAGTAGTAGTTTATTCATTGGTCAACCTCCATTCTATCTGGTTCCATCATATCATACGGGCACATGCGTTCGAAAAAAAAGACCCTTTTCTAGGTACTAGAAAAGGGTCAATCTTCCTGACCGAGTGGAGATGAGCACCGGCCGGGACACGAGATGATGAAGAGGTCTCGTCTATAGAGTAGCACCGCTTTGTAAAGCCGGTATGAACCCGGCATGAATTCCATGTTAAGCGAGCGGGAACTTGATGGTGAACGTCGTCCCCATCCCCTCCACACTGTCCACTTGAATCGTCGCGTGATGTAAATCGATGATATGCTTGACGATGGCGAGGCCGAGACCGGTCCCTCCCGAGTTCCGGCTTCGTGCTTTATCGACCCGATAGAATCGTTCAAAGATTCGGCTCACTTCTTTCGGCGCGATGCCGATGCCATTATCTTTGACAATCAAGTAAGAACCGTCCCCTCTCTTTTCGACCGCAATCTCGACGCGGCTGCCTTCCGGCGAATAGTTGATCGCGTTGGCAACAAGGTTCAAAATGACTTGCTTGATACGGTTCATGTCCGCTTGCAACACGACTTCCCCGTCGTGGCGTGATTCCAATTGAATCGATTTCCCTTCCGCTTTCTGGCTCAACACGAGGCAGACTTCCTCGACGAGCTGATTGAGCTGGACCGGAGTGAAATCCAAATGGAAATCTTCTCGTTCAAGCCGCGACAGCTCGAGCAGGTCCTCAACGAGCATCTGCATACGCGTCGCTTCTTTTTGAATGATATCCAAGAACTGATCGCGCAACTCAGGCACTTCTTTCGCCCCGTCGAGGAGCGTTTCACTGAATCCTCGAATCGACGTGAGCGGTGTCTTCAACTCATGGCTGACGTTGGCGACGAAATCTTTACGCATCTTCTCGAGTCGTTTCAACTCGGAAATATCGTTAAAGAGAAGCGTCGTCCCGCGTAACATGCCCGTGTCGCTGAAAATCGGCGCGGCTGATACCATATACGTCTTTTGGTTAAATCCAGTTCGAATCGATAATTGCCGACGATGAGGTTCTTCTGTCAAATAGACGTCCTCAATCAATGTCTCGACGTCTGGGCTCGGCAAAATACCGTGATAAAATTGGCCGATCATCAAATCGTCGTATTGGAACATGTCGCGATACGATCGGTTGACGAGTGTCACGATGCCACGCTCGTCGACAAGCAGTAACCCTGCTCCCATATACTCGATCAGCGACTCGAGTCTGGCGCGTTGCACGGATTCGCCAAGGGAAATCGTTTCAAGGTTGCGGGCGAGGACGTTAATCGACCCGGCCAAGCTTCCCGTTTCTTCATCGTTACGCAATTCGTACACACGGGCCCGATAGTTTCCGTCGGCAAGTTCACGTAACACGATCGTCGCCTCATCAATCGGTCGGATGAATTGATTCGTCAAGTTATGCAATACAAAAAGAATCAAAAAGAACGAGAACATCAAGGCCAACGCAATCGTCAACCAAATCCGGTTATAGACACCCTCTAAATCGGAGACGTAGCGAATGAAACTGAGATACACCGTGTCGCCTGATGACAGTTCAATCGGTTTTGTGAACTGAATCAAATCATCGCGCGTCTCGTTCCCGAACGTCCCGTCATCCGGGATCGTCGACGCATCCATCCGAAAATCGAACGATCCGACTCGAAACGGCGTCCCGGCGATCACTTCCATCCGACGATTCAGGAGCAGAATATCGAAACTGCTCTCGTCGTCGATTTGCCGGACATAGTCTTGAATCGCCTCGAGCTCGCCACCCTCCAAATACAGGGCGGCGAGCTCCGTGTCCTCTTTCAAACGATCGCGTTCAGAGTCCAAGTAGAAGTCTTTGAACAATTGACCAAGCACGATCCCGAGAGTCAGTAAGACGCCCGTCACGAGCAGGATGAGCGTCGTCAAAAAACGCGAGCGGTACGTCTTCATTCGGGCATCGGCTCTTCCATCTTATAGCCAAGGCCACGGATCGTTTTAATATAAGTCGGCTTTTTCGTCACCGGCTCAATCTTTTCCCGAAGGTGGCTGATATGGACGTCGACGATGCGTGTATCGCCAACGAAGTCGTAATTCCAAATGGCGGATAGAAGTTGGTCACGCGTCAAGACACGGCCTTTGTTTTTAGCGAGATAGGCCAACAGTTCGAACTCTTTCGGAGTCAACTCAAGCCGTTCCCCGTTCTTGAACACTTCATAGTTTGAAGCGATGATTTTCACGTCACCAATCTCAATGACGTCCGCGTCCGTCGCGGGTACCTCTTGCGGGGCCGAGCGTCGTAAAATCGCTTTGACCCGAGCCACGACTTCGCGTGGACTGAACGGTTTCGTCAAATAGTCATCGGCACCGAGTTCAAGTCCGAGCACTTTATCGAACTCATCGTCTTTCGCCGTCAACATGAGAATCGGTGTGTTCACTTTCTGTTGGCGGAGTCGCTTGCAGACCTCGAGTCCATCCATCTCAGGCAACATCAAATCGAGGACGATCAACACCGCGTCCTGCTTCTCGGCGAGTTCGAGTCCGGTCTTTCCATCATGCGCCGTCTCGACTTCGAATCCGGCTTGCTCTAAATTAAACTTTAATAACGTCGCAATCGATACCTCGTCATCGACAACAATTACTTTTTCGGCCACGCTTAGTTCCTCCTCTAATCTATCTGTTCAGTCATGTACACTACCTATTCTACAAATCAATGCCACATCCGACCAACCCCAAAGCAAATCTTTACAAAAACAAAACAAATCCACGTTCTACTTTCAGTGTAGCACGCGTCCGTCAAAAACCAAGCCTACAAAAAACCTCGCCTGCTCAAGCAGGCGAGGTGAGGAATCAGTTAAGGACGTTCAAGACGGAGCGTACCGAATCAGCCGAACGCTCGAGTGCGGCCGCTTCTTCTTCCGTCAATTCAAGTTCGAGCACACGTTCAATCCCGTTCGCACCAAGAATCGTCGGCACACCGAGATACAAGTCGTGGAAACCGTACTCACCATCGAGATAGGCGATGGCCGGTAAAATACGTCGTTGATCTTTTAAAATCGCTTCGACCATCTCGACGATGGCCGCTGCCGGCGCATAATACGCAGAACCGTTTCCGAGCAGCTGGACGATCTCACCGCCACCTTTACGAGTCCGATTGACAATCGCTTCGACCCGATCACTCGGTAACAATTTCTCGAGCGGGATACCACCCGCGTACGAGTAGCGAATGAGCGGAACCATGTCATCCCCGTGCCCACCGAGCACGAATCCAGACACGTCTTTCACGGAGACGTTCAATTCCGCTGCAACGAACGTCCGGAAGCGAGCCGTATCGAGGACGCCCGATTGACCGATCACTCGCTCTTTCGGGAAGCCCGATTCTTTGAAAGCCGCATACGTCATCGCGTCGACCGGGTTCGTCAAGATGATCAAAATCGCATCGGGTGAATAACGGGCCACTTCTTTCGTGACCGTCCGCATCACCTTGGCGTTCGTCGAGACGAGGTCGTCTCGGCTCATGCCTGGCTTGCGCGCGATTCCCGCTGTGATGACGACGATATCCGATTCTGCCGTGTCGGCGTAATCCGATGTCCCCGTGATCCACGAGTCAAATCCTTGAATCGGCGCCGCCTCTTGCATATCGAGCGCTTTTCCCTTCGTCGGATTCTCGTTCTCTTTAATATCGAGTAGTACGACGTTACCGAGTTCTTTTTGAGCCAAATACAGTGCCGTCGTGGCCCCTGTGAATCCGCTACCGATCACCGAAATCTTATTGCGACGAATCATTGTGCTCTCCCCCTTGGTTTAACTGATGAATTACATGTTTTTGATTAGTTCATCTGCAAACTCTGAACACTTCACTTCTGTCGCGCCGTCCATGAGGCGGGCGAAATCGTATGTGACGACTTTCGAGGCGATCGTCTTCTCCATCGAGTTGATGATGAGGTCAGCCGCTTCGTTCCAGTTCATATGACGAAGCATCATCTCACCTGACAAGATGACCGATGACGGGTTGACCTTGTCGAGGCCGGCATATTTCGGTGCCGTACCGTGTGTCGCTTCGAAGATGGCATGGCCCGTCACGTAGTTGATGTTTGCCCCTGGCGCAATCCCGATTCCGCCGACTTGGGCAGCGAGCGCATCCGAGATGTAGTCCCCGTTCAAGTTCATCGTGGCCACGACGTCGAACTCACGCGGACGTGTCAAAATCTGTTGCAAGAAGATGTCAGCGATCGAATCTTTTACGATGATTTTGCCTTCCGCTTCCGCTTTCGATTGCGCTTCATTCGCAGCCGCTTCGCCTGACTCTTCTTTGATACGGTCATACTGCGCCCATGTGAAGACTTTGTCGCCGTACTCTTCTTCTGCGAGCTCATAACCCCAGTTTTTGAAGGCGCCTTCTGTGAACTTCATGATGTTCCCTTTGTGGACGAGCGTGAGCGACTTACGGTTGTTCGCGATCGCATATTCGAGAGCCGCACGAACGAGGCGTTTCGTTCCTTCAGACGAGATTGGCTTGATGCCGATTCCAGACGTTTCTGGGAAACGGATTTTGTTGACGTTCATCTCTTCTTTCAAGAACGAGATCAATTTCTTCACTTCGTCGCTACCTGACGCGTACTCGATTCCTGCGTAAATATCTTCTGTGTTCTCGCGGAAGATGACCATGTCTGTATCTTCTGGGCGTTTGACTGGTGAAGGGACGCCTGTGAAGTAACGGACCGGACGTAAGCACGTATACAAGTCAAGTTCTTGACGGAGTGCGACGTTGAGTGAACGGATTCCACCGCCGACCGGTGTCGTCAATGGACCTTTGATGGCGATCAAATATTCACGAATTTCATCGAGCGTCTCGTTTGGAAGCCATTCACCTTTTTGGTTGAAGGCTTTCTCCCCAGCGTACACTTCCATCCATTCGATTTTCTTCTCGCCGCCATATGCTTTTTCGACAGCCGCATCAAAGACGCGCACGGAAGCGTTCCAAATATCAGGACCTGTGCCGTCGCCGATGATAAATGGAATCGTCGGTACGTTCGGCACATTTAATACACCGTTCTCAACTGTGATTTTTTCGTTTTGTGTCAACATAATAAATCCCCCTAAGTACATTTATGTAGGCCGACGCGAGCGCCGACCTACGTCAATTGTTAGTTTACCAAAGTTTATGTCTAAATTGTGACTCGATCTTCTCGTATCGCGTCAATTAACGCTCATTCACCGGGACGTAAGACCGGTTTGTCTCTCCGACATACTCGGCGCGAGGACGAATCAAGCGGTTGTCCGCATATTGTTCAAGGATATGGGCAATCCATCCTGACATGCGCGAGACGGCGAAGATTGGCGTGAACAACTCTTCTTCGAGGCCGAGCGCATAATACGTAGAGGCCGAATAGAAATCGACGTTCGGTTTCAAGCCTTTTTCCGTCTCGACGAGATGATCGATTTTCTCAGACATCTCGTACCATTCTGGTTCGCCGATTTGGGCCGTCAATTGGCGGCTCATCTCTTTCAAGTGTTTCGCGCGCGGGTCGCCGTCCTTATAGACACGGTGACCGAAGCCCATAATCTTCTCACGGCGTTCGAACTTGCCGCGGACGTAGTCTTCGACTTTGTCGACCGATCCGATTTCATGAAGCATCTTCATGACCGCCTCGTTGGCACCACCGTGGAGCGGGCCTTTAAGGGCGCCCATCGCCGCCGTCACACCTGAATAAATATCCGACAATGTGGCGACGCAGACGCGGGCCGTGAACGTCGAAGCGTTCAATTCGTGATCGGCATGAAGGATGAGCGCCTTGTCGATCGTCTTCTCGGCGACTTCGCTCGGTTCTTCTCCATTCAACATATATAAGAAATTGGCCGCATACGACAAACCAGGCTTCGGCGCAACCGGTTGTTCACCTTTACGAAGACGAGCAAACGCCGTCACGATCGTGGCGACTTGCGCTTGGAGACGGATCGCCTTGCGCATGTTCGCTTCTGTGCTCATATCTTCAGCCTCTTCATCATAAAGCGCGAGCTGTGAAAGGGCCGTCCGAATCGTCGCCATCGCATTGGCCGACTTCGGCGCCCGCTCAAGCGTCGCGATCACTTCTTCTGGCAATTTGGCTTCTTTCACGAGCGCTTCGGAGAGCTCAGTTAATTCGTCAGCTTTTGGAAGACGGTCGTTCCATAGTAGGAAAACAACCTCCTCAAATGTGGCGTGGTCCGCCAAATCGTCGATTGTGTATCCTCCATAAGTCAATTGTCCGTCAATAATCGAACTGACTTTTGAGGCTGCTGCCACAATTCCTTCTAAACCTTTTGTCGTTGACATCAATAACTCCCCCTCAATCTTTAAAAGTGATTGACCGCATCATACAGTCTCTTGTGTAGGGAATAAGGGCGGGAACTCGAACACTTTCCCCAATCCGTTTCGAGCTCGCTCCACCCTGTCCTTTATCTAGTATAAACAATTTACTGAAAAAAAGAAATGTAAGCGTATCCAGCCGTCAAAAAATGTCAGAACCACTTTTCAATCAGGCTAAATCCACCTAAAATCAAGGCGGCGATACCGGCTCCGACGAGCGGCCCGACCGGAACGCCTTTCATGAAACCGACGGCTAGAATGGTCCCGGCGAGGAGTGCCGTCGTCACGACGGGATCAACCCGCATGAGTTGAACTCCTTGAGCCGCAGCGAGCGCGACGAAGATTCCTGAACTGAAAGCGATGATGCCGACCGGCCCTTTAATACTATTCCACAATTCTCTAAAACCGATGTCTCCGGTCGCAATCGGGACGAGGACGGCAATCGTGATAATCGTCACGCCCCAATGGATGCCTTTTGAAGCGAGCGTCGGGAATAGCTGATCGCCGAACCCGACGGCTTTAATAATCAATAAGACGCTGCTAGCGATGATGACCGATTGATTATGGGAGATCACACCAATCAACACGAGCAGCAATAAGAACAAATATGCACTCATCATACACTCTCTTTCTGAATGGAAAAAGAACCGACTCATAAGAGAGTCGGTTCGATTGACATTCGATTACGCGTTGTAGATTTTACCAGTAAGTGGGTCGATTGAAATCATCTGACCGTCGCGGAACGTTGATGTCGCAGCTTCGACACCGACGATGACCGGTTTACGGAGTGATGGTCCGACGATGCCGGCATGGCTCGTCAATCCACCGTCTTCTGTAATGATTCCAGCCGCTTTTTCAATCGCTGGCATCATTTCTTTATCTGTGAATGGCGCGACGAGGATCATGCCCTCTTTCGCTTTCGCATTCGCTTCGTCTGCATTGTTCGCAATGACGACTTCACCGACGAGACCACGCTCACCGATGCCGCGTCCGTTTGCGAGGGCGTGACCGACGATATGAACTTTCATCATGTTCGTCGTACCCGCAGTCGCAGCCGGGATACCAGCCGAGATGACAACGAGATCACCGTCTGTGACGAATCCAGCGTGACGAGCTGCTTCTGAAGCTTGTACCAACATCTCATCCGTGTTGTTCGGCATCGTGTCAGCCACGATTGGGTACACGCCCCAAACGAGGTTCAATTGACGTGCCACACGCTCTGACTCTGTGACCGCGATGATGTTCGCCTCTGGACGATACTTCGCTGTACGAGCAGCCGTGTAACCTGATTGTGTCGGTGTCAAAATCGCTTTCGCGTTCAAGTTGATTGCCGTGTGGGCAACCGCTTGTGAGATTGCATCCGTTACCGTGTGCTCACTGCGCTTCTGACGATCTTTGAGCAAGTTTTTGTAGTCGAGCATTTGCTCAGTACGAACAGCGATCGCTGCTTGCATTTGAACTGACTCGATTGGGTAGTCCCCTGCTGCCGTCTCACCTGAAAGCATGACCGCATCCGTACCATCGAGGATGGCGTTGGCAACGTCAGATGCTTCCGCACGTGTTGGACGCGGGTTGCGTTGCATTGAATCAAGCATTTGTGTAGCCGTGATGACCGGTTTCCCGAGGTCGTTACACTTCTTGATCAATTCTTTTTGAACTGGTGTGACTTCTTCTGTTGGGATCTCGATTCCGAGGTCACCACGAGCGACCATCAAACCGTCAGAAATCGCCAAGATTTCGTCGATGTTGTCGACACCTTCTTGGTTTTCGATTTTTGGATAGATTTTGATGTGTGACGCGTTGTTGCGCTCGAGAAGTTGACGAATCTCAACGACGTCAGACGCACGACGGACGAACGATGCCGCGATGACATCGATGTCTTGTGAAATACCGAACTCGATGTCGGCGATGTCTTTGTCTGTAAGGGCAGGAAGGTTCACTTTGACGTTAGGCAAGTTGACACCTTTCTTCGTCTTGATGACGCCTTCGTTTTCGATGACGCAACGAAGGTCACGGTTCGGGAGCTTCTCAACGACAAGGAGACCAATGAGTCCGTCGTCGAGCATGATGCGTGAACCGACTTCAACGTCTTCGTACAAGCCTTCGTACGTGACTGAGAAACGATCTTTCGTTCCGACGATTTCTTCTGTCGAGACGATGATGACTTCTTTACCTTTTTCGAGGAGTGCTTTTCCTTCTTCAAACGTATGTGTACGAATTTCAGGACCTTTCGTATCAAGAAGAACTGTCACAACTTTGCCGGCAGCTTTTGATGCTTCACGGATGTCGCGAATACGCGCGCCGTGCTCTTCATAGTCACCGTGTGAGAAGTTGAGACGTGCGACGTTCATTCCGGCTTCAATCATTTCCGGAAGACGTTTCTCTGAAGCTGGTCCAATCGTACATACAATTTTCGTTCTACGCATAAATAAAAACCTCCTAGGGGATGTATTACATTTACACACAGAAAACGGGGGGTCGTCCGACCTGATCCCGTCTCTGTGGAGTTCACTGGTACTCGTTAAATCGAAAGTTGGTTCGAAAGATCGATCAACTGCATATCGATCGTGTGCTTGTTGTTGTCAAGCGCTTCATCGATATCGAGATCCATCATCTTACCGGCACGAATGCCGACGACACGTCCTGCCTTGCCTTCGAGTAAAATCTCGACAGCATAAGCTCCCATACGGCTCGCAAGCACACGGTCAGCAGCAGTTGGGGAACCACCGCGTTGGATGTGTCCAAGAATCGTCACGCGTGTCTCTGAGTTTGTTTTCTCAGCGATCATCTTTCCGACTTCCTCGGCACTACCGGCACCTTCGGCGACGACAACGATCGAGTGTTTCTTACCTCGAGCCACACCATGGTTGATACGTTCCACGATCGCGCTCAAGTCTTCAGGACGTTCTGGGACGAGAATTGACTCAGCACCACCGGCAAGACCGGCATAAAGTGCGATGTCACCTGCATCGCGGCCCATCACTTCAATGACATACGTCCGTTCATGCGAAGACGCTGTGTCACGGATTTTGTCAATCGCATCAAGCGCCGTGTTGAGCGCCGTGTCGAATCCGATTGTCGCATCTGTACCAGGGATATCGTTATCGATCGTTCCTGGGAGACCGATTGTTGGGAAACCAAGTTCCGTCAACTTTTGGGCGCCACGGTATGAACCGTCTCCACCAATTACTACAAGTGCGTCGATGTTGAATTTCTTCAATTGTTCGACCGCTTTCGCACGACCCTCTTCCGTTCTAAACTCAGGGCAACGGGCTGAACGTAAGAATGTTCCTCCACGTTGAATGATGTCGCCGACCGAACCAAGGTTCAACTCCACGAGATCTCCTTCGATTAGACCTTGATAGCCGTTATACACACCGTACACTTCAAGACCTTCGAAAATTGCTTTTCGGGTCACGGCACGGACTGCAGCGTTCATTCCAGGGGCATCTCCCCCACTTGTCAATACCGCAATACGTTTTAAATTCACGTCACTCACCTCTTATGTGTTTTAACGAAATCTGAAAATAAAATACCATGTCTGACCTTTGTTTTACAACACAAGTATGTGAAAAAAAAGCATGGGGTATGCTCCAAAACAGTCAACCCGTGAGTGAATGAACGTGAACGCGAAGCGGTTGTTAACGTTTTCACGAGCCAATTGTGCCAATTTGATGATATTTGGCGGCCCGCCCTTGCAACAACTCATTTTGAGTCCGGCCTCGCAACTCCGTCATGTGTTGTGCTAATACAGGCTTTAAGAGTGATGACTGTAATGACACATCGATATGAGCCCCACCGAACACCTCGGTGACGACCTCATCGACAATCCCTAAATTCAGCAAATCTTGTGCCGTAATCTTCATCGTTTCAGCTGCACGTTCTGCGAGCTTGGCGTCTTTCCACAAGAGCGCTGCTGCGCCTTCCGGTGAAATAACCGAATACGTACTGTTCTCTAACATAAGCAGACGGTCACACACACCAATCCCGAGCGCCCCACCCGAACCACCTTCTCCGATGACGATCGAGATGATTGGTACTTTCAACGTCGCCATCTCGAACAGGTTGCGCGCAATCGCCTCGCTTTGTCCACGCTCTTCAGCCGCTTTTCCAGGATAAGCGCCTTTCGTATCGATGAACGTGATGACAGGACGATTGAACTTTTCTGCTTGCTTCATAAATCGTAGCGCTTTGCGATAGCCCTCTGGGTGAGGCATACCAAAGTTACGGTGCATGTTCTCTTTCGTGTTCCGACCTCGTTGATGTCCGATAATCGTCACCGGTATCCCGTCAAATGTCGCCAGTCCCGAAATAATGGCAGCATCATCATAACCATGACGGTCACCATGCAACTCAATGAAATCTGGAAACAGTTGGGCGATATAATCGAGCGTCGTCGGCCGTTTCGGGTTTCGCGCCAATTGTACGCGATCCCACGGTTTCATATTCCCATAAATGTCTTTTTCTAATCGATGAAGCTTCGCTTCGAGATGACGGATTTCCCGAGATAAGTCAATCCCTTTCGTCTCCGCCGTCTCGCGTAACTTCTCGAGCTGTTCGTTTACTTCTTTGATTGGATCAAACATGATGAACCTCCCCGCCGTGTAACTCGATCATCTTCTTCAAGAACGAACGCATCTGTTCACGATGAACGACGGCGTCCAGTTGACCCGCTTCTAACAAGAACTCGGCAGTTTGGAAGTTGTCTGGCAGTTTCTCACGAATCGTTTGTTCGATGATGCGCCGTCCGGCAAAGCCGATCAACGCCCCAGGTTCAGCGACGTTCACATCCCCGAGCATCGCAAAACTGGCTGACACCCCGCCTGTCGTCGGGTGCGTCAAATAAGCGACGTACAATAGACCGGCTTCATCGTGTTGTTTTAACGCAATCGACGTATTAGCCATCTGCATCAAGCTGACCATGCCTTCTTGCATGCGGGCACCACCCGAAGCAGTAAACAGGACGACCGGCAAACGTTCTTTCGTCGCGGTCCGGACGGCTGAAGCGATCGCTTCTCCGACATACGCCCCCATCGATCCCATGCGGAAGCGGGCGTCCATGACGCATACGACGACAGCGAGTCCGTCAATCTTCGCTCTACCACAGACGATGGCTTCTTCGATTCCAGTTCGTTCCCTGTCTTTTTTCAATTTATCTTCATAATCTGGAAAATCAAGCGGGTTTTCTTTCACGAGCGGTCCCGCAAATTTTTCAAACGATTGACCGTCGACCAACATATGAATCCGCTCATCTGCACTGAGCGGGAAATGATAGCCACAATCACATACTTTATGATTTTCGTTTAACTGTTTCGTATAATGCATATATTTACAGGATGGACATTTTGTCATCAAGCCTTGTGGTGCGTCAATTTTCGGTTCTCGTTGACGCAAAGGCATATATCGTTTCGGTTTCTTGAAAAAAGCAGTCATCGCTTCCCCCTCGTTCATTCCGGCATCCCCGCCCCACGCCACATCTCCAACAATCGTCTACGTTCGTCTTCCGTATACAGGTCGCCCGCTTCCGTCCCATCATAAAACCGGTTCACTTCACTCCAAATGCGAATGAACAGTTCATTCTTCAAACCGAAGATGAGGTGCTGCCGGAAGGCACGGTCCGTCTGTACGTTCGCTTCGAGCAACGCGACGCGTTCCGGCGTCGGTTCGACTTCCGTCAACGCCAAGCGTTCGAGCAGTCGCAACATATCGACGATGTCCGACGCCTTTGTCTGTTTCGTGACGATGAATTCAGACAAAATCTCGATGTATCGATGGCGATCTTGCTCGCATAAAAACGTGCCACCACCGTGTCTCGTCTCAACGATTCCAAGGAAGCTGAGTGCCCGCAACGCTTCACGGACTGAGGCACGGCTGATGGACAGCGTCTCGGCGAGCTCCCGTTCTGACGGGAGACGATCGCCCGGCTCAAGCGCTGCTTGGACGATCAACGTTCTGATTTTAGAAATGTTTTCGTGAAAAGAGGATGCGTGTTTTCCATGCATCTGACCGTTCAACTCCCTTTTTGGATGGCATTTTCTCTAAAGTGGTCAGACCAATTAAACAGATTATACCACTTTTTATGACTTGGTACTAGTTTTCGTACCGGGCAATTTCGAGTCGACCCGTTTCAACACGACATCCGTTTCACCGAACCGTTGTTTCAGTGCCAAGAGCAAGGACTCTGTCGGATTGACCGCATACGCCGAGGCCAGTTGCTTCACTTCTTTTGAATCTGAGAACCGACAAACGACCGGCACATCCCCTTTAGACGTATGAAGCAGCTCTTCAAGGTCAGCGAACGACTCCAAACGCAGACGGATGAAGAGGGCTAGACCGTGGAGTGGCCGGACCCGCTCGACGACGAGTTGACGCCTTCCGTCCCGCTCATTCGGATGCACTTCAAGCAAGAGGACGTTCCCGACGTAAAGTGAGCGCTTAAATTGTGAAAACACGCGGGGGAAAATGACGACCTCGTCTTGGGAGACACCGTCATCGACCATGACGACACCCATCTCCTCGTTCTTCTTCGTCTTGAACGTACGAATCGCATCCACGTAGACGACGATGAATCCGCGTTCGCCATGCAACACTTCGTCAATCGTCACCGTCTCGATCGAGAGCGGCGCGACCGTCGTCAGTGGCGAATGCACAATCCACGTCCCGAGCGCTTCTCGTTCTTCTTCGGACCAATTCGGCTCGATCGGCGCGGACCGTTTCAATCCGAGCGCGGATAACTCGTCCGGGAGCAGGTGCGTCTCCGTCTCTTCACGAAGCCGTTCGACCGCCTCGAAGGCACGACGGCGATCACCGTGGTACATCCGGTCCAACGCTCCCGCCGCGAGTAGACGTCTCAGTTTCATATGGTCTTTCGTTCCCCAGCCCATGAGTTCGAGAAGACGCTTCACGTCGGCGAACTCGGTATGATACTCAATCAACCGCTCAACGTCACGTTTCGTCAAACCTTGGACCGCTTTCAAACCGAGTCTTACACCCGGCCCTTCTAAAAAAGCACCGGCTTGACCGTGCAAGACGTCAGGCGGATAGACCGGAATCTTACCTTTCCGCAACATGCGGACAAGCTCGTTCGTCTTGTCGTACGTCACGAGATAGAAAATCCGTTCAAAGTGTGCTTTCACATAAGCCAAACGATAACTGATCAAACTATAAGCGACGGCGTGCGAACGGTTAAACCCGTAGCCCGCAAACTTTTCGATCCACGAGAACACTTGTCGCATCGAATCATGATCGAACCGGGCCGATGAACGTTCTAAAAACCGAGTCTTCTCGACATCAATCGCCGCGACGTCTTTCTTGGCGATGGCGCGGCGAATCAAGTCGGCCTCGGCATACGAGTAGCCAGCGAGCTCTCGCAACAAACGCATGACTTGTTCTTGATAGACGAGCACCCCGTTCGTCGTCCGCATGATGTCACCGACGACGGGATGAAACGGTTGATACGGCATGCCGTGCTTGCGCTTCGCATACGTGTCGATGAACTGCATCGGCCCCGGCCGATAAAGTGACATCGTCACGACAATATCCTCGAACTCAGTCGGCTTCACTTGCCGAAGCGCTTGTTTCATCCCTTCCGATTCGAATTGAAAGATCCCATCTGTGTCACCCCGGGCAAGCACACGTAACGTCTTAGCGTCATTCAGTGGAATCGTCTTCAACGAGAACAGTTCGTCCGTCTGTCGAATCAGCGCCTCCATCTGCCGGAGCCTCGTCAAGTTGCGCAAACCGAGCAAGTCGATTTTCAACAGGCCGAGCGCTTCAAGATCTTTCATATTATATTGGGTCACTTGTTCCCCTGTCGTCGGTTGCAGCGGTGTGATTGCATCGAGCGCTTCCCGGCTGAGCACGAGTCCGGCCGCATGAACCGAGGCTTGACGCGGTAACCCCTCCAACTCGGTGGCGATTTTCAAGAGTTGCGACCGCTTTTGACTGCCGGCAAACCATTTCACTTTCGATGGGTTGGCCAAAATCCCGGCCAGTCCGTCATCTTTCACTTGCTTGCTCGCCGCCTGTCCCTCTTCAAGCGTCAACCCGAGCGCCCGCGCGACATCTCGCAACGCTGCTTTCGCACCGAACGTGGCGAGCGTACCGATTTGGGCCGCATGGTTTTGACCATACTTCTCCAACACGTAACGAACGACCTCGTCGCGTCGTTCATCTTCGAAGTCCAAATCGATATCTGGCATCGTGATTCGTTCGGGGTTCAAAAATCGTTCGAACAATAGGCCGAATCGTACCGGATCGACCTCGGTGATGTGAAGCGCGAAACTGACGAGCGACCCTGCCGCCGAACCACGACCTGGTCCAACCTCAATCCCCTGTTCTTTCGCATAGCGAACGATATCCTCGACGATGAGGAAATAAGAAGCGAAACCCGTTCGTGCGATGACGTCAAGTTCATAACGGGCCCGCTCGATATAATCTTCGTGGAACAAATCGAGCGCCTTCAACCGATCGGCGACGAGGCGCTTCAAGCGGTCGACGGCCCCTTCGAACTCCGGGATGGAGGTCGTCGCTTGCGGCAACCGGGTGACGGACACGAGCGTTTCGAATCGGTCGAGCGCCTCGAGTTCGACGGGCTCGAACCAATCGTTCATCTCGCTCGGCAGACGGACGTATCTCCCTTTCTGATGCACGTCCTCTTGGGAGATGAGCTCCCCTTCGCCGATGGCGATGATGGCGCGATACGCCTCGAAATCTTCCGGTCGCATGTAACATGTTTCCGGGGCCGGGACGAGTTTTGTCCCGAGTTCGTCCCGCATCTCGCGGAGTTGTCTGAGCAACAACACCTGTTCCGTCGTCTGCGGTGCCGGCAATCCGAGCCATAGTCTATCTTCGTTCACGTAACCGAGTAGATGGTTATATAAACGGCGCCTGTGAACCGGGTCGTTCGTCTTCCAGTTCTCCGGTAAGATGACTACCGCCAGTTCGGTCGCCTCGATCAATCCGTCGGCCTGAACAAGACGATATAACTCCGGTAACTGCTCCTCGGTCAACGCGTAGACGAGGACCGACACGTCAAATCCGTCCATCCGCAATTTTGTCCGCAACCCGATAACGGGTTTAACCGCATAGCGTTCGCATAATCGGACGAACTGCGGCAAACCGTATAACGCGTCGTCGGCAAGCGCGACGGCTCGGCTTCCCCGCTCGGCCATCAGCGCGACGTATTGTTCAAGTCGGACCGTGCTCTGCATCAAACTAAAAGCCGATCGTACATTTAAGTGGATCACAAGACCCCCCCTTTCTTTTTTCACAATTGTCAAACTCATTTCGGCACTTGTCTGATACAATAATTATAGACAAAACTTCTCCTAAAAGGGGGTATAAACAGCATGATTATTAATCGAGGTAAAATCGCACGCGATAAGCTCGAAAATTTACAGAACGGACAGACCGTTTTCGCCGACAGTCCAGAGATTATCGACCGACTCCGCCGCTATATCACCGAGTATCAACTCGACGTCGTCGAGGACGTGACCGACCGTGGCACATGGTTCATCCCACAAGATCAGGATAAAAGCTGAAGAGAGCTGACCAACGGGTCAGCTCTCTTCAGATTGTTGACTAACAGAATGTTTTCGCTCATCCTCTTGGCGCCTCCGCTTTCATAGGGGCGAGCAGGGAGCCGCATCGCGACGTTGTCGCTGCTGGGTCTCCCTCCGCTCGCTGATCCCTCAGGAGTCTCCGGCGCCGTCGGATGAGCGCCGTGAGAGGCCGCCCCTGGGTGGCCTCTCG
>NZ_SJUP01000010.1:0-103479 GCF_004337025.1 Exiguobacterium sp. SL-10 | reverse complement strand
TGAGATTTCCCTTTGAGCAATCAAGAAAGACCCCTCAGAGACGATGAGGTAGATAGGTCATGGGTGGAAGCACGGCGACGTGTGGAGCTGAATGATACTAATCGGTCGAGGCTTTGATCTAGTCTAATGGTTTGTATGAATTGATGAGTCTTCAGTTTTGAGAGAACAATCTCTCTATGTCTGGTGGCGATGGCGAAGTGGTCACACCCGTTCCCATGCCGAACACGGAAGTTAAGCACTTCAGCGCCGAAAGTAGTTGGGGGTCTCCCCCTGTGAGGATAGGACGTCGCCAGGCAAACGGTGGTTCTGGAGCATTCGCTCAAGGGCCGCCGCTTTTTTTATTTATATCGTGATTCAAATGAAAGAGAGGAAGAACAGATGGCCAAAAAAATCAAAGTATACGTCGAGCCAAACGAGACGATCGATGAGTGTTTAAATCGAATTGCTCAAATGGGGTATCGCCCGGTACGTAGGATTGAAAAGCCTGTCTTTGAACAAACGGGAACCAAAGACGAACCTGTACATTCCCATCAGTCGATTTTATTTGAGTGCGTCACTCTCGAATCATAATGCCAAACCGTCACGAACGAGTGACGGTTTTTTTGTATTTTGATAGCGCTAAAGACGAACGATGAATATTCAGACAATTAAATTGTTCGCAGTTTGTTGACATGTTTTAAAGGAACAAGGTACGATAGGCGTGTGAGTTAAGAAAATTAAATAGTGCTCCATATAATCGCGAGGAAATGGCTCGCAAGTTTCTACCTGATCGCCGATTCTGATCAGACTATGGGGTATAGTCGACATTTTTTTGTCGTGGTCTATACCCTAAACTGGTTATTCGGTTTAGGGATTTCTTTTTTTAAGGGGGACATTTAAGTGAAGGCAACAGTAGGTGTGATCATGGGTAGTTCATCTGATTGGGAAACAATGAGCCACGCTTGTGAAATCCTTGAAGAGTTGAGTATTCCATATGAAAAACAAGTTGTCTCGGCGCATCGGACGCCGGACTTAATGTTCGACTACGCCGAGGAAGCACGAGCACGTGGCATACAGGTCATTATCGCAGGAGCGGGAGGGGCAGCCCATCTACCAGGCATGGTCGCCGCAAAGACGACGCTTCCTGTCATCGGGGTCCCCGTACAATCCAAGGCATTAAATGGACTCGATTCATTGCTCTCGATTGTTCAAATGCCGGCAGGTGTGCCGGTCGCAACCGTCGCCATCGGTCGAGCTGGGGCGACAAACGCAGGTCTTCTCGCGGCACAAATCTTGAGCCTCCAATCTCCTGAATTGATTGAACGTCTCGAGAAGTACCGTCAAGCGAAACGAGATATGGCACTCAAAGCGACGGAGGAGCTGATTTGATGAGAATAGGAATTTTAGGCGGAGGTCAGCTAGGTCGGATGATGTCACTTAGTGCGAGTGCTATGGGATACGATACGCTAAGTCTTGATCCAAACCCAAACGCACCGGCCGCTCAGGTCTCACCAAGCATCGTGGCTACATTTGATGACGTCACAGCAGCTCGTGAACTCGCTCAACGTTCAGATATTATCACATACGAATTCGAAAATATCGATACAGCGATGATTGAAGCCATTGCTGATAAATGCCCGCAAGGGATGGATGTCTTGAAGGCGACACAGCATCGAATCTTTGAAAAGCAAATGATTGAAGGGGCAGGTCTTCAAGTCGCACCGTACATTCCAGTCCGTTCCGTCCGTGATGTCATTCGAGCAAGAGACGTGTTAGGTTTTCCGTTCGTGATTAAGACGTGCCGGTTCGGATATGACGGGAAAGGTCAAACGGTACTGAAGTCGGAACAAGATATTCGCGCATTTACGGATCAGTTCGAAGAGACGGAGTACGTGGCCGAAGCTTGGCTACCTTTTAAAAAAGAAATCTCTGTCATCGTAACGAGAGGGACGCACGAGACGACAACGTTCCCGATCAGCGAGAATATTCACCGGAACAATATTTTACACTTATCGATCGTGCCAGCACGAGTGGACCAAGACATTTTGGAAGAGGCCCGGCATTTGGCCCTTCAACTCGTAGACCACATCGGATTGATTGGAACGCTTGCGGTGGAATTATTCATCATGGAAGACGGTTCATTGTATGTGAATGAACTAGCCCCACGCCCCCATAACTCAGGGCATTATACGATTGACGCCTGTGAGACGTCACAGTTCGAACAACACATTCGGGCGATCGTCGGGATGAACCTTGGGAGAACGACGCTACGTACCCCGGTTGTCATGGTCAACTTGTTAGGCGAACACCTGGACGAGCTGAATCCGCAAACGTTACCGTCGAATGTTAAACTACATTTGTATGGGAAAGAAGAAGCGAAGGTTGGTCGGAAGATGGGGCACTTGAACGTGCTCGCCGATTCCGTCGAAGAAGCGCTTCAGACCATCGAACAATTGGCAATTTGGAAGGAGACCGTTTTATGATTTCACGTTATACCCGTCCCGAGATGGCGGCGATTTGGACAGATCAAAACAAATTTGAGGCATGGCTTCAAGTAGAGCTTTACGCATGTGAGGCGTGGAGCGAACTAGGCGTTATTCCGAAAGAAGACGTCTCGGTATTGTGGGACAAGGCATCGTTTGATGTCGAACGCATCCTGGAGATTGAACAAGAGACACGCCATGATGTCATTGCCTTCACTCGTGCCGTCTCAGAGACACTCGGCGAAGAGAAGAAGTGGGTACATTACGGATTGACTTCGACGGACGTCGTCGATACGGCCTTGTCGTACTTGATTAAGCAAGCGAACGACATTTTAGAAGCCGATATCGACCGTTTCATCGACATCCTCGCCGAGAAAGCAAAAGCACATAAGTACGACATCATGATGGGACGTACACACGGCGTTCACGCAGAACCGACGACGTTCGGATTAAAGCTCGCCCTTTGGTACGAAGAGATGAAACGTAACAAGAAGCGATTCATGGCCGCCCGTGAGACAATCGAGTTCGGAAAGATGAGTGGTGCGGTAGGCACGTTCGCAAACATCGATCCATTCATCGAATCGTATGTGTGTGACAAGTTAGGAATTCAAGCAGCGCCAATTTCGACACAGACGTTACAACGTGACCGTCACGCCGAGTACATGTCGACGCTCGCGTTAATCGCCACATCAATCGAGAAGATGGCGACAGAGATTCGCGGACTCCAAAAGACAGAGACACGCGAAGTCGAAGAATTCTTCGCCAAGGGCCAAAAAGGTTCGTCAGCAATGCCGCATAAACGTAACCCAATCGGTTCAGAGAACATGACAGGCCTTGCCCGTGTCATTCGCGGTCATATGGTGACGGCGTATGAGAACGTCCCGCTCTGGCATGAACGTGATATCTCGCACTCATCAGCCGAACGAATCATCCTTCCGGATGCGACGAGCCTCCTCAACTATATGTTGAACCGATTCGGCAATATCGTGAAGAACTTGACCGTCTTCCCGGACAACATGCGACGGAACATGGACCGGACGTTTGGTATCATTTTCTCACAACGGATTTTGCTCGCGTTGATTGAAAAAGGATGGTCGCGCGAAGCGGCGTATGACGCTGTTCAGCCAAAGGCGATGCAAGCGTGGGAAGAAGAGACGATGTTCCGCACCTTGATTGAACGAGACGAAGAGATGGGCGCGCTCTTCACGAGTGACGAGCTCGACGAACTATTCGACCCGAGCCATCACGTGCGACGTGTCGATACAATCTTTGAACGCTGTGGTTTGTGATCGTTGAGGGGCATCATGCCCCTCTCACTTTTAAGGGGGACGATACAGATGGAAGCAATTTACGAAGGTAAGGCGAAAGCGTTATTTGAGACAGAAGATCAGGGTGTGCTCCGCGTCTATTACAAAGACGACGCGACAGCATTTAACGGGGAAAAGAAAGAATCGATTGCCGGAAAAGGTGTTTTGAACAACGCCATTACGACGCGTTTGTTCGAGCTCATGCACGACAACAAGATTCCGACACATTTCATTAAGCGTCTATCGGACCGCGAGCAACTCGTGCGCCGTGTAAAAATCATCCCGCTTGAAGTCGTCGTGCGAAACGTCGCCGCCGGAAGCCTTGCGAAACGACTCGGTTGGGAAGAAGGGACACCGCTCCTGTCACCAATCGTCGAGTTCTACTATAAAGATGACGCACTTGGAGACCCGCTCTTAACAGAGGACCATATCCGTTTACTACAAGTCGCCACACACAAAGAAGTCGAAACATTGCGACAACTCGGCCTGTGGGTCAACGATGTACTGCTCGATTTCTTTAATGAACATGGCATCGATTTAATCGATTTCAAACTTGAGTTCGGTAAAGTCGACAGCACAATCATCCTTGCCGACGAGATCTCACCAGACACATGCCGCCTCTGGGACAAAGAGACGAAACAAAAGCTCGATAAAGACGTTTTTCGTAGAGACCTCGGATCTCTGACAGACACGTATAGCCAGTTGTTAACACGCATAGGGGGAATGAACTGATGAAAAAAGTAAACGTGTACGTGACATTACGTGAAAGTGTACTCGACCCACAAGGGGTCGCCGTCAAAGGCGGACTCGAACATCTCGGTTTTACAGGCGTTGAATCAGTACGGATCGGGAAAGTCATCGAACTCCAAGTTGAAGATGCAACGACCGAAGCGATGGTCCGTGACATGTGCGAGAAGCTACTCGTCAACACGGTCATCGAGAACTATCGGATCGAGATGGGGGTACTCGCATGAAATTCGCTGTCATCGTCTTCCCGGGATCAAACTGTGACCTCGACATGTACCATGCTGTAAAAGATGTCCTCGGCGAAGAAGCAGATTATGTGTTCCATACGGAAACGTCGCTTGACGGTTACGACGGTGTGCTCCTTCCAGGCGGATTCTCATACGGAGATTACTTGCGCTGTGGCGCCATCGCCCAGTTCTCGCCAATCATGAGTGAAGTCAAACGGTTCGCCGAAGAAGGGCGTCCAGTACTCGGCGTCTGTAACGGTTTCCAAGTGCTCGTCGAAGCGGGACTTCTCCCAGGCGTGTTGATGCGCAACCGAGACTTGAAGTTCATGTGCAAGACGGTCGAATTGAAAGTCGAGACGAACGAGACGATGTTTACGAACGATTATGGGCTCGGGGAGACGATTCAAGTCCCGATCGCGCATGGAGAAGGCAACTATTACTGTGACGAGGCGACGCTAGAGGAGCTCCGAGCGAATGGGCAAATCGCCTTCACATATACCGACAATCCGAACGGATCGGTCGCGAATATTGCAGGAATCACGAACAAACAAGGCAACGTGCTCGGAATGATGCCACACCCGGAACGAGCGGTCGAAGCATTGCTCGGCGGGGAAGACGGCAAACGATTATTCACTTCGATGGTGAAATGGGGGACTCGACATGCTACTTACAACTGAACCGACAGCAACACACATCCGTGAAGAGCGACTTTACGCCACGATGGGCTTGACCGACGAAGAATACGCGCTCGTTGTCTCACTCCTTGGACGTGAGCCGAATTACACAGAGATCGGGTTATTCTCGGTCATGTGGTCTGAACACTGTTCGTACAAAAACTCGAAGCCTGTCCTGCGGAAATTCCCTACCACTGGGAAACACGTCCTTCAAGGACCTGGGGAAGGTGCTGGCATCGTCGATATCGGCGATGGTCAGGCCGTCGCATTTAAAATCGAGAGCCATAACCATCCGTCGGCCATCGAGCCTTACCAAGGAGCGGCTACGGGTGTTGGCGGGATTATCCGTGACATCTTCTCGATGGGCGCGCGTCCGGTCGCACTCCTCAACTCGCTTCGCTTCGGAGATTTGAACGAATCACGTGTGAAACATCTCTTCGGACATGTCGTCTCAGGCATCGCCGGGTACGGCAACTGTGTCGGCATCCCGACAGTCGGCGGGGAAGTCGCCTTCGACCCGGCCTATGCCGGTAATCCACTCGTCAACGCCATGTGCGTCGGACTCATTCGCCATGAAGACATTCAAAAAGGAATTGCCGAAGGGATCGGCAACTCGGTCATGTATGTCGGTGCGACGACCGGACGTGACGGCATTCACGGAGCGACGTTCGCCTCGGAAGAACTCGGTGAGGATGCGGACGAGAAACGTCCGGCCGTCCAAGTCGGTGACCCGTTCATGGAGAAGCTATTGATTGAGGCGTGTTTGGAAGTCATCAAGCACCCGTCGCTCGTCGGCATCCAAGACATGGGGGCAGCCGGTCTCACGTCGTCTTCGGCCGAGATGGCATCGAAAGCGGGGATGGGCATCGAGATGAACCTCGACCTCGTGCCACAACGCGAGGCGGACATGACGCCTTACGAGATGATGTTGTCCGAGTCACAAGAACGGATGCTCCTCGTCGTTAAGGCAGGACACGAAGAGGAAATCGAAGCCATCGTCACGAAGTGGGGACTTCATGCAATCAAAGTCGGCGAAGTCATCGAAGACAAAGTGCTCCGTCTTCTTCATCACGGGGAAGTCGCGGCCGAAGTACCGGTCGACGCGCTCGCAGAAGACGCACCGGTTTACCATAAGCCGTCGAAAGTACCGGCTTATTATGAGACGTTCCAAGCGATGGAACCGGTCCAACCGGTCGTCACGGACGTGCTCACGACATGGAAAGATGTGCTCGCCATGCCGACCATCGCTTCGAAACGCTGGGTGTATGAGCAATACGATCATATGGTCCAAACGTCGACCGTGGTCGCACCAGGCAGTGACGCGGCCGTCATCCGGATTCGTGACACGGACAAGGCGCTCGCGATGACGACGGACTGCAACGCCAAATACGTGTACCTTGACCCACGTGTCGGCGGTGCGATCGCGGTCGCAGAGGCGGCGCGCAACATCGTCGCGAGTGGCGCCACGCCGCTCGCGCTCACCGACTGCTTGAACTTTGGTAGTCCGGATAAGCCAGAAGGCTTCTGGCAGCTTGACCAAGCGGTAGAAGGGATGGCCGAGGCGTGCCTTGCCCTCGACACACCGGTTATCGGTGGAAATGTGTCACTTTACAACGAATCGAACGGGGCGGCAATTTATCCGACTCCGGTCGTCGGTATGGTCGGTTTGATCGACAAGCCGGAACATATCACGACGTCGTTCGCGAAAGCGACAGGCGATATCATCTTCCTTCTAGGCGAGACGAAACCTGAATTCGGGGGCAGTGCGCTTCAAATGCTGCAAGATGGTAAAGTGAGCGGTCAAGCGCCGACGCTTGACCTTGAAACAGAGAGCCGTCAGCAACAAGCACTCCTCACGGCAATCCGTGAAGGACTTGTCACGGCGGCCCATGACGTCTCGGAAGGCGGACTCGCCGCGGCACTTCCTGAGCTCGTGTTCGGCACGGGCTTCGGCGCAGACGTCACGGTCGACACAGATCTCGTGACGACGCTCTTCAGTGAATCACAGTCACGATTCCTCGTCACGGTCGCGCCAAGTCATGCTGACACATTCGCCTCATTGACGAAAGCGACACGCATCGGGCAGGTGACAGACACGACACAACTGACGATCCGTGCGAGCGATCGTTTGATTGAAATGAACGTCACGGAACTTGAACGGGTATGGGAAGGAGCTATTCCATGTTATATGACATCCGAGGCATGAACGAGGAGTGTGGAGTGTTCGGGGTGTTTAATCACCACGAAGCGTCACACCTCGCCTACTACGGCCTCCACAGTCTGCAACACCGGGGACAAGAAGGCACGGGCATCGTCACGGCTGACGGTGAGCACTTGCACGCCAAACGCGGGCTCGGGCTCGTTGCCGAAGTGTTCGACGAACCGTCGCTCGACGCATTGACCGGGCAGCACGCCATCGGTCATGTCCGTTATTCGACGGCAGGCGGTAACACGCTCGAGAACGTTCAACCGCTCCATTTCAAGTCACTCACAGGTGACCTCGCGATGGCGCACAACGGCAACCTCGTCAACGCCAACGAGTTGAAACATATGCTCGAAGCGGAAGGGGCTATCTTTCAGACGACGTCCGACACGGAAGTCGTCGCCCACTTGATTAAGCGGAGCCGCGGTAATTCGATGAAAGAGCGAATCGCAGACAGCTTGGCTCGTCTCGTCGGCGCGTTCGCCTTCCTTTTCTTGACGGAAGACGCGCTCTATGTCGGCGTTGACGTCCATGGGTTACGTCCACTCTCGCTCGGGCAAACTGAGGACGGGGCTTACGTATTCGCCTCAGAGACATGCGCGTTTGACGTCGTGGGGGCGACGTACGTACGCGATGTCGAGCCAGGAGAACTGTTGATGATCACAAAAGACGGGATTGTGTCGGAGCGGTACAGCGAAGCAGCGGTCCGCGCGATGTGTTCAATGGAATACATCTACTTTTCGCGGCCGGACTCCATCATCGACGGGATTAACGTGCATACGGCTCGTAAGGCGATGGGGAAAAAAATGTTCGATGAGGCGCCGGTCGAAGCGGATGTCGTCACCGGCGTCCCTGACTCGAGCATTTCGGCGGCCATCGGTTATGCCGAGGCGAGCGGGATTCCGTACGAGATGGGACTCATCAAAAACCGTTACGTCGGGCGGACGTTCATTCAACCGTCGCAAGAATTACGGGAGCGCGGCGTCAAGATGAAACTGTCGGCGCTTCGAGGCGTCGTGAGCGGGAAGCGGGTCATCATGGTCGACGATTCGATCGTCCGCGGTACGACGAGCCGACGCATCGTCAAGTTGCTCCGTGAAGCCGGGGCGACCGAGGTGCACGTGCGCATCACGTCACCACCAATCAAGCATCCGTGCTATTACGGCATCGATACATCATCAAAGGAAGAGTTAATTGCGGCCACCAAATCCATCGAAGAGATTAAAGAAGAGATTGGGGCCGATTCACTAGCGTTCCTCACATTGGACGGGACGGTCGAAGCGATTGACCGTCCGTTTGAAGGGAACTTGCGCGGGCAGTGTGCCGCTTGCTTCACCGGACTTTATCCAACTGAACTGGCGGAACTTGTAACCGAGACAAAAGCTTGAGGGGGACTGACGATGAGTTTAAGATATGAACAAGCGGGTGTGAATTTAGAAGCAGGCTATGAGGCAGTATCACGTATGAAGCGTCACGTTGCACGGACGATGCGTCCAGAAGTGATGACTGGGCTCGGCAGTTTCGGGGCGATGATTGACCTTGGCTCGATGCAGTTGAAACATCCGATTCTCGTCAGCGGAACGGATGGGGTCGGCACGAAGCTTAAACTCGCGTTCGCGCTCGACCAACATGATACGATTGGAATTGACTGTGTAGCGATGTGTGTCAATGACTGTCTCGTCCACGGTGCCGAACCGCTTTATTTCTTAGACTATATCGCGACCGGCAAAGCGGAACCGGCCAAACTTGAGCGCATCGTCGCAGGCGTCGCCGAAGGATGTGTCCAAGCAGGCTGTGCCCTCGTCGGCGGCGAGACGGCCGAGATGCCGGGTATGTATCCGGACGGCGAGTATGATATCGCCGGATTCGCCGTCGGTGTCGTCGAGAAAGAAGCACTCATCGATGGACGAACGATTGAAGCGGGGGATATCGTCCTAGGGTTAGCATCATCGGGTGTCCACTCGAACGGTTTTTCCCTCGTCCGCCATATCGTCGAGTCGCAAGGACTTGCCTACACCGATGAGATCGCCATGCTCGACACGACGCTCGGGAACGCCCTCTTGTTGCCGACGCGCATTTATTCCGAGGCGGCGAAAGCGGCCATCGCGACGGGACGCGTCCAAGGCATGGCCCATATCACGGGCGGTGGGTTTTACGAGAACGTGCCACGCATGCTGCCGGAAGGCTTTGGTGTCACATTTGATGCCTCGAGTTGGCCGAGCCTGCCGGTGTTCGACTGGCTCGAACAAGTCGGACACGTCTCGAAACAAGAGATGTTCAACGTCTTCAACATGGGTATCGGCTTCATGATCACGGTCCGTCCTGAAGATGTCGAAGCCGTCGAAGCCGCACTCGAGCGCGCCGGCGAGACGTCACATCGCATCGGGAAAGTCGATGCCAAACCAGGAGTCCGCATCATGGGGGTCGACCAGTGAAAAAGTTTGCCATCTTCGCCTCCGGGTCCGGTAGCAACGCCGAAGCGATTTGGCAAGCCATCGACCGAGGTGACTTGTCAGGGGAATGCGTCCTCCTCGTCACGGACAAACCGGAAGCAAGAGTACTCGAACGGGCGGAGCGATTCAACATCCCGAGCTTCTCGTTCGAACCGAAGACGTATGCATCAAAAGTAGAATTCGAACAAGAGATTCTTGTCTTATTACAGGCACTCGGCGCAGACTATATCGTCTTGGCCGGGTATATGCGGTTGATTGGGGACGTGCTGCTTACCGCGTATCCAAAGCACATCATCAACATCCATCCGTCGCTCTTACCGGCATTCCCTGGTAAAGATGCCATCGGACAAGCACTCGCGGCGAACGTGCCGACGAGCGGCGTCACCGTGCACTACGTCGATGCCGGGATGGATACGGGACCGATGATTGCGCAACAAGAAGTCGTCATTTCAAGCTGTGATGCGGCCGAAGCGACACGACGCATCCAAGCGGTCGAGCATCAGCTCTATCCGCGCGTACTACAACAAGTGTTTATCCAACAGGAGGTTTTCAAGTGAGAGCATTACTGAGTGTGTCAGATAAAACTGGAATCGTTGAACTCGCACAAGCATTGCATGAAGCGGGTATCGAACTCATTTCGACAGGCGGGACGGAAGCGGCGCTCATCGCGGCCGGCCTTCCCGTGAAAAACATCTCGGAAGTGACATCGTTCCCAGAGATGCTCGACGGTCGCGTGAAGACGCTCCATCCGCTCGTGCATGGCGGACTTCTCGGACGCCGTGATTTGGACTCGCACGTCGAGCAGATGAAAGACCACGACATCGAACCGATTGACTATGTCGTCGTCAATCTGTATCCGTTCAAAGAGACGATCGCGAAAGAGAATGCGACGTATGATGAAGCGATTGAAAATATCGATATCGGTGGGCCGAGCATGCTCCGTTCGGCCGCGAAAAACCATGCCAGCGTGACGGTCGTCGTTGACCCGGCCGACTATGGTCATGTGGCCGAAGCAGTTCGTGACGGCGGGACGACGTTCGAAACACGTCAACGTCTTGCGACAAAAGCGTTCCGTCACACGGCGGCGTATGACGCCTTGATTGCCGACTATCTAGGACAACAGATCGGCGAGACGTTCCCAGAGCAGCTCACGGTCACGTATGAGAAAGTACAAGACCTCCGTTACGGGGAAAACCCGCACCAGCAGGCAGCGTTTTATAAGACGCCCCTCTATCACGGGATGACGCTCGCAAACGCAGTGCAGCTCCACGGCAAGGAACTTTCGTATAACAACATCCAAGACACGAACGCTGCGCTCGAGGCGCTAAGTGAATTGACGGAGCCGGCTGCCGTCGTCGTCAAACATATGAACCCGTGCGGCGTCGCCGTCGGACGGACGATTAGCCAAGCGTTCTCAAGAGCCCATGCGGCCGATCCGGTCTCGATTTTTGGTGGGATCGTCGCTTTGAACCGTGAAGTCGATGTAGAGACGGCAGAGGCGCTTCGTAACATTTTCTTAGAAATCATCATCGCACCATCCTTTAGTGAGGCAGCACTTGACCGATTGAAAGAGAAGAAGAATCTTCGGTTATTGACGCTCGAAATGGGTCAGATGACCGGTATGCGTTTGACCGCGGTCGCAGGTGGCCTTCTCGTGCAAGACGGGGACGACGTCACACTCGACGATGCGTCATGCCAAATCGTGACCGACCGTCGCCCGACGGCGTCTGAGTGGGAAGACTTGAAACTCGCGTGGCGCGTCGTCAAGCACGTGAAATCAAACGCCATCGTCGTAGCGAAAGATGAGACGACAATCGGTATTGGCGCTGGACAGATGAACCGCGTCGGCGCGGCGAAAATCGCTTTCGAACAAGCCGGTGAACGTGCGCAAGGGGCTGCGCTCGGTAGCGATGCGTTCTTCCCGATGGGGGACACGGTCGAAGCCGCAGCTGCAGCCGGGATCACAGCCATCATCCAACCAGGCGGATCGATTCGTGACGAAGAATCAATCGAAGCGGCGAACCGACACGGAATCACGATGGTGTTCACGTCAGTTCGACACTTTAAACACTGAGAGGAGCGATACGATGAACGTACTCGTCATTGGACGCGGCGGGCGTGAGCACGCACTCGCCTGGAAGTTGAGACAAGACGGACATGAAGTGTTCGTCGCTCCGGGTAATCTTAATATGAGCGGAGTGACGTGTGTGCCGATCGAAGAGACGGATGCTTCGGCTCTTGTCGCGTTTGCGAAGCGTGAAGCGATGGACTGGACGATTGTTGGTCCGGAGTCATCTCTCATGGCCGGCGTCGTCGATTTGTTTCAAGACCATGGTCAAAAAATCTTCGGACCGACGAAGGCAGCGGCGTTGCTTGAAGGCAGTAAAGCGTTCGCGAAAGAAGTGATGCGCGAAGCCAATATTCCGACAGCGGGGTATGACACGTTCACGGACGCAGCGTCAGCGCTACGTCATATCGATCAGTCGGCAGCCCCACTCGTCGTCAAAGCGGACGGGCTCGCTGCCGGCAAAGGCGTGACCGTCGCGTTCACACTCGATGAGGCGCGGGCTGCGATTCACGACATCTTCGACACCGATAAGTTCGGAGACCAGTCTCGTGTCGTCATCGAAGAGTTTTTGGATGGGGAAGAGTTTTCGCTCATGGCGTTCGTCTCAGGAGAGCACGTCATCCCGATGATCACGTCACAAGACCATAAGCGCGCTTATGACGGAGACGCGGGACCGAACACGGGTGGCATGGGCGCGTATAGCCCGATGCCTCACTTAGATGATGCTGTGTATCAAGAGGCGGTCGAACGTGTGCTCTTCCCGCTTGCACGGACGATGGTCGAGCGGGGCACCCCGTTCGAAGGGTTCTTGTACGCGGGTCTCATTCTAACAGAGGACGGTCCGAAAGTGATCGAGTTCAACGCGCGGTTCGGCGACCCCGAGACCGAGGTCATTCTCCCGAACTTGGCGTCCCCGCTCCTCGAGGTCATCGAGGCGGTCGTGGAAGAGAAGCCGTATCCGATTGAATGGGTGGATGGCTACACGATCGGTGTCGTCGTCGCAGCGGAAGGGTATCCTGATAAAGCGGCGACCGGCCAAGTATTGTCAGGTTTTGAGCGTTTACCAGACGATGTGATTGTGTTTCATGCAGGGACGACCCGTGACGGATCCCACATCGTCGGTAACGGGGGACGATTGTTCGTGCTCACGTCGACGAAACCAACGTTGCTCGAAGCGAAGACGGCCGTTTATACGGCACTCGAACAGCTCGAATTGCCTCAGACATTTTATCGTCGAGATATCGGTGGACGGGCATTGGCACAGATTTTTTAAAGGATGGGTCAACCCGTCCTTTTTTTCATGCGAAAAGAAGGGAATTCTCGCTTCCTGCTCTACAATAGTGGAGTAGATTGAAGGAAGAAGGTGGTCGACGTGCGCATTCGGACGAAGCTCATGATTGCAGTGGCCGTGAATATAATTGTGTTTGTCGGTGTCATCTTTTTTGGGGTCCGCCCTTATTTCATTGAGAAAAGCATGGAGCAAGACCGCCAAATGGTTGAACGGCGAATCGCCAGTGTGACTGAGACGTTGGTCAATCGAAAAAGTACGCTCGAACGGACGCTCGTCGATTGGGCGGTCTGGAATGATACGTATACGTTCGTTCAAAATCAGAATGATAAGTATATAAATAGCAACATCAGTGAGGAGACACTTGAAAATTTGGGTGTACAGGCGATGGTGTTTTTAAATCGTACAGGCGAGGTCGAATACTCGACATTCCGTCAAGAAGATTCGCCATTATCAAAAGCGAGTCAGCAAACGATTATCTCTGATATTACGAAACGGTTGAGACCGAACCTAGAACTACAAGACGGTGTATATGATAGCGAGTACGGGCCAATTTTATACGCCAGTCATCCGATTTTACGAAGTGATTCGAGCGGACCCGCACAAGGAACACTCGTCATGCTTAAATTCGTTGACGTTGATTTTTTGGCAGACTTAAGTGCTCAAACGAAAATCCAGCTGACCATTCAGCCTGCTCAATATAGCGAGACGAAGATGACGCTTCAAAATGATGGGACCGAGGTGGTCGTGCCTCTCGATACTGTTTTTCAAACAACAGACTTCGAAGTCAGTTTTATCGTTGAACCGACTCATTATCAGAACACGATTTCGATGCTGCGACTAGGTATGTTTGCGTTACTTGTGCTCGGGTTAGGTTTGTTTTTATCGCTTCTATGGACGATTCATCATGTTGTGATTCGACGATTGATAGAAATTGTCGATGAGTTGAAACAAATCACGCTCGAGCGAGATAGCCGGCTTCGACTCAGTCGTGACAAACATAGCCGAGACGAGATCGAACAGATGGCAATGAGCATGAACGAAGTGCTGTCTGCACTCGAAGATACACGGGCAGAAGTACTCGATCGCGCGTTCCGCGACGCATTGACCCAACTGCCGAACCGCCTCGGTCTCGAAGACTATTTTTCAACCGTGAGAGGAAGACATGGACGAATCGGTGTGATTGGTTTGGATTTGGATGACTTCCGACGGATCAACGACCAATACGGACATCGAACGGGTGACTCGGTTCTGATCTATATCGCCTCGCGACTCAATTTCTATAAAGAAGCCGGATTCGTCGCCCGCATCGGAGCCGATGAGTTTATGCTCGTGCACCCGGGGTGGACGCTCGAGCAGTTACAGCCGGTCGCCCGGCACTTGACGAAAGATTTGAAGGACTGGGCCGATGTCAACGGAGTGAAAGGGATGGCGGTGACGATTGGAATCGATGTGTTCACTTGTGCCGAACCGCACCATACGTACGAGATCATGATGGGGCGGCTCGACGTCGTCATTCATGAGGCGAAAATGTCCGGGAAAAACCGTGTCCTCACATTCCAAGAGATTGAGGATGGGAGCCATTATTTACAGACGCTCGAGATGGAACGCGATTTGCGACATGCCCTCGAGCATGATGAGTTTGAGTTATACTATCAGCCCATCGTATCGCCTCGACCATTTTCGGTGCGAGGCGTCGAAGCACTCATCCGTTGGAATCATCCGAGCAAAGGTCAAATCTCACCGGGGTTGTTTATCCCGGTCGCTGAACAGCTCGGTCTGATTTCAGACTTGGGACGTTGGGTGCTCGAACAAGCAGTCATGGAAATGACAGAGCAAGTGAAGCGCCATCACTTGTTCCTTTCGATTAACGTATCGAAACGCCAAATTGCCGACGGATCATTTTTAGATTCATTGGAACACGTACTGACCGAAACGGGATTTGACCCTCATCGTCTTCATGTTGAAATCACTGAAAGTGAGGTCGGTGGGAACTTGTATGAACTTCAGCAGTTCATCCACGCACTAAAAGCAATTGGTGTTAAAATCTCGCTCGACGACTTTGGTGTCGGCACGTCGTCGTTGTCCTTTTTACAGTCGCTTCAACTCGATATTATTAAAATCGATCAAAACTTCGTCAAAGGGATTCCGGAGAATACGTTCGACCGGGCCCTCCTTGAAGGACTTTACCAGACGTTCCACACACTCGGTCTTGATATCGTCACCGAAGGGGTCGAACGTCCCGAACAGCTCGCCTTCGTGCTCGAGCATAGTAGTTCACTCATTCAAGGTTATCATTACAGTAAACCGGTTCCGCTCGCTCAACTCGAGCATTATTTGAAGCAAACGGTCATGATGTATGACTGATGAAGACGCCTCCCGAGGGAGGTGTCTTTATTTGTGTGAATTTCATGTGAATTCCGTTACAATGGTCAACATAGCTTGCGACCCTTTCATAGAAAAGGTAAACTTGAAACAGATGAAAGAAAACGCTTACAAAATTATTGTTTAATAATAATGGCGAGGCGATTAAGGGAGGATTGGGTTCGATGCCAACAAAACGATCGGCGCGGGCACCGTGGTCTAAAGCGATGATTCGGTCACAATTAGAAGTCGTGAGCCAAGTCAGGCCACCTTCGCTCGTATTGACGAATGCCACATACTTGAACATGTACGTGAAGCAATGGAAACAAGCAAATATTTGGATCGAGCATGACCGAATCGTCTACGTCGGGCCGGATTTGCCGAAAACGGCCGTCGAGACGGTGGACGTATCCGGAAAATATATCGTCCCCGGCTATATCGAGCCACACGCTCATCCATTTCAACTTTATAATCCGGCGACGCTGTCGAAGTATGCAGGCGAGCGGGGGACAACGACGCTCGTGAATGACAACATGCTTCTTTTTTTACAAAATAAGGAGCAAGCGTTTGCACAACTCGACGCGATGCAACAGTTACCGACGAGCACGTATTGGTGGGCCCGTCTTGATACACAAACCGAACTCGACCGGGACAGTGTCCTTGTCGATTCAGAGCGGATTCACGACTGGTTCAATCATCCGGACGTCATCATGGCCGGTGAGTTGACGGCATGGCCGCGTACATTGAAGGGCGATGACGAGATGCTCCAATGGATGCTCGACGCGGAGACGTGCGGGCTCCCGGTCGAAGGACATTTCCCAGGTGCTTCGGCGAAGACATTGACGAAGATGGCGTTGATGGGTGTTCACAGCGACCATGAAGCGATGACAGCAGACGAGGCGCTATGCCGGCTCGAACACGGCTATACGACGACGCTCCGTCATTCTTCGATTCGTCCCGATCTTCCAGGATTGATCCGCGGTCTTCTCGACGCCGGACTTGAGGCGTTCGATCATGTGATGGTCACGACGGACGGATCGACCCCAGGTTTTTATCAAGACGGGCTTCAAGACGCGCTCGTCAAGATTATGATTGATGCCGGGTTGCCGCCGATTGAGGCGTATCGGATCGTGTCGTTGAATGTGGCGCGACATTTTGGTCTCGACCACGTCCTCGGTTCGATTGCGCCGGGGCGCATCGCCCATCTCAATATTCTTGATGCGATCGACGAGCCACGTCCGACCGCCGTCATCGCCAAAGGTCAATGGATTTATCGGGACGGGACGTCATTGTTCCCGAACGAGCTCGTCGATGCGGCGCTCGCGCTCATGCCATCGACGGACGTCGATATCGAACTGACGCCGAACGATCTGTCGTTCAGCATGCCGGTCGGGCTTGATATGGTCAACTCGGTCATCATGAAACTGTTCAAAATCTCGCACGACACCGGGCAAGATGAACTGCCGCGTGACGGGGACGAATCGTTCCTCATGTTGCTTGATAAAGAAGGGAAATGGCGCCTCAATACGGTGTTAAAAGGGTTTGCCAACGACTTTGGCGGTCTCGTCAGTTCGTATTCAATCAGTGGTGACTACTTGATTCTCGGAAAATGCAAACAAGATATGTTGATGGCGTTCGAACGAATGAAACAGCTCGGCGGCGGCATCGTTCTCGTCGACCGTGGCGAGATGATCGCGGAAATTCCGCTCCCGCTCTGTGGCATGACGTCGCAAGAGCCGGTCGAACAGTTGATCGTCCAAGAAGAGCGGTTGCGGTCTGAGCTGCTCGCGCGCGGATACAAGTTCGAAGACCCGATCTATACGCTCTTGTTCTTGGCATCGACACACTTGCCGTACGTCCGGGCCACACCGCTCGGAATTTACGAAGTGATGAAGAAACAAATACTATTTCCGGCGATTTTACGATGAACAGTTGAGTCCGAGCCGGTCGTGCTTTAGAATGATAAAGAAGTACGATGGAGAGAGGATGCTTGCGGATGCAACTCGATAAATTACGAGGACGAGAGCTCGATCAGCTGTTTGAGGCGATTTTGAAGCTCGATACACTCGAAGATTGTTATCAACTATTTGAAGATTTAGCGACCGTGAACGAAGTGCAGGCGCTCGCCCAACGGCTAGAAGTGGCCCGCCAAATTCGTGAAGGTAGCACGTACCATAAAATTGAAGAAGCGACAGGAGCTTCGACGGCCACGATTTCCCGCGTCAAGCGTTGCTTGAACTACGGGTCAGGCGGCTATGATCTTGCCCTTGAACGTCTACAACAATCAGAAGGTGGCTCATAAGAGTCATCTTGTTTTTGATGGGAGAGGAGGGGCGAGATGCAAGACAAGTTTATGAAGCGAAATTTACAGCTGTTCTTTCGGAAGCTGACACCGGTCCAGACACTCGTGTTGATTTATAGCGCGGCGGTCGTGTTGGCCGTCATTTTGCTCGCTTTACCGATTGCGCGACAACCGGGCGTCTCGATTACGTTCACCGATCTCGTCTTTTTCGCGGTCAGCTGTGTCAGCGTCACCGGATTGACCCCGATCGTCGTGACCGATACGTTCTCGACGTTCGGATTATTTATCATCTTGTTCATCGTTCAAGTGAGCGGGGTCGGTCTGATCAGTCTTCACGTCATCATGTGGATTTTGCTTGGCAAGCGCATCGGTTTTCGCGAGCGCCAGCTCATTTTACGTGACCAAAACCAGACGTCGATGTCTGGGATCGTCAAGTATATCACCGAGATCGTCATCACCGTTATCGCGATTGAAGCGGTCGGTGCGGTATTGCTTGGGGTCCATTACTTAAATTACTTCGATACGGCCAGCGAGGCGTTCCTGCAAGGCCTGTTCGGTTCGATCAGTGCGACGACGAACGCCGGCTTCGACATCACCGGCAGCTCGCTCGCACCATTCCGGGAAGATCCGTTCGTTATCTTTACGCAAATCGCGCTCATGACCGGTGGTGCCATCGGGTTCCCGGTCCTCGTCGAGATTCGCACGTATTTGACGAACCGGATCATTCGGAAGCGCGAGAATTTCCCGCGCCGGTTCTCACTGTTCACAAAACTGACGGTATCGACGTTCTTCATCTTGATTGCCATTGGGACCGTCGGCTTGTTCCTGTTTGAGTATGATAACGCGTTCAAAGAGTTACCGCTCTGGCTCGCACTCTCGGACTCGTTGTTCCAGTCCGTGACGACGCGAAATGGGGGGTTGTCGACCGTCGATGTCAACTTGTTCTCGGAAGGTAGTATGTTGCTACTGTCGATTCTCATGTTCATCGGGGCGTCACCGTCCTCGGTCGGTGGGGGGATTCGAACGACGACGTTCGCCGTCGCCGTGCTCGGGGTCATCGCGTTCATTCGCGGGGACTCGTCCATTAAAATCTTCGGACGTGAGATTGTGCTCGAGGACATTTGGAAAGCGTTCGTCATCATCACCGTATCACTGGCCGTCCTGTTGACCGGGGTCATGGTGCTGACGTTCTTCGAGGATGCATCGCTCACCCGGATTTTGTTCGAGGCATGTTCGGCGTTCGGGACGACCGGATTGTCGGTCGGCCTATCGTCTGAATTCAGTAACGTCGGCAAGTGGGTGCTCACCATTTTAATGTTCATTGGACGCATCGGTGTCATCGCCTTCATCTTGATTTTGCAGCGGAGACAGCCGAAGCGGATGTACAACTATCCGAAAGAATCGATCATCTTAGGGTAAGGAGATCAGAACATGAAAGCTTTTTGGATCAATTTCGGTTACGTGTTCGCCGTCCCGGTGTTGCCGTTCATCGCAGTCGTGAACGGAACGGCGCTCTGTTCACCAGATTCACCGCTACTTGATATTCCAGTGCTCGGCTTTTTCTTGGCCAACCCGCTTTGGTTCATCCCGGTGTACGGGCTGTTCGCGCTGCTCGTCGCCAAGTGGATGACGGCCCGCGAACAAAAGACGCACGCCAGACGTGCTTGAGACTTGCCTCGGCAAGTCTTTTTTTTGTTCAACAGATGCAAGCGACGGGAAAAATCGCTACACTAGAGAAGGTATCGAAGGGGAGGGAAGTCGAATGGATTTTCAATCGTGGCGCCACGTGTTTAAACTAGATCCGAATAAACCGCTCGATGATTCGGCGCTCGCGGCGCTCATTCGCTCTGGTACGGACGCCTTCCTCATCGGAGGGACCGACGGGGTCGATGCGGAGAACACATTCGCGCTCTATGCCCGACTCGAAGGGTGCGGCATTCCGCTCGCGCTCGAGATGAGCCATCCTGAGCAAGTGATTCGTGGTTTCGATCACTATTTTATTCCGACCGTCCTGAATGCTGGAACGGTTGACTGGCTCATCGGTCATCAAGTGAAGGCGTTTGAACGGCATGGACACTTGTTTCATGACCATGTGACCGGACAAGGCTATATCGTTTTGAACCCTGAGGCGAAAGTGGCTCACGTGACCGAGGCGAAAAGCAATCTCTCGATCGAGCAGGCGGTTGCGTATGCGGAAGCAGGTCATCGCTTGTTCCGTTTGCCTTCGCTCTACTTGGAGTATAGCGGCACACTCGGGTCCGTCGAGCTCGTCAAAGAAGTTCGCTTGGCGGTGCCGGACGCCCATTTGTTTTATGGGGGCGGTATTACCGGGTACGAGTCGGCCCGGATGATGGCCGAACACGCGGACACGATTGTCGTCGGCAATGTGATTTATGACAATTTCGAAGGAGCGCTTGCGACTGTCGCGGCACTCCGATAAAATAAGAACAAACGTTTGGTTATAGAAAGGAAACGATTATGTACAACTTGAGTGAAGAATTAGTCAAAGGCATGAACCCCCCGCAGGCGGAGGCAGTCAAATATACGGACGGTCCGCTCCTCATCATGGCCGGGGCAGGGTCTGGGAAAACGCGTGTCTTGACACATCGCGTCGCCTACTTGATGGCATCGAAACAAATCGCCCCGTGGAACATTCTCGCCATTACGTTCACGAACAAAGCGGCCCGCGAGATGAAAGACCGGATCGCCCGCCTCGTCGGTGGCGTCGCGGACGATATTTGGATTTCAACGTTCCACTCGATGTGTGTCCGGATTTTACGCCGTGATATCGATCGCATCCGCTATGACCGGAACTTCTCGATTCTCGATTCGTCCGATCAGTTGACGGCAATCAAGCAAGTGCTCAAAGAGTTGAACCTTGACCCGAAAAAATATGAGCCGCGGACGCTCCTCGGCATGATCTCGAACCATAAGAACGAACTCCGCACGCCGCAAGACGCAGCCGCACTCGTTGGCAACAACCCATACGAGAAAGTCATTTCGGACGTCTATACGGCGTATGAGAAGAAGTTGAAGCAGAACAACGTGCTCGACTTTGACGACTTGATCATGAAGGCGATCCAGTTATTCCAAGAAGCACCGGACGTACTCGCGTTTTATCAGAAGAAATTCCAATACATCCACGTCGACGAGTATCAAGATACGAACCGGGCCCAATATACGCTCGTTAAACTGCTCGCGCAAGCGCATGAGAACTTGTGTGTCGTCGGTGACTCGGACCAGTCGATCTATCGCTGGCGCGGGGCCGACATCGCCAACATCTTGACGTTCGAGAAAGATTACCCGAGCGCGCACGTCATCTTACTCGAACAAAACTATCGATCGACGAAACGGATTTTGGAAGCGGCGAACGGTGTCATTCAAAATAACTCGAGTCGTAAAGACAAGAAGCTCTGGACGGAGAATGTTGAAGGGGAGAAATTGCTCCTTCACGTCGCTTCGGACGACCGGGATGAAGCGTTCTTTATCATCAATCAGATGAAAGAACTCCGCCAAGAAGGCGTCGATTACGGCGAGATGGCCGTCTTGTATCGGACGAACGCCCAATCGCGTGGACTCGAAGAAATGCTCCTCAAGTCGAACATTCCATATAAGATGGTCGGTGGGACGAAGTTCTATGAGCGAAAAGAAATCAAGGATATCTTGGCGTATTTACGCTTGATCGCCAATCCGGATGAGGATATTTCCTTCGTCCGTGTCGTCAACGAACCGAAACGCGGCATCGGCGCCGCGACGGTCGATAAGCTCGGTGACTTTGCCGGGATGCAAGGCGTGTCGCTCATGGAAGCGATCCGTGACATCGAACTGTCTGGGATTGCCCCACGCACAGCGACGAAGCTCGCCGAGTTCCGTCAATTGATGGTCGATTTGCGTCAAATGGCCGATTACTTGTCCATCTCGGAATTGATTGAAGAAGTATTGAAGAAGTCAGGGTACGAAGAGATGCTTAAAATCGAGAAGACGCTCGAAGCCGAGAGCCGACTCGAGAACTTGCAAGAATTTCTCTCGGTCGCCCAAAACTTTGAGAAAGAGAGTGACGAACAGACGCTCGTCGCGTTCCTGACCGATTTGACACTCGTCTCGGACCTCGACACACTCGAAGAAGTCGATGAGTTGCACCAAGTGACGCTCATGACGCTGCACTCGGCCAAAGGACTCGAGTTCCCGGTCGTCTTCTTGATCGGGATGGAAGAAGGACTGTTCCCACACAGTCGTGCCTTGAACGACCCGGAAGAGATGGAAGAAGAACGCCGCCTCGCATACGTCGGCATCACCCGGGCCGAAAAGCGTCTCTATTTGACGCGGGCCCAGTCGCGTATGTTATACGGGCGTTTCCAAAACAACCCGGAATCACGATTCTTGCATGAGTTGCCAGAGACGCTCTTAGAGCGGTCGGGCAAAGCGAAAAAGCCGATGCCATGGAATCCGGTCGAGTCGCCTGGGAAACTTCCGGTGAACGGATTCAGCTCGAAACCAAAACCGAAACTCGCCCAGTCGTCCGGTGCCGAATCAATTGGTTGGGGAGTCGGAGACAAGGCAAATCATAAAAAGTGGGGACAAGGCACGGTCGTTCAGACGCGTGGCGAAGGCGATCAGCTCGAACTCGATATCGCGTTCCCGGCAGTCGGCATCAAACGCCTGCTCGCCAAGTTTGCCCCAATCGAAAAAGCGTGAGGTGATTCTATGGAGATGGCAGAACGTGTTGAAGCGATTCGTCAAAAGTTAAATCAATACGGGTATGAATATTATGTGCTCGACCGGCCTAGTGTTCCGGATGCGGAATACGACCGTCTCATGAACGAATTGATTGAAATCGAGACGGACTATCCAGAACTCCGCAGTCCGGACTCGCCGACGCAACGTGTCGGCGGTGCCCCGCTCGACGCGTTCGTCAAAGTGACGCATGACACACCGATGCTGTCGCTCGGGAACGTGTTCTCGAAAGAAGAGCTCGTCGAATGGGTCGAACGCATTGAAAAAGATCTCGGTTACAGTCCACTCTTCGTCGCCGAGCTCAAGTTTGACGGACTTGCCGTATCGCTTAAATACGAAGACGGGCGGTTCGTCCGTGGTGCGACGCGCGGTGACGGGACGACGGGGGAAGACATCACACAAAACTTGAAGACAATCCGCTCAATCCCGCTCCGATTGAACGAGGACGTGACGTTCGAGGTGCGTGGTGAGGCATATATGCCGAAGCGGTCGTTCGAACATTTGAACGATGAGCGGGAACGCCTTGGGGAACCGTTATTCGCCAACCCACGAAATGCGGCTGCAGGCTCGCTCCGCCAACTCGACTCGAAAGTCGCGGCGTCGCGGAACTTGGCGTTTTTCGCCTACGGGCTTGTCTCGACGGACGATCTCGTCGCCTCGCACGACGCGTCGCTTGCGTACTTGGGCCGTCTCGGAATTGCCGTCAGCCAAGAATACACGACGTGTCATACGGCCGATGAGTTATGGGACTATATTGAAACGTACGTAACGAAGCGGTCGGAACTGCCGTACGAGATTGACGGCATCGTCATCAAAGTCGCGGCCTACGAGGAGCAAGAACAGCTCGGCTTTACGGCGAAGAGTCCACGCTGGGCCGTCGCGTATAAATTCCCGGCCGAAGAAGTCGTGACGACGATCGAAGACGTCGACTTCAGTGTCGGGCGGACTGGAAAAGTCACGCCGCGGGCGCGGTTCGCACCGGTCTCAGTCGCAGGGTCGACCGTGACGTACGCGACGCTCCATAACGAGGACTTCATTTTAGAGAAGGACCTTCATATCGGGGACCGCGTCGTCATCAAGAAAGCCGGCGATGTGATCCCGGCCGTCGTCTCTGCGCTCGTCAGTGAGCGGACAGGCGATGAGACGGAAATCGTCTTCCCGACCCATTGTCCAGCTTGTGAATCTGAACTCGTCCGGTTAGAAGGGGAGGCGGACCATCGTTGCGTCAATCCGGAATGTCCGGCCCAACTGCTTGAAGGGCTGATTCATTTCGTGTCGCGCCCGGCGATGAATATCGATGGCCTCGGCGAGAAAGTGATCACACAACTCCACGCGTCCGGGCTCGTCCACAACGTGGCCGACCTGTACCGTCTCGACCGGGACGCGCTCCTCGCGCTCGACCGGATGGGCGAGACGTCGGTGACGAACTTGCTCGCGGCGATTGAACAGTCGAAACAGAACTCGCTCGAGCGTGTCTTGTTCGCCCTCGGCATCCGTCTTGTCGGCCAGAAAGCGGCTGTGTTGATTGCGGAGCGGTTCGAGACGATGGACGCGGTCATGGAAGCATCCATCGACGAATTGACGTCAATCGATGGCATCGGGACGAAGATGGCGGAATCGATCGCCTTATACTTCGAGAAGCCGGAAGCCCGTGACCTCGTCCGTGACCTCGGTGAGGCGGGTGTCAATTTGACGTTCAAAGGTGCAAAACGACCAGTTGATCTGGATGCCCCACTCGCCGGCAAGACGGTCGTCTTGACCGGGAAACTCCATGAGATGACGCGCGGCGAAGCCGGGAAGCGACTTGAGTTGCTCGGTGCGAGCGTCACGGGAAGTGTCAGCAAGAACACCGATATTCTCGTCGCTGGCGAGAAGGCCGGGTCGAAACTGACGAAGGCCGAATCGCTTGGCATCGAAGTCTGGGACGAGGCGGCGTTGCTCGCTTTCTTAGCAGAACAGTCTTAACAGAAAGGTCTTCCATGAGAAGGCCTTTTTTTCATTGACCTGATTTTCAACGGTTTTGAGATGGCGACGGGTTCGTTGGAACGTGCGATGGGTAATGAATAGTATCTACAAATACTTTTTGACACCAAGAACTCACACCACGACTCGCGCACAATCATCCTCCATTCCTCTCCCGTGCCGGAGCGTGTCATCGCAGACGTTCGTCACAGTTTGGCAGACACCTTAGAGGAGGAACCATCATGAGAAACACAAAACGACGTATGTTTGCACTCATCACATTCGTCCTCGTATTGATTAGTATGTGGGCACCGAATAGTATTTATGCGAACTCGACGATGACACCGACCACGATTTACGCACAAATTGAGTTGAGCACCGACGAAATCGAGGTGTACGAGGAAGCGAGCCTAATCTACGCGGACGTGACGTATTATGGGGCTCGTGAAACGGAAACGGTTTGGCGGTTCATGATTGACGCGACCGAGGTCGACGTGACGACTATCGATCAAGTCACGTTATATAACAATGAGGGCGTTCCGTATTCATTTCCGAGTGCCGTCTATGCGTTCGAGATGGAGGAACTTGCAGATGAGTCGAGTGAACCGGGTGACGATGGGACGGAGACGGTTCCGGACGTCGAAACACCAATCGAGCCTCCGCTCGTTGAACCGGAAGCATCGCCAGAAGAACCTGTGACAGAAGAACCTGTGACAGAAGAGGTGACTGAACCGTCCGCCACACCCGATGTGACGAGTGAGACGGATGTGACGAACGAAATGATTGGCCTCGAGGTCGGAAAAGAGGCAAATATTGACCAAGCCGTCGTCGGTGGGATGATCCCGTATACGTTCGTCATCGAGAACACAGGCGAGACGACACTCACGATTACATCCATCGAGGATGAGTTCTTTAGTGGCGACATCGACGCTGACAAGGTCGAAGCATTCAATGCTGACGTGCGTGAGCAGTTGATGGCGCTCATCGGGAAAAACGGCCTCGCTGCAGGTGAACGTGTCGAGACGACGGTCCACTTAACAATCCCGAGCGACTATGACCGAACGAACGCGCCTGAAATCGGGAACGTGTTCCGTGTCGCGGCGACTGATACTTACGGTCGGGTCATCGATGCCGAGAGTCAACAAATCGTCTTGTTGAATCAGGCCGATTTCACGGTCACGAAGACGGCGCGCCCGGAGACGGTGCACCCGGGAGAGACAATTCGTTACACGTATACGATCACGAACACGTCGAACGTCACGTTATATTTTGTCGACGTCATCGATGAATGGACGAGTGGGGCGTTGACGACCGAGGAACAACGCGAGACGACCGAGACACTTCGAGACGGTATGCGGGCCCTCGCTGAAATCGAGAACGGGCTCGTACCAGGTGAAGGAGTTGTGCTTGAGATGGAAAAAGTGCTTTTGCCGTCCTATGATGTGCGAGCGGGCGCGATCTTGACGAACCGGACGACGTTCACGTTCGAGGTCAATCGTGAGGCGCGTGTGTCGCGGACGGTCGAGGCGACCGTGCACGTGAAGCAACATATTCCGAAACCGGACAACGATAACCATGATGACCAAGATGAATCGGTCTATGTGCCGGAACCGACGACCCCGGTGACACCGGACCAAGCGACGTTGCCGATGACAGGTTCGACGGAAACGCGGGGGACGGTCATTGGTCTCATCTTGATCGGACTCGGTCTCTTGTTCGTGACACATCGACGCCGTCCAACCTCGAAAGCGTGAACGTGGCACCCTTCAGCGTGAGTTGGAGGGTGTTTTTTTATGAATCGGGACTGATTCCGCTTCGACACTTTTTTCGGCGGACGATTTTGTTATAATGGACGAAGTGTAACGAAACGAATCATCAAAGGAGTTTAGACATAGATGAAATGGAAACAATTGATCATCCCAGCTCTCGCCGCGACAGTTTTTCTCGGCGGATGCTCCATGAAAATCCCGATGGGGGAAGAGGAAGTCACACCGACGGGCGAAGAGACGGCGGCTGAAGGGGTCACGCAAGCGATCGAAGCACGCGACTCGTATTATCAAATGGTCATTCCGTTCAAACCTGCCGCGGCCCGAGGCTTGGCGCAGCGCCAAGTGAGCTCGTCGCTCGAACTTGAAGAAGTCGAACTTGGACTCATGCGTCATTCGACCGGTGCATTCAAACCGGGGGACTATGCGTATCAAGAAGGACAGCTGTTGACGAGCGAAGACGTCTCGCGTCTGCTCAGTCGTAAAGACAAAACAGCAGAGGGGCTCGTTCCCCTCAACCCGTCGTACGCGAACGGCACAGCCGAAGTGGCCGAAACCAAGTTCGTCGAAGAGAACAAAAAGTCTCCGCTTTATTTGGCGTCTCTCGTCGAACAGAATTACATGACGAAGACAGATAGCGGTTATGAACTCGGTGGCGTCTCATTCGCTTTGATTTTGAACCAGGAGTATGTGTTCCAAGCGCCGAACTTTGGTCCCACGTACACGGAGAAGCTTGACGAGAAGAAAGTCATTGCCGAAGGCGAGCGTATGGCCAACGAACTTATCGCCCAGCTACGTAAGCGGGAAGACTTCAAAGATCTCGACATCAACGTCGCTCTCTATATGAAGGCACCACAAGGCTCCCCGACGCCTGGTAACTATGTCAAATCGGCATTCGTCGGTACGGCCGAAGAGGTGACAGCGAACGACTGGAAAGCCATCGACGAAACGTATTATTACTTCCCGTCCGCGAAAGCGACGACGGAAGTGCGCGATGACGCCCAAAAATTCTCACTCTTCAGCGACCGGATCGCCGATGTGTTCCCGGATTTCAGTGGGATGATTGGAAAAGGGTTTTATCAGAACGGGGAGTTGTCACGGATTGAAATCGACATTCCGATCCAGTTTTATAGCCGGGCCGAACTCGTCGGTTTCACTCAGCACGTCGTCGGTCTGCTCGAAAACCGATGGGAGTATAACCGGAACGTACCTGTACGCATTAACGTCACCTCGCTCGGTGGCAATCAGGAAGTGACCATCGTGTTCGAAGAGGACATGGATAGTCCAAAAGTGTATTTCTAATCAACAAGAGGGCTTCGTGATGAAACGAATGCCCTCTTTTTTTCGTATGACAAGTAACGAGGAAAATCTTTGACCTTCTTTGACCAAATCGGTAGAATAGACTTAACAGAATCGGGAAAGGGATAGGTGAGGTGAAACGAGATGGCAAAAAACTATTATGACGTCCTTGGCGTGCCTAAACAGGCATCCGACCAAGACATTAAACGAGCGTATCGAAAGCTGGCAAAACAATACCATCCGGACGTGAACAAAGACCCGGGTGCCCAAGACAAGTTCAAAGCGATTCAAGAGGCGTTTGACGTGTTGAGCGATCCTGACAAGAAAGCGAACTATGACCGTTACGGAAGTCCGGATGGGCCGACGTTCGGCGGAGGATACAGCGGCGATGGTTACGGGGAAGGGTCGGCCCAGTTCGAGGACTTGTTCCGTCAATTCGGCGGCGGATCACGGACGACATCGCGGACGTTCGGGTTCGAGGACATGTTCGGCAGCTTCTTTGACCAGTCGGTCGAGGAAGACCTCGATGAGACGGTCCGCGTCAATGTCCCGCTCAGTCAGTTGACGAGTGAGGCCAAAGTGAGCCTGCGCCTACAGACGGGAACGGTCAACGTCAAAATCCCGCAAGGCGCCCATGAAGGACAAAAGCTGCGGCTTAAAGGCAAAAGCAGTAAAGTCGGACAATCGGGCGATCGTGGCGACGTGTACGTCGAGCTCCACTTCACCGATGACGACACGTATCGGCGGGAAGGAGCGAACGTCATCACTGTCAAACGGTTGCGACCGCTCGCTTTCCTTGACGGTACGGAAGTCGTCGTGGCGACACTCGATGGCGGTCGGGTCAAACTAAAAGTCAAACCGGGATCACGTCCTGGTCAACGGATGCGCATCCCGGGACGCGGATTCATGACCGCCTCAAAAGTCCGGTCAGATCTGTTCGTCCAACTCGAAGTTGATTTGCCGCTAGACGCCGCCCACCGATCTGTTTACGAACAACTCGAGCGCTGAGCCTAAGGAGGAAGCAGAATGGATTTCAATCGATTTACCGATAAAGCACATGAAGGCATCGTCAGCTCGCAGGCACTTGCGAAACAGTACCACCATAGCGAGATGAACGAATGGCACGTCTTGGCGTCGATGATCTCACAAACGGACGGCATCGCGCCGCTCTTACTTCAAAAAATGGAACTGAGCGTCGCCGATATCGAGGCCGAGGTCGCGATGGCGCTCAAAAACGCACCGAAACTTCAAACGCCGCCGACGCCGATGATTTCAGCCTCGTTGTTGAACGTGTTGACGACGGCGGAACGTGAAGCGACAGGGATGAGTGATGAATACGTCTCGGTCGAGCACATCCTGCTCGGGATCGTCATGAACAAGAGTCAAGCGCAAAGCATGCTCGAGCGTAAAGGCGTAACCGAGGAGAGATTGCGTGAGGCACTCGTCGCCGTTCGCGGTAATCGACGGATCACGTCGAAATCACCGGAAGCGACATACGATGTCTTGACGAAGTACGGACGCGACTTGATTCAAGAAGTGAAGACCGGAAAAATCGATCCTGTCATCGGGCGCGATAGCGAGATTCGGCGTGTCATTCGCATTTTGAGCCGGAAGACGAAAAACAACCCGGTCTTGATTGGAGAACCAGGCGTCGGGAAAACGGCGATTGTCGAAGGGCTCGCCCAGCGCATCGTCCGCGGCGATGTTCCAGAGAGCTTGAAAGATAAGACGATTTTCAGTCTCGACATGAGTTCGCTCGTCGCCGGGGCCAAATATCGCGGCGAGTTCGAAGAGCGGCTCCAAGCTGTGTTGAACGAAGTGAAAGAAGCGGAAGGGAAAATCATCCTCTTCATCGATGAACTACACACAATCGTCGGGGCCGGCAAGTCCGAAGGGGCGATGGACGCCGGGAACATGCTCAAACCGATGCTCGCTCGCGGAGAGCTTCATTGTATCGGCGCGACGACGCTCGACGAATATCGGCAATATATCGAGAAAGATCCGGCGCTCGAGCGCCGCTTCCAACAAGTGATTGTCGATGAACCGGACGTCGAGGATACGGTGTCGATCTTACGTGGTTTGAAAGAGCGCTTCGAGATTCACCACGGGGTGCGGATTCACGATAACGCGCTCGTCGCGGCTGCCGTTTTATCGAACCGTTATATTACCGACCGGTTCATGCCGGACAAGGCGATCGACCTCGTCGACGAATCGTGCGCGATGATTCGGACGGAGATGGAGTCGATGCCGGCCGAGCTCGATGAACTCGTCCGTCGCGTCATGCAACTCGAGATCGAGGAGGCGGCTTTGAAGAAAGAGAGCGATGACGCCTCGAAGAAACGGCTCGACACACTGCAGCAAGAACTCGCCTCGATTCGCGAACAGTCGGACGCGCTCCGGCTCCGTTGGGAGAACGAGAAAGAGTCGACGCACCGCGTGCAACATATCCGTGGGGATTTAGAGAAAGTGAAACTCGAACTGCAAGAAGCCGAGAGCCGCTACGATTTGAACCGGGCCTCTGAACTCAAATATGGTCGTATCCCTGAACTCGAGCGCGAACTTGCGGAAGCGGAACGGCTTGCCGGGTCCGTGACGCGTGAACTCGTCCGCGAGGAAGTGACCGAGGAAGAAATCGCCGAGGTCGTCTCAAAATGGACGGGCATTCCCGTGACGAAATTGACCGAAGGCGAGCGGGATAAATTGCTCAATCTCGAGACGGTACTTCACCAACGCGTCTTCGGACAAGACGATGCAATTCGTCTCGTCAGTGATGCCGTCATTCGGGCTCGGGCGGGTATTAAAGATCCAAACCGCCCGATCGGTTCGTTCCTCTTCCTCGGACCGACTGGTGTCGGGAAGACCGAACTCGGAAAAGCGCTCGCCGAGGCGATGTTCGATTCGGAAGACCATATCGTTCGTCTCGACATGAGCGAATATATGGAGAAACATGCCGTGTCGCGTCTCGTCGGGGCGCCTCCCGGCTATATCGGTTATGAAGAGGGCGGTCAATTGACAGAAGCAGTCCGCCGCAACCCGTATTCGGTGCTCCTGCTCGACGAGGTCGAGAAAGCGCACGCCGATGTGTTCAACATCTTATTGCAACTGCTCGATGATGGACGCTTGACCGACTCGCATGGGCGTGTCGTCGACTTCAAAAACACGATCGTCATCATGACGTCGAACATTGGTGCCGACATCTTGCTCGAAGCGGCGAAAGACGGCATCATCGATGAGGCGGAAGAACGCCAAGTCATCGAGCGACTCCGTCGCCACTTCCGTCCCGAGTTTTTGAACCGGGTCGATGAGACGATTTTATTCCATCCGCTCACGCGTGCTCAAATCGGTCAAATCGTCGAGAAAGCGGTCGCGCGCATGGGCAGTCGCTTGACGTCGCGATCGATTCAAATCGAGATTACGGATGCCGCGAAAGTGTTCATCGCCGACGAGGCGTATGAGCCACAGTTCGGGGCCCGTCCGATCAACCGGTACGTGCAACGGACGATTGAGACGAAACTCGCCCGTAGCATTCTCGCCGGAGACATCGAGGACGGCCAGACAGTCGTCATCGATGTCGAGAACGACGAGTTGACGCTTCGTCCCGCGACGGTCACTCACTGAATAAGGAAAGAGCGCTGGCTGATGCCGGCGCTCTTTGTTTATGCAATTGGTTCGGGTTGATAGATGCAATACGGTTCCTCGGCCTTATAATCGCCGGTGACAGCATAAGCGCGGGCTCGAGAACCTCCGCACACGTAGCGATATTCACAGTAGCCGCATTTCCCATGGTGTGTATCGGGATCGCGCAGCGACTTGAAGACCGGGTGGTGCCGGTAAATCTCGGCGAGCGGTGTCTGTTTCACGTTGCCGCACGGGATCGGCAAGAAACCGGACGGCTGCACGTCGCCCGTATGCGAGATGAAGACGAAACCGTTCCCGTCATTCGTGCCGCGGGGTGCCTTGGCGAGATCGTCATGCGGATGGCCGATGGGCGACAATCCAACTTGTTTTCGTTTCAAGTTCTCTTGCCGGGCGATGCGCCGATAAAACTGCGCCTCGGTCGTTGAGATGATGAACGGGACGTGTTCTTGCAACGCGAACGCCCAGCGGAGCACATCTTCATGCCGTTCCGGTGAGATTGGCTGTAAGAGCGACCCGCGACCGGTCGGTACGAGGAAGAACAACGTCCACACCGAGACGCCGAGTTCACCGACGAGCTTGGCAATCTCCGGGAGTTGGTCGACGTTATATTCCGTGACCGTCGTGTTGATTTGGAATGACATCGCTTCTTCTCGGAAGTAAGAGATGCCGCGCAGTGTCCGCTCGAAACTGCCGCGCGTACCGCGGAAGTAGTCGTGCGACTTGGCGTCCGGCCCGTCGAGCGAGAACGCCCAACGTGTCAAACCGGCGTCTTTTGCCCGTTTGACGGCGTCATGGGTCACACGTGGTGTCGCCGAGGGGGTCATTGACACGCGCATGCCGAGCGAGGCGGCATATTCCGTCAACTCGAACAAGTCTTCGCGCATGAGCGGGTCGCCACCGGTGAAGACTAGAATCGGATTGTCCATCGCGTGGATGTCTCGGATGAGTGCTTTACCTTGCTCCGTATCGAGTTCACCCGGATACCGATGGAACTGGGCCTCGGCCCGGCAATGGACGCACGACAGCGCACAGGCGCGCGTTACTTCCCAGATGACGATGAACGGGTTCTCATTGTAATCGACTCGCTTCATACGGACGCCGCCTGTCTCGCCATTACCCGGGAGACGGCTTGTTTGGCCGAGTCGACGCAGTCTGGGAGACCAACGCCATGCAAGATGGCCCCGCATGCCTCGACCCCGTCGAGCGTGGACAACTGCTCTTCGAAGGCACGCACGTATTGTTTATGTCCGACCTCATATTGAGGCATCGTATCGATATGTCGCTCGACTTTCGTGAAAATCGGAGTACCGACGTGTTGAATTTTCCGAAGCTCACGCAGCGCGAAGTCGGCGATGGCCTCGTCTGACTCCGCCAACAAGGCGGGGACGAACGCAGAGCCGATGTAGACGCGTAATAGCGCTTTGTTTTCGGGCGCCATGTGCGGCCACTTCTTATGCATCCAACTGCAGGCCGTCAAGGCATTCCCTTCCGCTTTGGCGATGACGTAACCGGTCCCGTCGAGTGCCGCCACATCTTTCTCGTCGAACGCCGCGAGCACGGTGATGGAAGACGTTCGTTTCAACCCGGACAATGTTTCTGCTTCCGGGAGACCGAGAATCGGGCCGAGCATATCCGGTGAGGTCGCCAAAATGATGCCATCGAACGATTCGGTCATCCCGTTGGCAAGCGTGACTTCATGGGACCGGACCGATGCGACTTTTGTCTCTGTATAGAGGCGGTCGATCGACGGACGAAGCGCCTCGATAAGGACGCCGAGACCTTGCCTGAGCGATAGGAATTTCCCGGATTCACGAGGTTTGACGCCGGCTTGAACGGGCGGGGTCAATGCTTTCATGCCGAGAATCAGGCTGCGTGTTTTCTGTTCAATCGTGATAAACTGAGGGAAAGTAGACTCGATGCTCATATCGTCGAGCGTCCCGTTGTAAATCCCCGAGAGAAGCGGTTCAATCATCGCATCGACGACTTCGGATCCGAGCCGGGTTCGGAAAAAATTGTCGAGCGAGATGTCGGTTCCCGTGTAGACGCGTGGAAGCACCAGGTCCATCCCGGCCCGAAGCTTGCCACGCCACGTGAACAGGTCGGTCTTGACCATCGGCCAAAACTTGGTCGGGATGCCCATGACCGATCCGTCCGGCATTTGTCGAAGCTGTTGACGGACATAAATATACGATGTTCCGGTCATCGATCGGACGAGATCATCGTCGAGTCCGAGCTCGGTGATCAGTTCGGTCAAGGTCGGTTTTCGGGCCATGTATCCGTCCGGTCCGCATTCTAAGACGAAGCCGTTTCGATAGACGGTCTTGATTTTACCGCCGACTCGATCGCTCGCTTCGTACAAGGTGACGTGCGCCCCGGCTTGTTTCGCGTAATAAGCGGCAGCCATACCTGTGATTCCTCCACCGATAATTGCAATCTTGTTCAATCGATTCACCCATTTCTATGTAGTGTTCTCCTAACGGTACCGAGAATATCGATGTAGACATAGGATAAGTCTCACGTGGTTCTAGACAAATTTGTCACGAATGGGAAGGAGAGGCTCCATATGGTTTGGTTCGGTATAACGGCGACGATCGTCGTGGTCGGGATTATCGCTTTCATCGCTTCGATGAATCGACACGGGGAGAAGCTCGAAGGGGATGAAGACAACCCGTCGGTCCTTTGGGCCGATGAGGAATGGTATAAACCAGAAAAAGAAGACGGGCCACTTGATGGTTAACCGTCTTGGAATATGATAAGATGACCCGGTTGAAAACTATCGGACACGAGGTGATTGGATGAACGTATTGGAACAACAGTTGGCGCATTTGGTCGACGAGTGTCGTCCGTATACAGCACAAGGAAAAGTTGCCGACTACATTCCTGAGCTCGCGCATGTACAGGACGATTTGCTCGGTGTGGCGATTTGCCTGCCTGATGGTTCATATATACATGCGGGGGACGTCCATCATAAATTTACGATTCAAAGCGTCTCGAAGGCGTTGACGCTCTGTTACGTCTTGATGGAATTTGGGGAAGATTACGTGTTTTCGAAAGTCGGGATGGAACCGACAGGCGACGCGTTCAACTCGATTGCCAAGCTTGAAGAGACAGTGCCATCGAAGCCGCTCAATCCGATGATCAACGCGGGGGCACTCGCTGTCACGAGCATGATCTTAGGGGACACGGCGGAACTGAAGATTTATCAGTTTCGCCAGTTTTTGGCGACGTTGCTTGACGTCCCGGTCGAGGAAATCACGTACAACGAAAAAGTCGCCCGCTCGGAATACGAGACGACCGACTTGAACCGGGCCTTGCTCTATTTCATGCGCCATCACGGAATCGTCGAGGGCGATGTTGATGAAATCATCGATGTGTACACGAAACAGTGTGCGATTGAGATTGACTGTTTTGACCTGGCCCGTATCGGTCGGATCCTGTCCGGTAATGGGGAAGACCCGGTCACAGGTGAGGAACTGATTCCGCGTCGCGTCGTCCGGATCGTCAAAGCGATCATGACGACGTGCGGCATGTACGATGCGTCTGGAGAATTTGCTGTCCGTGTCGGGCTCCCAGGAAAAAGCGGGGTGTCGGGTGCGATTCTCGCGACCGGTAAACATGAGCTCGGCCTGAGTGATGTCGGCTTCGGGATTTTCGGACCGGCCCTCGATTCGAAAGGGAACTCGATTGCCGGAATGAAACTACTCGAACTGCTCGTCGAGCGTTACACGTCCCGCTAAAGTTGGAGGGCGTTGACTGATTCGTTGAGCCGGCTCTGTAGCTCGTGCAAGACTTGTTCGTAATCATCGGTCAGCGTGGCCGGTGGAGTGAACTCCGTCCAACGTAGCAAGAGTTGATGCCGATCGTTCATATCGCCAAGCTCGGTCTGGAGCCGTTTCAGCTTTTGGATTTGATCTTTTGAAGCGCTCTCCTCGTAGTTCAACAAGTATTCGTTTAAATAGCGCTCGCGCTTCACGGCAAGCCTGACTTTGTGGAGCGTTTCGAGCCGGTCGGACATCTCCGTCGCGTCTCGATGCGTCTCGATGCGTCGTTTACGCTCACTCCTCGCTTTATCGATAAATGACGCGGCGTCCTGCTTTTTGAAGGCACGGAACAACTGTCCGCCGATAAAGCGACGAACTTGTTGGTCGAGCGAGGGGGTCATCTTTTCAGTGACGCGCGTATTTAACATCGTTCGGTCTTTGGCGCGGCTCGCTTCTACGTGTTCGGCGAAAGCCTGATCGAGCTTGGTCTCGACGGCGAGCCCTTCGAGAAGAACGTCCCCGTCACGCACTGCGCCGAGCGCATCCATCAACTGTTTTAACTGGCGATAGGTGGAAGGTTTCGTATCGTACAGGTGCATGAACGTCAATAGTTTCCGAAGGTGGACCCGCGCTTGGTGGATGTCTTCGCTGTTTTGGAACGTGAGCGCCTCGGTCATATAATGATTGAACGTATTCCACGTCTCCAAAAGCTCATATTTTAGTTTCTCCGCATTCCGTTGATTCATTCTAATTTTTCCTTTCTGAAATGAGATGAGGTTGTCCATGTATCAAACACATTCACTTAATGAAAAAATTAAACTGTTCTTCACCATCTTCTTCCCGATTTTGGTGACACAAGTATCCTTTTACTTAATCAGCTTTTTTGACACGGTCATGTCAGGCCGGGCCGGTGCCGTCGATTTGGCCGGCGTCGGTGTCGGTTCAAGTCTATGGATGCCAGTCTATACGGGGCTAAGCGGGATTTTGCTCGCTGTCGCACCGATTGTCGCGCAGGCGCTCGGAGCCCGTAATATCCAACAGATTCAACGCACACTGTATCAAGGGGTATACTTAGCGATCGGACTGAGCGTCGCGACGCTCGTGCTCGGCTTCCTTCTCGTCCCGACGGCTGTTGACGGCATGGGACTGAGCGAGGAAGGGAAACGGATTGCCAAAGGGTATTTGCTCGCCCTCGGATTCGGGGTGTTGCCGATGTTCTTGTTCAACGTGCTGCGCACGCTCATGGACTCACTCGGCAAAACGCGAATCTCGATGCTGCTTATACTATTAGGGTTACCCATTAACGTCGGGTTAAACTACATCTTCATCTTTGGAAAACTCGGAGTCCCGGCGTATGGCGGTGTCGGTGCGGGAATCGCCTCGGCCATCACGTATTGGTTGCTCTTCTTTATGGCGTTCGCGTTCGTTCGGAACGGCAAGCCGTTCCTCGAATATCGCTTCCTGCGGTCGGTGGAACGTGTCATGTGGCCGAGACAAAAAGAGTTGCTCAAGCTCGGCACGCCGATTGGTCTCGCCATTTTCGCCGAAGTGAGCATCTTTGCCGCGGTGACGTTGCTCTTGAGTGAATACGGCGATAATATCGTCGCCGCCCACCAAGCGGCGATCAACTTCGCGTCATTCGTCTACATGTTGCCGTTGTCGGCATCGAGCGCGCTGACGATCGTCGTCGGCTATGAGCTCGGGGCCCGGCGGCTGAAGGATGCCGTGCGCTATGCCAAAATCGGCATCGTCCTTTGTCTCGGTGTATCGTTGTTCTCAGGAGCGCTTCTGTTTTGGCAAAATGAACGGGTTGCTGCCATCTATACGAATGATGCGGCCGTCGTGGAACTCGCGGCTCACTTCATGATTTTTGCGGTCTTCTTCCAATTATCGGATGCGGTCGCCGCCCCGATTCAAGGGATTTTGCGCGGGTTCAAAGACGTCAACGTGACGCTCATCTTGTCGCTCATCGCCTATTGGGTCATCGGTCTCCCGCTCGGCTATGCGCTCGCCGAACAGTTCGGCTTCGGACCGGACGGTTATTGGATTGGGTTGATTGCGGGTCTAGCGGCCGGAGCCGTGTTGCTCGTCATGCGTCTCATCCATATCGTCAAACGATATGAGCCTAAACCACTCACGAACGAAACATCCTAACCGAGAAAGGTTGACGTTACGACGTCAGCCTTTTTGTTGTTTGAGGGAGAAACAGGACGGGCAAAGGATGGGGGAAATGGCGTTTAACTGTTAATTAAATTGGTCTATACAACTATACTGATTTTTGATATGATAACGATGAAGCTACTTGAAGAAAGGTGGATGACCGATTATGGTGATCATCAATGCACATATCGTTTCGGGGGACAACACGTGGGAACGAGGCTATATCCGGTTCGATGGCACGACGATTGTGAGCGTCGGTGCGATGGAGGACTATCAGGCAGGAACAGATTCAGAGCTCGACGTGCGCGGGGCGCTCGTGACGCCAGGAATGATTGACGTCCACATCCACGGCGGTTACGACGTCGATACGATGGATGCGGATGTGGACCGACTCCGTCACCTCAGCCATTCGATGTTCGCAGAAGGCGTGACGTCTTATTTTGCGACGACGATTACGCAGTCACCTGCTGCCATCACGAAGGCGTTGCAATCAGCCCGGACCGTCATCGAGGCGGGAGACACGTCACTCGTCGGCATCCATCTAGAGGGACCGTTCGTCAACGTCGATAACGCTGGCGCACAGCCGGCAGAATATATTATCGATCCCGACGCGGAACAGTTCCGGACGTGGCAACAGGAGGCAGGCGGACACATTCGTCTCGTCACATATGCCCCTGAACGTCCTGGGGCACGTGAACTCGAACGAGTGATGCGTGAGACCGGGGCGATCGGGTCGACCGGACACACGAACGCCACGTTCGCCGAGAACAAGGAAGCGAACGTCAAACACGCGACGCACTTATACAATCAGATGCGCGGACTTCACCATCGGGAACCGGGGACGGTCGGCTATTGTTTATTGGAGCGTGACGTCATGGTCGAAATCATTCCAGACGGGATTCACAGCCGTCACGAGATGGTCGACTTCGCCTATCGCATGAAAGGGGCGGACGGTCTCGTCGTCATCACGGACGCGATGCGCGCCAAAGGGCTTCCGGACGGTCGCTATGAACTAGGAGGCCAACCGGTCATCGTTGCGGACGGGGCAGCTCGCCTTGAAGCTGGAAACTTGGCAGGTAGCGTCTTGACGATGGACGCGGCATTTCGAAATGTGGTGACGTTCACAGGGTGTACGTTACCGGAGGCTGTGAAGATGACGTCAACGAACCAAGCGCGTGAATTCGGATTGACGAAAAAAGGGTCGATTGCGGCCGGATTTGATGCGGACCTCGTCATTTGGGACGATACGCTGTCGGTCACGACGACGATTCATCAAGGACGCGTCGCTTATTCGAAGGAGGATATGACATGAACATATTAGTCGCGAAAACGCCGACAGATGCAGAAACCATCGCTTATACGCTCATCACTGAACGATTGGCCGGGAAACGGGAGTTCGTGCTCGGACTTGCGACCGGCAGCACGCCGGTCGGCATGTATGAGATGTTCAAACGTGACGCGCTCGACTGCAGTCATGTGACGAGCGTCAATTTAGATGAATACATTGGACTCGCACCGAGCCATCCGCAAAGTTATCATCATTTCATGGAAGAGAAGCTGTTCCATGACGTCCCGTTCAAAGAGAGCCATGTGCCTCGTGGTGACGCAGCCGATCCGGAAGCGGAAGCGGGCCGCTACGAACAACTCGTTCGATCAATCGGGGTCGATCTTCAATTGCTCGGTATCGGGGAAAACGGACATATCGCCTTCAATGAGCCGGGGACGGCGCTCGATGCGAAGACGCACGTGATCGAGCTGACCGAATCGACGCGGGAAGCGAACCGTCGTTTCTTTGATACGATTGAGGAAGTACCGACGCATGCTATCACGATGGGGCTCGATACGATCATGAACGCACGCGAAATTGTTCTCGTGGCGACAGGTACTCGAAAAGCAGAAGCGGTTCACCATATGATTGAGAGCGTACCGACAATCGAGTGGCCGGCCTCCATCTTACAGGCGCATCCGAGCGTCACGATCGTGCTCGACGCCGAGGCGGCGTCCGGATGTAGTGACGTGTTACAAGCACGCGGCAGCGAAGCGGGCGACCGATTCTTTTCAATCCGTGCTTAACGACCTGGGGACAAACGTCTCCAGGTTTTTTTGTCGTCAACTGTGGGAAATTGTATGGAAATGGTTTTGTAATCAAAACGTTTTCGACAAAAGTCGAGGATTCCTCTATAATAGGTGAAGCTCATATCAATCGACCGTGAAGGAGAAAATCATGAATTCAAGAACCCAGGCTCGTAGACGTCGCAAAGGCCCGTCTGCGTTTTATAAGCTGTTCAGCGCCCTCGTATTGATCGCCGTCATCGTTGGCTCGAGCATGTATGGGACAGCGTTTTATCAAGCACATAACATGTTGTCCGGTACGCAAGTGACACTTGAGGATGATCCGACCCTCGAACCGACCCGATTCGATAAAGAGGATACCGAGAGCTTCCTCGTGCTCGGAACGGACTTGTCGCCGCAAAAGAAAGCGCGCGGTGAGTATGGTCGTTCAGATGTCATGATCGTCGTCATCTTGAATAAGAAGAACAAACAGACGACGATGCTAAGCATCCCGCGCGACTCGTACGTCAATATCGACTACACGGGCTTTAACATCCCATATGGTAAGACCGGTCTCGATCAAGATAAGATTACGCATGCGTATTACTTCGGATCGATGGACGAATCGAACCCGAACAACGGGATGCGGATGGCGACGAATACGATTGAGGATCTAGTCGGTATCGACATCGATCACGTCGTCTCGCTCAACTTCCAAGGGTTCGTCGACTTTATCGATGCCGTCGGCGGCGTCGAAATCGATGTCCCGTTCTCGTCTGAACAAAACAGTTATGACGCTTCTCGCGAAGTCGTTCAAGTCGAAGCAGGGCTGCAACAGTTGTCAGGTGAAGAGGCACTCGCTTACGTCAGGAACCGCTATGATGACCCGCGTGGGGATATCGGACGCGGACAGCGCCAGATGGAAGTGATCAATGCGGTCCTTGACCAAGCGCTCGGCACATCGCTCATCAACAACTACGACAAAGTGTTGAAAGCGGTCGGTGACAACATGCAGACGACGCTCGGTCCGAACGATTATATGCGTTTGATTGAAGACATCGGTGCCCTCAACAACACGGTCCAATATCAGTTGACCGGTGAAGGGGCCCGCGGCAATGACGGTCATTTCTATTACTTCTTGAACGAGCCGTTGCTCGAAGAAGTCCGTTATCGCGTCCAACAGGCCGATGCGGGCAATGAAGTGGAACCGATGACCGATACAGAGCTCGAAACGTATATGTACGACCCAGCTGGAATCACATACGAAGCACAATAAAAAATGGTTTGCCGTCCGCGGCAAACCATTTTTTACGTCCGGTCCATGGCCACGGTGAACGAGTAGGCGTCACCACGGAACAAGGAGCGGCTATATTCGAACATGTCCCCATTTTCGAGATACGTTCGTTGATCAATCAATAGGACAGGAGCGTTTGGAGAAATCGTCAACAACGTTGCGTCCTCAAGTCCCGCACTCCGTGCTTCGAGCGTTTGGGTCGCGTTTTTCAGCCGAAGGCCGGACTGCTCGGCAAACTCGTAAATCGAGCCGATGGCATCCGTCTCGGTCAAGTCCGGCAATAAGGCGACCGGGATGTACGCCGTCTCGAGGGCGAGAACTTGTTCATCGGCGAGCCGCAAGCGGCGCATCTCATAGACGGGGGTATCGAGGGACACGCTCAACTTTTGAGCGATTTTTGCCGGGGCCGGGATGGTCTGGAACGATAATAGGCGACTGAACGGACGCATGCCCCGATGTTTGATTTCTTCGGAGAAACTCGTCAATCCGGATAAGGCCATCGTGATTTTCTTATTGGCGACAAACGTTCCCCGGCCTTTTTGCCGGCTCAAATAACCGGCGTTGACCAAGTTGGTGATCGCTTGACGGACCGTCATCCGACTGACGTTATAGCGCTCGGAAAACTCTCGTTCGGACGGAATCGATTCACCGGGTTGGAGAATGCCGGCATCTATTTGTTGCTTTAAATAGGCTTCAATTTGATAATAAATAGGTAGCGGTGATTGTTTATCAATCTGTAACATGCATATCGCTCCTGACTTCAAAAGTAAGTGTTTCTTATTATAGACTAAATTAGACTAGTTGTCTGAACATATCCTACAGAAAAGGCGGCGACAGCAATGAATCCATGGCAATTTGAAACGACGGTGACCGAGACCCGCACCGATGCGCGCGGAACGTGGGTTGCGCTTGAATCAACGTTATTTTATGCGGAAGGAGGAGGCCAACCGCCTGACGCCGGTACACTCACCGGCGAGCCCGTGCTCGATGTGCAACAGGTCGATGACGTCGTTTGGCACTTGCTTGAACAGGAACTCGAACGTGGAGCGCGTGTGACCGGCGTCGTCGATGAGGCGGTCCGTCGCGACCATTCGATCCAACATACGACTCAACATGTGTTGACGGCCTTATTAGAAGACGAGTACGGCATTCAGACGTTAAGCTTTGGCATCGGACAAGAAGAATCGTCGCTTGAAATCGGGACAGAGACGTTCGATTGGATTCAAATCGAGTCGTTAGAACGAGACGTGCAACGCATCATCTTTGAAAACCGTCCCGTCTCCACATACGAACTCGCGTCTGAAGAGGTCGAGGTCGCACGGTTACGTAAACCGACCGATCGCACCGGGATGGTTCGGATCGTCGACATCGACGGCCTCGATTACAACGCGTGTGGCGGGACACATGTCGAGGCGACCGGTCAACTCGGGATCGTCCACGTGACCTCGATGAAGAAAGTCCGCGGGAACGTCCGTCTGACCTATGTCGCCGGTCACCGTGCTTTGTCCGCCATCCATTCGTCGCGAACCGCATTACGGACGATTCATCAAACGTTATCGACGACGAACGAGACGGTCGCTGCCCGCGTGATCGAGGAACGTAATCTTCGTCTAGAGCGGGACAAGGAAGTGAAAGCGCTCGAGGCACGGGTGGCGAAAGCGAAAGTCGCTGCCTTTTTGCAAGAAGACAATTATGTCATCACCCACATTGGCAAGACGGAAGCGGAGACGTTGACGACGACGATCGTCGAGCGCATCGCCGCGACGGGCCGGATTGCCGTCGGGGCAAACCACTCGGGACAAAAGTTGTGGCTCATGCATGACGGGACGCATGACATCGCCATCGGTAAATTTTTGAAACGGACGCTCGATGACCTCGGCATCGGTCGTGGCGGCGGTAGCCATAAACAAGCCCAAGCCCGCTTCGAATCGGTCAGCGAGTTGGAGCGCGCGACGGCAGAAATCGTGAAACGGCTTCAGGAAGGAATGGTATCATGTTGAAGATTGAACACGGCACGGAAGCAGAACTGATTGAACAGGCACGGGTTGTGCGAGCGACGGTGTTTATTCACGAGCAAGGCATCGACCCTGACCTCGAGTATGACGAGCTCGACCCAGATTGCATCCATTTCGTGGGGACAGTGAAAGGTGAGCCCGTGACGACGGCGCGTCTGCGTCCAATCGGCGATGGGATTGGGAAAGTGGAGCGAGTCGCCACACTCGCCACGAAACGCGGCAACGGATACGCCAAGGACATCATGCTCGCGATTGAATCTGTCGCACGGACAAGCGAGTTACACGAGCTCAAACTAGGGGCCCAACTGACAGCGCTCCCGTTCTATGAGCGGCTCGGGTATGAGGCGTACGGCGATGAATTTTTAGACGCGGACATTCCACATCGAATGATGCATAAGGTGTGGTGACCATTATTTGAAATTTTGCTTTTTTCTAAAAAAAGGTTGGCAAGCCGGGAAGCATTTGTTATAACTAAAACTAACAACTGACAGATAGAGGTTGCGAATGACATGAGTACGCTTGATCGACACGGACGCATTCCGGATCGAGCCGAAAGGGGAATTTCGCCGAAGTCGACGTTCGCATGCGTACGAACGAAGGCTGGGGTAGTCGTGAATAACGCCTACACTGCCATGGATGAAATGCCATGGAGCGCTATCTACGGAACGATTTTTTAATCGTTTTTCAACTGCGCGTACAAGCGGCAGACCGTAGGGAGAGTGCTTCCTACCGGTCTGCCGTTTTTTCTGTTGGTGGACATCATGAAAGTGGGGAACCTGATGACAACCGTATTGAAATTTGGAGGTAGCTCCGTTGCCACGATTGAACAACTCCAAGCCATTTCTGAATATTTACAGACACGGGCCGCGGCTGGAGAAAAGCTTGTCGTCGTCGTTTCCGCGATGGGGAAGACAACCGACTCGCTCTTGTCACTCGCCAAACAAATCACGGAACGCCCGATGATTCGCGAACTGGACCGCTTGCTCGCGGTCGGTGAGGAACAGACGATCAGTCTGCTCAGCATCGCCTTGAACTCACGAGGCGTCGCCGCCATCTCGCTCACCGGCCAACAAGCCGGAATCGACACGATGGGGATTCACACGAAAAGTAAAATCAAGGCGATTCGCAAAGAAGTGCTCGAAGAGAAGTTGCGGACATATGACGTCGTCATCGTCGCCGGCTTCCAAGGCGTCAATGAGTTCGGTGATGTGACGACGCTCGGACGAGGTGGATCGGATACGACCGCCGTCGCCTTGGCCGCTGTCCTTAGCAAACGTTGTGAAATCTACACGGATGTCGCCGGCGTCTACACGGCTGACCCGCGCATCCATAAAGCAGCACGCCGGCTAGATACCGTCTCGTACGACGAGATGATGGAGATGAGTGCACTTGGGTCGAAAGTGATGGAGATGCGTAGCGTCGAGCTTGCGAAAAAATTTGATGTGAACATCTTTGTAGGAAAGACGCTTGCGAGCGAAGGAGGAACATGGATCATGGATATGACACAGGCGATGGAACAAAAAGCGGTGACGAGCGTGAGCGTCGTGAAGAACGTGCTCAGCGTATCGATTAAACATATTCCACATTCGGTGGCAGGAGTCGCCGACATTTTCGAGAAGTTGTCACAGCGTCATGTCAATATCGATATGATCAGTCAGACGGCGTTCGACGGGGAAGTGTTCTTATCGTTCACGTGTCCGCTCGATGAAGAGGCGTTTCTCGAAGAGGCGCTCGCGGAATTGACCGAGACGTTCCCACAAATCAAAATCGACCGTCATACCGAGCATGCCAAAATCTCTGTCGTCGGCATCGGCATGCGTGACGCGACCGGGGTAGCCGCCGAGTTGTTCGCCACGTTCCGCGAGAGCGGGATTCCATTCTATCAAGTCACGACATCCGAGATCAGCATCTCGTACACGATTAACGAACAAGACGTCGAAGCAGCCGTCGCGGCCATCGCGACCCGCTTCAAGTTATAAGGAGGACGCCACATGTATAACGTAGCCGTCGTCGGTGCGACCGGTGCCGTCGGCCAAAAAATGATTGACGTATTGACTGAGTATGAATTTCCGATCAACGAATTGATGCTGTACGCATCGTCCCGTTCAGCTGGGAAGACCGTGAACGTGAACGGTACGGACGTCGTCATCCGAGAATTATCGGACGCGATTTACGCAGATCCGATTGATATCGCCCTCTTCTCGGCCGGTGGGAGCATCAGCGAACAATATGCGCCTCGCTTGAGTAAACAAGGGGTCATCGTCATCGACAACTCGAGTGCATTCCGGATGCAAGCGGACATTCCGCTCATCGTCCCGGAAGTGAACCGGGTCGAACTGAGCCCGGACAAGACGCTCATCGCCAACCCGAACTGCTCGACGATCCAATCGGTCGTCGCGCTCGCGCCGCTCGCCGAAGTATACGGGTTGACTCGCGTCGCCTATACGTCGTATCAAGCCGTCTCCGGATCAGGACAAAAAGGGATTGAAGACTTGGAGCGTGGCGCACGTGGGGAAGAGCCGAAGAACTATCCGTATCCGATTTATGATAACGTCTTGCCACATATTGATGTGTTCTTAGAGAACGGTTATACGAAAGAAGAGCAGAAGATGATCGAGGAGACACGCAAGATTTTAAATGCGCCGAACCTCGGTGTCACAGCGACGTGTGTTCGTGTCCCGGTCCGCAACAGCCACGCCGTCTCCATCACGGTCACGCTCGACCGCGACGCGACGCTCGCCGAAGTGAAAGCTGTGCTCGCGGACGCGCCGGGTGTCGTCTTGATGGATAACCCAGGGGAACTCGTCTATCCGACACCGCTCGATGCGAACGGGACAGACGACGTGTACGTCGGCCGTATCCGTGTCGACGAGTCGCAACCGAACACGTTCCATCTCTGGTGCGTCGCTGATAACGTTCGAAAAGGTGCGGCGGCGAACGCCGTTCAAATCGCCCAGTGCATGATCGGGCAGACCGCTACGAAATAAGGGGGAAATCAAATGTTTACAGGAGTCGCAACCGCACTCGCTACACCGTTCCAAGCAGACGGTCAGTTACATCTCACAGCGTGGGAAGCATTGATTGAAGATCAAATCAAAGAAGGCGTCAGCGGCCTCGTCATCGGGGGAACGACTGGTGAAGGCATGACCATCACGGACGAAGAGTTCGAGACGCTTCTCGTCAAAGCGATTGAAGTCGCTGCCGGCCGCACCGTCATCATCGCCGGAACCGGGTCGAACAATACGGCGCTCAGCATTCAAAAGACGAAACGAGCCGCCGAACTTGGAGCCGAGATGGCGATGGTCGTCACACCTTATTACAATAAATCGACGCAAGCGGGTCTGATCGCCCACTTCACAGCGATCGCCGACGCGTCACCGATTCCGCTCATGCTCTACAACGTACCTTCACGGACGGGCGTCGCGCTTGATCCGGCAACGGTCGGAGAACTCGCCGATCATCCACGCATCGCTGCGCTTAAGGAAGCGAGCGGCGATATCTCGGTCATGGCTCAAATGATGGCTCATGTACCAGAAGGCTTCCCGGTCTATTGCGGGAACGATGATCAAATTCTTCCTTATATGGCTTGGGGGGCGCAAGGTGTCGTCTCGGTCCTCTCGAACGTCTATCCGGGTGCGACGGTCGCGCTCGCCGAGGCGCTCCTCGCGGGAGACTTGGAGACGGCGCGCACATGGCAGCTCCGACTGCTCCCGGTCATCGACGAATTGTTCGCTGAAGTGAACCCGATTCCGGTCAAAGCGGCACTAAATGCGCGCGGCTTCGAGTTTGGCGCACCACGCCTCCCGCTCGTCCCGATGAGCGCGACGGCCGAAGCACGCCTCTTGTCGGCGATGGAGCAGTTTAATGAGGTGAGACAGTGAATTTACTCATTCATGGATACGGAGCGATGGGACAAATCGTCGAAGAAGTCGCCCGGACACAAAACGTGAACGTCGCGGCGATTGTCTCGCCGGCTGGAGGGGAACATCCTGCCTCGCTGCAAGACGTCGCCGCCGATGTTGACGTCGTCATCGACTTCTCGAACCCGGCACTGTTGGATGACGTGCTCGCGTTCGGAAAAGCCAAGCACATCCCGCTCGTCATCGCGACGACGGGGTTCTCCGAGGCAGAGCTCGCTAAAATTGAGGCGGCGTCTCAGGAGATCCCGATTTTCCAGTCGTACAATACGTCTTATGGGATCGCTCTCCTGAAACAGTTGCTTGACCAACTCGTCCCGCTCACGCTGGGGTATGACATCGAAGTGATTGAGGCGCATCACCGTAAGAAAGTCGACGCACCGAGCGGGACGGCGGAACTGCTCGCTCGTGCCATCGAGGCGAAACGCGATGTGACACCGGTATATGACCGGACACCGCGGCGGGAAGCGCGTGCGGCTGATGAACTCGGCATGCACTCGGTACGTGGAGGGACGATCTTCGGTGAACATACCGTCCTGTTTGCCGGAGACGATGAAATGCTTGAATTGAAACACACGGCTCTGTCCAAACGTGTCTTCGCGAACGGGGCACTCGCTGCGGCGGCAACGATTCTTGACCGCCCAGCCGGATTATACAATTTAACGAACCTATACGAGGAGGCCACTTATGTTACTCACAAACGCTTATGAAATCGCGCAATACATTAAAGATGCCAAGAAAGAAACGCCTGTCAAACTATACGTCAACGGTCAATTGGCCGGTCTTACGATCGAAGATGCCAAAGCTTTCGGAACGGACGAGTCGAAGCTGTTTTTGACGACAGCAGAACGTGCGGCCGCTTTCGTTGAAGCGAACGCAGCCGTCATCACGGACACACATCTCGAGTACGATCGCCGGAACAGTGCCGTACCGATGCTCGACACGACACAGTTGAACGCCCGCATCGAACCAGGTTCGTTTATCCGTGACCACGTTCAAATCGGCAACAACGTTGTCGTCATGATGGGGGCCGTCATCAATATCGGTGCCGTCATCGGCGACGGGTCGATGGTCGACATGAACGCGGTCATTGGTGCCCGCGGAACGCTTGGCAAAAACGTCCACCTTGGCGCCGGCGCCGTCGTGGCGGGTGTCCTTGAGCCACCTTCAAAAGACCCGGTCATCATTGAAGATGGTGTCATGGTCGGTGCGAACGCCGTCATCTTGGAAGGTGTTCGCATCGGTGAAAATGCCGTCGTCGCAGCAGGCAGTGTCGTCACACAAGACGTACCGGCCGGCGTCGTCGTCGCCGGTACGCCAGCCCGCGTCATCAAGCAGAAGGATGAAAAAACAGCAGAAAAAACACAACTTGTTGATGACTTACGCTCCCTGTAACGTATAATAGACAGAAAATATAAACAATGAATGGGAGAGTTGAACTATGGAACAGTATGGACAATGGATGTGGAAAGACGGGGCTTGGATTGAACCGAGTGACGCGAATACGAGCATTATGACACACGCGATTCACTACGGTAGCGGGTTCTTCGAAGGAATTCGGGCGTATCATACCGAGGAAGGTCCAGCCATCTTCCGACTCCGTGAACACTTGGAGCGACTCGTTCGGTCGTGTGCTTACTATCACGTCGAACTCCCGTACACGGTCGATGAGCTCGAACAGGCGACGATTGAATTGATCGAACGCAACGGCTTTGAAGCGTGTTACATCCGTCCATTCGTTTTCCTCGGCACACCTTGGCAGGCACTCATGCCGACGCAGGAAACGAAAGTACACGTCGCGATTTCGTGCTGGCCGCTCGGCGAATACTTCAGCAAGACGGTCGGGATCCGCGCGAAAGTCGCATCGTACCGTCGCGTCTCTTCGACGATGATGCCGATGCAAGCGAAAGCGGCAGCGAACTATATGAACTCGCAACTCCTTAAAGGAGAAGCGGTCCGCGACGGGTATGACGAAGCGATCGCCCTCGACATGAACGGAAACGTCAGCGAGGCGAGCGTCGCCAACATCTTCCTCGTCAAAGGAAACAAAATTTTCACACCGTCACTCGACTGTTCGGTGCTCGACGGTATCACGCGTCAAACGGTGATCGAACTTGCCCGTGAGGAAGGGTTCGAGGTCATCGAACGCCACATCGGACGTGACGAACTATATGTCGCAGATGAGATCTTCTTGACGGGAACAGCAGCTGAAGTGACGAGCGTCATCGAAATCGACAACATTTCGATCGGTGGCGGCGTCCAGACAGTCGCGACGAATATGCTCGCACGTTACCGTGAGGCTGTAACAGGACAAATCGCAAGCCACCGCGATTGGGTCACATTCGTCAAAGCAGGAGTCATAGAATAAAGGAGTTTTTGTATGGGAGTCACAATTGACTTAAACGCGATTCGCGAAAACAAACGTCGGATTGAAGCACTTGGCCGACCAGTGTTTGCCGTCGTGAAAAACAACGCCTATAACTTAGGGATGGAGCCAGTTGTGACGACACTGTACGAAGAAGGGGTGCGTCATTTCATGGTGACGACGCTTGACGAGGCGCGCGAGGTGCGGACATCAGCGCCAGAAGCGCGCGTCCTCGTCATGAACCCGGTATACGAGTGGACGAACGTCCATCGCGACGGACTTGACGTCGCCATCAGTTCCTACGACTGGCTCGTCTCGCAACGGGATCAGTTGAATGGCGTCCGGCTTCACTTGAAGCTTGACGTCGGGATGAACCGCTTCGGTGCCAAGACGTTCAAGGAAGCGTTGGCCATCGTCGCCTTCTGCCAAGATGAAGGGCTCGACCTTGTCGGGTTATGTACACACTTTCCACTCGCTGACGCGGACAATGCTGAAATCGAACATAGCGTCCACGTCGAACGGTTCGCCGACTGGTCGAATCGTCTCATCGAACGCCATTCGTTTGAAATCGTGCACGCGGCCAACAGCGCCGCGACGCTTCAAGCGGACTCGCGTCTCGGACATTGCACGCACGTTCGTGTCGGCATCTTCCTTTATGGCTATTCCTCGGTCGAACCGGTCGAGTGGCTCGTCCCAGCGTTTCGCTGGGAGACGGAAGTCGTCGCGGTGCATGACATCGAGGCCGGTGCCCATGTCGGTTACGGTACGGGCTACACGGCGGAGACGAATGAACGCATCGCCGTGCTCTCCGTCGGCTATGGCGATGGACTCATGCGCGCCCGGCGCTTCTTGCCGGCCCATATCGAAGGCCGCGCTTATCCGTTCATTAGCAACATCTTCATGAGCCATAGTTTCTTGCGTGTCGATGACACCGTTCAAGTCGGAGACCGTGTCGAACTATACGGCCATCTCACGAAAATCGATGACGTGACCCGCACCGGGCACGCCAATAACTCAGAACAATTATGCGCACGCTCATGGCGTGTCCCGCACCGCTTTGAAGGAGGCAATGTATGTACACCACCAACCAATCAGTTTGTATGATCGAAGGCGTGTCCGTCCGTGAACTTCAAGCGACGTACGGGACGCCACTCTATATCATGAGTGAACCGGAGCTCGAACGTCGTCTTGGCCTTGTCCGGAGCGCATTCCTCGACAAGTATCCGAACACGTACGCACTTTACGCCTCAAAAGCGATGTCGATCGCGGCCGTGTATGAGAAAGTGATTGCGGCGGGCTTGAGCATCGACGTCGTCTCACGCGGTGAGATGTTCGTCGCGCTCCACGCAGGTGTTCCAGCTGACCGGATTCACGTCCATGGGTCGAACAAGACGGTACAGGACATCACGTTCGCACTCGAGAACGGCATCACCCACTTTACGATTGACAACATGCGCGAGATTGGACTGTTGTCGGGTCTCGCCGTTGAACAAGGGGTAGACGTCGATGTGTTACTCCGCATCGTCCCACAAGTCGTCGGAGGCGCTCACGAGGCGATTCAGACGGGTGGAGTCGATACGAAGTTCGGCTTCCCGACTCATGACGATGCGTATCTCGAAGCAATCAAGGCGACGCTGCAGGCAGAACGTCTGCAGTTGCAGGGAATTCATTGCCACGTCGGCTCGCAGATTCAAGAACCGACGCTGTTCATCAATACGGTCAAAACGATGGTCAACTTCATCGAGACGATTCGTCAACAGACGGGCTATACCGCCGACGTCTTGAACATCGGTGGCGGCTTCGGTGTCGCCTACCTCGAGTCGGACGATCCGCTCGATTTCGCCGATACGATGACGCAAGTGATGGACACGCTCGTCGCGGAAGTAAACCGCTTCGGTCTACCGCTCCCGAAAATTGGGATCGAACCAGGTCGTTGGCTCGTTGCTAACGCCGGTGCGACGCTCTATGAAGTCGGGACGGTGAAAGAAGTGAGCGGTGTCCGCACGTACGTCTCGGTCGACGGGGGGATGACGGATAATATTCGTCCGGCCCTTTATGACGCCGAATATGATGTGATTGCGGCGACGCGGATGGATGAGCCGAAGACGCTCGAAGCGAAGATCGTCGGGGCGTGCTGTGAGTCGGGAGACATCATCTCGAACCGCTCGCTCATCCCGCCGGTCGAAGCGGGCGATCTCCTCCTCGTCAAAGCGACGGGGGCGTATAACTTTTCGATGGCGAGTAACTATAACCAGATGCTCCGCCCGGCCGTCGTCTTCGTGAAGGACGGGACACACCGTCTCGTCGTCCGCAGACAGACGCTCGAAGATTTGGTCGTCTGTGAGATTGTTGGGCAGTCGACATGATACGATGAACGCATTCCTGAATCAGGGATGCGTTCTTTTTTCGAAGTCATTCCTCTTCAAATGAGAACTGTTTTCAATTATGATGAAAGAGAGAATAGAGGGGGAAGTGATGGGAATGGAAAAGACAGTAGGACAGCAGTTGATTGAATCGCGACGGACGATTCGGGTGTTCACGGAAGAACCGATTGCGACGAAAGTACTCTATGAGTTGCTGGCATCGGCGCATCAAGCACCGTTTCATAATAAAGTCGAGCCGTGGAATCTCTATTTGTTCAACGGGGACGGAAAAGACGTCTTGCTTCATGCGCTCGAACCGGCGTTTGCCGACGGTCCCGAAGCGAAGCGCGAGAAAATTGCGGGACGAATTCGAAATGCGGCCGCCTGTATATATGTGACGACGAAACAGTTCGAGACGGACAAAGGGAAGAAAGATGCGCTGCTCGCCACGGCGACGATGATTCAAAACTTTCATTTATTATGTAGTGAGCAACAGATCGGCCTCGTCTGGCGGACGGGTGGCATTTTCGAAGACGCCCGTCTCCAAGAGCTGATCGGGGCCGATGGGGAGACGTTCGTCGGATTGCTTCAGCTCGGACGATATGAGGATGTGCCACCGATGAAACAGCGTGAGTCCATCGATGCCAGTTTGACAATCTTTGAATGAACGAAAAGCCCGGTCGTGAGTAGACTACGACCGGGCGAAGATGTATGAATGGATAGACTGAGACGTTCTTTTGGGCGCTCAGTTTATTTTTTTAGCTTGTTTGCGAGCCAATCTTGAATGACATTCGTTGGAATCATTTTGTTCACGTTCCCTTAATTTTAGTTTCTTCCTCTTTAGTATTATCCGATTGCAACCGTTCCCAAACCTCTCGATGTGTGCCTTGTAGCGTATCGTCGAACGAATCCTCGATATGCAGGCAATAGCTTGGGTTTACGGACGAGGCGTACAAGTCTAACATGAGTTCGGCATGGTTTGGATACATTACAATTGGCCCCTTTCGACACGTCGGCTTGACTACATCCTCAGTATACAAAGGAAACATGAAGAAAAATCGGGATAATCGTTAACAATTTATGAATCTTGTAAACGCTTTCACAATCTTTGGGTCGATGTGAGTGGCTCGCATGTCGTCAAGTACTGCTCAGCCCGTTTGGCGTATTTGTTGACGGTCCGTTCCATGATGAAGCGATCCTCGTCATTGAGCGGACGGACGACTTTGGCGGGCACGCCCATGACCATGACGCCTTCTGGGATTTGCATATTTGGTGTGACGAGTGCACCGGCCGCGATGAATGAACCCTTGCCGATCTTAGCCCCGTCGAGGACGGTCGCATGCATGCCGATGAGACAGCCTTCTTCGATTTCGCAACCGTGAATCATCGCCATATGACCGATCGACACCCGGTCATGGATGATGGTCGGGGACCCTTCATATTGGTGGACCATCGACCCGTCTTGAATATTCACGTAAGAACCAATTTGAATCGGTCCCTCATCTCCTCGAATGACCGTATTGAACCAGACACCGGAATGGGCGCCGATGGTAACGTCACCGATGACGTGGGCTCCTGGTGCGATGAAGACTGTCTCATCGACGTGTGGAATCAGTTCGCCTAATTTATATTGCATATGTGTAACCCCTTTCAAATGGATATGCTTTCATTGTCGCATAAGTTGAAAAAGAAATTGCACCGGAAAGATTATTCTTGTTAAGATAGTAAAAATACGTAGAAAAAAGGAGACACACAGATGGAGAAACAACATTTGATCGACATCGCGGCGAAAAAAAAGAAAGCAGCGGTCGTCTTTAAGGATGTGGCGGTCATCGATGTCTACAGCCGTGAGACGATTCGCACCGATGTCGCGATCGACGCCGGCTATATCGTGGCCATCGGGGACGGTTACGAAGGGGAGACCGAATACCATGACCCGTCATGGACACTCGCGCCGTCGTTCATCGACGCACATGTCCATATCGAGTCATCGATGGTCCCACCTCATGAGTTTGCCAAAGCCGTGCTTCCGCTCGGGGTGACGACGGTCATCGCCGACCCGCACGAGATCGCGAACGTGAACGGGGCGCTCGGCATCGAATATATGCTCACCGATGCCAAAGGGTTGCCGCTCGACGTCCGAATGATGCTACCAAGTTGCGTTCCGGCGACGCCGTTCGAGCACGCAGGGGCGAAGCTATACGCCGAGGATTTGGCACCATTTTTAGGGGACCCGGGCGTACACGGTCTCGGTGAAGTGATGGACTATCCGTCCGTCGAGTCCGGGAGCGAGGACATGCTTCAAAAGATCGCCCAGACAGAACGCGCTGGGAAAGTCGTCGACGGTCATGCCTCAGGCCTTGGACCTGATCAGTTGAACGTGTACCGTACAGCGGGCATCATGACCGACCACGAGTGTACGACGGCGGAAGAAGCACTTGAACGCGTGCGTCGCGGCTTTTACGTTCAAATTCGGGAAGGGTCGGTCGCTCGAAACGTCGAGAAAGTCAGCCGTGCCATCACCGAGAGCAACGCCCACCGGTTCTTGTTCTGTACGGACGATAAGCATTTGGACGATCTTGTCGCCGAGGGCGGAATCGACTACAACATTCGCATGGCCATCAAACAAGGCGTCAAGCCAGAGACGGCCTATGCCGTTGCCAGTCTTCACGCGGCCGAGGCATACGGTTTGAAAGACGTCGGTGCCATCGCCCCGGGTAAACGAGCGAACTTCGTCATCTTGTCAGACGTCCAATCGGTGAAAATCGAAACTGTCTACGTGAACGGGGAGGTCGTCGCCAAAGAAGGCAAGGCGACGTTCGAGGCTGACGGGATTGAAGTGCCGAAACCGATGAAAGGGGAACTCAAACTGCCGGACTTGACAGCAGAATCGTTCCGCTTAGCAGTGAAGGAAGAAGCAGTCGATGTGATTCAAGTGTTACCGAACAGTCTCTTGACGAAGCGGGAGCGTCTTGTCTTCACACCTGATGCGTCCGGAGCGGACCTCGCCCAAGACATTGCCACGCTCGCTGTCATCGAACGTCATCATGGGACGGGGCACATGGCCCTTGCCCCGGTGACAGGTTTCGGTTTGAAGCGAGGGGCACTCGCGGCGACGGTCGCGCATGACAGTCATAACCTCGTCATCGCCGGGGTGAGCCCGGACGACATGTTGCTCGCAGCCGAGACGCTCGAGAAAGTAGGCGGTGGTGTCGTCGCGGTCGCGGATGGCAAAGTGTTAGCCGTCTTGCCGCTCGAAATCGGGGGACTCATGACAAGACGTCCGTACGGAGAAGTGGCGGACGTGCTCGAACAGTTGAACGACGCACTCGACGTCGTCGGGGCACATCGTCACTTCAACCCCTATTTGACGATGTCGTTCCTAGCCCTCCCGGTCATCCCGGATTTGAAGTTGACCGATATGGGACTATTCGACGTCACGACGTTCTCATTTATCGAGTCGTGAGTCCGTCTAACGTATGATTTTTGTTAAGAACGACCCGAAACGATTGAACGCTTTTGTTTAAGTTGGTATAGTTACGACAAGTTTCATCGGTACAAATGAAAGGGGGGATATCACAGATGGAACAAGTTGCATACAACCGGTCGTATGATGAACATGGGGATTTGATCAATTCTGTATATCGTGCCTTCCAAGACCGATGTCAAGAATTGCCTGACGAGACGCGGACGAAACGACGGTTGCGTCACCTGATTTTCTTAACGATCAAAGAACAAACGACGTCACACGCCGAACGATTCGTCTTGTATCATTTCTTTAGTGATTTCTTTAAAGCGGTCGAGTCTGACGATCAAGCCGCACTCGCTGTATTAAAACAAATCATCCGAGATGAAAAAAACTATTGATTAGTCACTATGACCTATGATAATTTAGACGTAACTTTAAATGAATATTCGTGCTATCGATGAGGTAGAGGTGCGATGCTGATGAGTAAGTAGTCCGAGGATGACAACGGTGAAGACTACAGAAAGGCAAGATCGCCGAAGTGTAAAGTCATGTCTCTGACTTTGTGCTGGGCTGACGGGAAATACCCGTCAGACTGCCATACATATTTACGTATGGAGCGCTCCAAGTCGGCTAAGAAAGACGGAACATCCAGCGAGGGTGTCGGCTTTGTTGCCGATGCCCTCGCTTTGCGTTTTTTTAAGCATAGGGGGGCCTCATCTCAAATAGAAGAGGAGGAAATCAGCATGGTAGATTATTCAACTTCGGTACTCTCACTCGTACCGGCTTTACTCGCCATTATTATGGCCATCACAACACGGAAAGTCATTCCGTCACTCGGTGTCGGGATTGTCGCAGGGGTCTTATTGCTTCACAATTTCAACCCGCTCGAATCGATTCAGTATTTATGGTCAAACATCATCGCACTATTCTGGGCGGATGGGGCCATCAATGAATGGAACGTGCTGTTGATCGCGTTCTTGCTCTTGCTCGGCATCTTGTCATCCATCATTCAAACATCAGGCGGTGCCCGTGCGTTTGGTGAATGGGCAGCTTCTAACGTCAAAACGGCTCGTGGCGCCCGCCTCGTCTCGTTCGGCCTTGGAATCTTGATTTTCATCGATGACTATTTCAACAGTCTTGCCGTCGGGAATATTAGCCGACCGCTCACGGACCGGAAAAAAGTATCGCGCGCGAAACTCGCTTATACGATTGACTCGACGGCCGCACCGGTCTGTGTCATTAGTCCGCTCTCGAGCTGGGGAGCGTACATCATCGCCATCATCGCCGGAATTCTTGCGAAGTACTCGATTGATAGCTACTCGTCATTCTCAGCATTCATCCAAATCATTCCGATGAACTTCTACGCCATCTTCGCCCTTATGTTGACGGCTTACGTTGCCTACACCGGACTTGCGATCGGACCGATGCGGACGCATGAGCTACGTGCCCTTCAAGGTGAGCTCTACGATTCATCGAAAGGCGCACCGATGGGGATGAGTGAAGATATTAAAGAACACGATGGCGGGAAAGTCCGCGACTTGATCGTCCCGATCATCGTCTTGATTATTGCCACCGTCTCAGCCATGTTATACACAGGCGGTCAAGCGCTCGCTGCTGATGGTCAAAGTTTCTCGCTTCTCGGTGCGTTCGAGTCAACAGACGTGACGCGGTCACTCGTGACTGGTGCCGTCATCAGCTTGCTCGTTGCTCTCTTGCTCTTGATTGGTCGCAACATTCCAGCCAAGGACTACGGTCATGCGACATGGGCTGGTATCCGTGCCATGTGGCCAGCCGTGCTCATCTTGCTCTTTGCCTGGACGATCATTGCCGTCATCGGGGATATGAAAACCGGTGATTACTTGGCAAGCTTCGTCACGGACTCGATTGCAGCATCTTACTTGCCACTGATCTTGTTCGCAATCGCCGGTCTGATGGCGTTCTCGACAGGGACAAGTTGGGGGACATTCGGTTTGATGCTTCCAATCGGGGCTGACTTGATTATGGCGGTCGATCCGGAGCTGTTGCTTCCGACACTCGCGGCGGTACTCGCTGGTGCGGTATTCGGTGACCACTGTTCACCAATTTCGGATACGACCATCCTCAGTTCGACGGGTGCCGGATCGCACCATATCGACCACGTGTTGACACAACTTCCATACGCTTTGATTGCGGCTGGTGTTTCAGCGGTCGGATATTTGGTCCTCGGCATCACAGGCTCGATGTGGATCGGATTCTTTACAGCATTCGCGACATTCGTCGTATTACTTGTCATCGCTCAAATCATTTCTAAACGCGGACGTGTTCCAGCCGAAATTCGCGCTGAACGTGAAGCTTGATCACTTAAATGAGAGGCGTGCCACAACTCGTGGTACGCCTCTTGGCTTGTCCTAAGTGACGATACACAAACAAACCCTGTCACATGAGTGACAGGGTTTGTTGATTAGTTGACGTCCAACCACTTGAAGCTAGCGTCAGCTCCGAACGGATGGCGGTGCATGTTTTTAATGTTTGAGCGTTCGAGGTACGCCTCACCTTTTTGGTAGATCGGTGCGATCGCAAAGTCATCTTCGAGCAAGATGCGTTCTGCTTCTTGCATCGTTTCCCAACGTTTCATTTGATCGGCTTCTTGTTTTGCACTTTGGATCAATTTGTCATACTCGTCGTTCGAGTAGGCCATCCGGTTGAACGGACCGTCCGTTACCCACATGTCGAGGTACGTCATTGGATCCTGGTAATCAGGGCCCCAGCCAGCAGCAGAGACGTCATAGTCGCCTTCTCCTTCGAGTTCAAGGAAGTTTTTGAACGGTTGTTGCTTGATGTTAAGTGTGAGGCCAGGAAGGTTCTTCTCGAGCTCACCTTTGATATACTCGTTAACTTTTTTGAACGCTTCTTCATCACGTGAGAGGAACTCAAGTTCGACCGTCTCGACACCAAGTTCGGCGAGACCTTTCTCCCATGCGGCTTTCGCCTCGTCGACGTTATAGTTTTGAAGGTCCGGATATTTCTCGCGGAAGTCGGCTCCGTCCTCTGTGAACGTGAAGTCTTTCGCGACGATAAAGTTAGCCGGCTGTGAACCGTCTGTCAAGATGACGTCTGTGACACCTTGCTTATCGAAGCCTTTCGCGAGCGCCTCACGAATGTTGACGTTTTGGAGCGCTTCGTTCTTTTGGTTGAAGCGAAGGAAGTTGATGCGTGCGTCAGCACGAGTCTTGAACTCTTCACTGTCTTGGAATTGTGGCACGAATTCAGACGACAAGAGTGTGTAGTCGACTTCGCCCGATTCGAACAAGTTGACGCCTGTCGCGACTTCTTTGACGACTTTAACGTTGATTGTCTCCATCTTGACGTTGTCAGCATCCCAGTAGTCCGGATTCTTTTTGTACACCCAACCTTCATTGTCTTGCCAGCTGTCTAAGACGTAAGGGCCGTTATAGAGCGTCTTATCGACCGCTGTCGCGAACGACTCGCCTTGCTCTTCGACGAATTCTTGCTTTTGTGGCATGTACGTCGGGAATCCTGTCAACCCGAGGAAGTAAGGGGCAGGTGCCTCCAATTGAACTTCGAGTGTCTTTTCATCGAGTGCTTTCGCACCGAGTGCATCGAGTTCTTCTTCGCCTGCAAGAATCTTGTTGGCGTTTTTCAAGTCCTGAAGGATGTATGCGTACTCGGCGCCTGTCTCAGGGTTGAGGGCGCGTTTCCAAGAGTAGACGAAATCTTCAGCTGTGACTGGTGATCCGTCTGACCAGTTCGCATCACGCAATTTGAACGTGTATGTAAGTCCGTCTTCTGAAATTTCAACGTCTTCAGCAATTCCCGGTACCGGCTGGTTGTTCTCATCAAGACGATACAGTCCCTCGAAGACGTTGTTCGTCACGATGATTGATGTTGAGTCCGTAGTGAGCGTTGGATCGAGCTGTGGTAAATCTGTCGCCGAAACGAGCGTGATTTCCTTCTTCGCATCACCCGATGATGATCCTTCTGATGTGTTAGACGATGATTCTTCTCCGCCGCCACATGCTGCTGTCGCAAGCAAGGCAACACCCGATAAAGCTAACCATTTCTTATTACGCATTGTCATACCTCCCGAAAATTCTGATTGTTTCGAATATATTGTCATTAAACTATAAACAGAATGAATAAGCAATTAATTTTTTTAATTATTCGAAAATATAAACATTAGTAAAATACCTATCTAAACGTCATTGTATTCAGTAGAATAAGGAAATCGCCGAATGAATATACATTATTGATGTATAGTTATTCGTCAGACGTCAACTGTTTTTGGAGGGTTTGGAATGAAAGGACAATCAGCCGGAATCGGCTTTTTCGGGCTTGCTGCGATGGTCGTCGGAACGATGATTGGCGGAGGCGCATTTAACTTGCCTGGCGCGATGGCGCAAGGTGCCGGGGTCGGTTCGGTCTTGATCGGTTGGACGATCACGGGTATCGGCATGGTCATGCTCGCGTTCGTGTTTCAATTTTTAGCGAATACGAGACCTGAACTTGAAGGTGGGATTTACGCCTATGCGAAGGAAGGGTTCGGCAAGTTTGTCGGATTCAATAGCGGATGGGGCTATTGGATGTCCGCATGGATCGGGACGGTGGCAAACATCACATTGATTTTTAGCACGCTCAGCTACTTCTTTCCGATTTTTTCGTCAGAGCATCGAACGTTTCGTTTAATCATGAGCGCAGTCGTCATTTGGGGATTGTTTTGGATTATCTCACGCGGGATGAGAGAGGCGGCACTCCTCAATATCGTCACGACGATCGCAAAGCTCGTCCCGATTTTCTTATTTATCGTCCTGATCTTGTTCGCCTTCCGGATCGACACGTTTCAAATTGATTTTTGGGGGCAATCCGGATTTAGCTGGTCACAAGTGTTCCCACAAGTGAAGTCGACAATGCTCGTGACACTTTGGGCCTTCGTCGGCATCGAAGGAGCGGTCGTCTTGTCATCACGCGCCCGCCATAAACGGGACGTCGGACGGGCGACGGTGATCGGTCTTATCGGGACGCTCGTCATTTACATGATGATTTCAATCCTCTCGTTCGGGGTGATGACACAAGAGCAACTCGCGTCGCTCGCAGAACCGTCGATGGCGTACGTACTCGAGGCAGTCGTCGGTCCTGTCGGTGCGACCATCATTAACATCGGACTCCTCGTCTCGCTCTCCGGTGCGTTGCTTGGGTGGACGATTCTTGCGACCGAGATTTCCTATTTGGCAAGTCGCGATGGGGTGTTCCCTAAACTGTTCAACCGAATCAACCGAAACGAGACACCGGTGAGTGCGCTGTTCATCACGCAAGTCTTCACGCAACTCGTCACCATGATCGCCTTGTTCTCCGAACAGACCTATTTGGTGCTCTCGAGCATCGCCGGGATTGCAGCACTCGTCCCGTACTTGTTTTCCGCCTTGTTCGGCTGGAAAGAGGCGCGACGCACTGGGGCACGCTCGATGCTCGTCATGTCGGGAATCGCGACCATCTATGCGGCCTGGCTCCTCTATGCGTCAGGTGTCGAATATATGCTCATCGCGATGATTCTTTACGCGCCAGGCGTGTTCGTCTTCATGCTGGCCGAACGCGAACAGGGACGGCCGTTCCTCAGCCGCCTGCAATATATGATCGCGCTCGTCATCCTATTGGCAGCCACGTACGGTGTCTACGGAATATGGACAGCAACGATCAGCCTGTGAAAAAAACCATCGGATGTCGTGAGACATCCGATGGTTTTTGTTATGGTCGTTCGCCCGTCAACAAACGAAATACTTCGATTGGAGGCATCGGTTTGGCGTACAAGAAACCTTGGAACGAATCGCAGGCGGTTTGTCTCAAGTGATCGAGCATCTCCTGGTCTTCGACCCCTTCGGCCACGACGTGCAAGTGTAGGCTCTTCCCAAGATGGACGATGACGTCGAGCAAGTGTGACTTCGATGCTAGCCAGTCGTCTAAAAAGACTTTATCGATTTTTAGTTCGTCCACCGGGAACGACTTCAAGTATTGAAGTGAAGAGAAGCCAGTCCCGAAGTCATCAATCGATAAGCGATAGTCGAGGCGCTTGATTTGATTCATCCGCGCAATGATTTCATCCGTCTGTTGCATGACGAGACTTTCCGTGATCTCGAGAATGATATCGGACGGGTTTAAATTGAGTTGTTGTTTAATGTTTCGAAGCGTGTTGATGAAACTATCACTCCGGAATTGATTCGGTGAGATGTTGACGGCCATCGACAACGGATAATCGACGAGACGTTGCCACGCTTTCAACTGTTTGGCTGCCTCCAGGATGACCCAGTTGTTAATTGGGATAATGAGCGCCATTTCCTCGGCGAGCGGAATGAACTCCGATGGCGGGATTTGACCGAGTTCATCGTGATGCCAACGAAGAAGCGCTTCGAACCCGATGAGCGTATCGGTCTTCAACTCGAACTTTGGTTGATACTCCAAATAAAAATGTTTTTCCTCGAGCGCTTGATAGAGCGCCTTTTCGATATGGATTTGCCTAGAGAATGCATCGTCCATGTCTTTCGTGACGAACTGAATCGTCCCGACGCCAATCCGTTTTCCTTTGAACAAAGCGCTCTCGGCTCGCGTATATAGTTCTTCTAATGAAGACGTAGCCGATGGATAGAAGACGCAACCGATTGAAATCGACACCATGATCGAATGATGATAAATCCGGAACGGGCGTTGCAGTTCATGTTGTAGTTGACGCAACAACTGGAACACTTCTTCTTTCGACTCTTCAAAGAACAGCAGTCCGAACAAACCACCCGATGGATGGAACATGACGCTCGTCTCCGGTATGAACTGAGTGGCCCGTTCCTTGATTTGGATGAGCAGTTCGTTGCCGACGCGAGAGCCGAACGATTCGTTGATGATTTTGAAACGATCAATGTCGAACAAAGCGACATGAATCAAGCCGTCCCCTTGATCGATATCCTGCAGGATATGAGCATATTGACGAAGCCATCCCTTTTTATTCAATAGACCGGTCAAATCGTTATGATAGGCGAGGTACTTGACATCTTGCTCGAGTCGCTTTTTATCTGAGACGTCAAACCCGAAGGCGGTATATTGCAAGACGTCGCCATCTTCGTTCAAAATCGGAATGATCGTCAAATTGAGCCAGCACGTGTTCGTCACATGTCGCTCGGAACGGATTGGCATCTCGCCGTTCCAAATGCGATTGGTCGTAAGCGCTTGAAGCACGTCCTCGCAAATCGGGTCGTTCTCGAATGAGGGATGGATGAGGTCGAACCAACGACTGCCGATAAATTGATGATCAGTTGCTCCGATGAATCCACATAACAACGGGTTGATCTCGGTGATTTCCCCGTGTGCGTTCGTAGCCAAATAATAAGTCGACTGCTCAATCATCGCTTGAAAGTGATGGAGCAAGTTGAACTGTTCCGTGCTTAGGAGGGGACTAAACCCTTTCGGTAAAAAGGCTAGAAAATAGCCGGTGAAGTCATTGATGGAGAAGGTTTGTAAATAGGCGGTCGCATAGACGATCGATCCGTCTTTATGTTTGAACGGCGTCATTGCCGTCGTCGAGAACGGATATTGAAGGAGCAGTGGCGACCACGTCTCGAGCGTATATTCTAAGTGCTCGACGACCGGGAGCGGGCGGTGAAGGACATCGCCGCGTCTCCATCCGAAGAGCGATTCAGCATGTTCGTTCCAAAGAAGGACGTTGCCATCGAGATTGATATAACAGCATGGGACAGATAAAGCATCGATGAACTCGTCAATCGGCAAATCACGCAATGAAGCCACAACCTTTCCCCCAATCTACGTCAAATGAGTCATACTCTACGTTTAGTGTACCTTATTTTCCCAACTCGAGGAATGGGCAAGTTGGTCGTTGTCAAAAGAAAGACGGTCATCATATACTGAAGGAGTAAGATAGTTTTTTTTGATAAGGGGGAAATCAAATGTCAAAGACACAAGAAGTGATTGAATTAACAGAGAAGTTCGGGGCGCACAACTATCATCCACTTCCGATCGTCATCTCGGAAGCGAAGGGGATCTGGGTGACGGACCCGGAGGGGAACCGCTACATGGATATGTTGAGCGCATATTCAGCTGTCAACCAAGGGCACTGCCATCCGAAAATCATTCAAGCATTAAAAGATCAGGCAGATAAAATCACGTTGACGTCACGTGCATTTTATAACGATCAGCTCGGCCGCTTCTATAAAAAAGTGGCAGCGCTTACAAACAAAGAGATGGTACTACCGATGAACACGGGCGCGGAAGCGGTGGAAACGGCGGTCAAAGCATCACGTCGTTGGGCGTATGAAGTGAAACAAATCCCGGGACAAGCAGAAATCATCGTCTGTTCGGGCAACTTCCACGGTCGGACGATGGCGGCGGTATCGATGTCGACTGAAGCGGAATATCAACGTGGATTCGGGCCGTTATTGCCAGGCTTCAAAGTCGTCCCGTACGGTGATATCGATGCCTTCGAAGCGGCGATCACGGAAAATACGGCAGCGTTCATCGTTGAGCCGATTCAAGGCGAAGCAGGCATCATCATCCCACCGGCTGGTTATTTGAAACGCGCCAGTGAACTGTGTCAGCAGCATAACGTCTTGTTCGTGGCCGACGAGATTCAATCAGGGCTCGGACGCTCAGGCAAATGGTTCGCCATCGAATGGGAAGAAGTGGAGCCGGATATGTATATTCTCGGAAAAGCGCTCGGGGGGGGCGTATTCCCGGTATCATGTGTCGCGGCCAATGAGAACGTATTAAGTGTGTTCAATCCAGGGTCACACGGATCGACGTTCGGTGGGAACCCGCTCGCGGCAGCCGTCTCAATCGCGTCGCTCGAAGTGCTTGAAGAAGAACAATTACCAGAGCGTTCACTTGAGCTCGGGACGTACTTCATGGATCGGTTGAAATCAATCGACAATCCACTCATCCACGATGTCCGTGGGCGTGGCTTGTTCATCGGGATCGAATTGACGGAAGCGGCGCGTCCTTACTGTGAGGCGCTCAAAGAACGCGGTCTGCTCTGTAAAGAGACGCACGAGACAGTGATTCGTTTGGCGCCACCGCTCGTCATCACGAAAGAAGAGCTCGACGAGGCGTTCGAGGCGATTTCGGCCGTGTTCGCACCAGCAGCTATTTCGTGATCGTGCATCGCTTGGTATAATGAATGCAGAATCAAAACACCTGTCTCGCGATCTGTTCGCGACAGGTGTTTTTTTAAAGGGAGGTGAGGCCATGCTCTATGTATACGTCGGGTTGGCCGGTGCTCTCGGTGCCCTCACGCGTTACGGGTTCGGGATGGCGATTGGGTCGTATTGGATTGGGGTGTTTCCGCTCGGGACCCTCGTCATCAACGTGATAGGCAGTTTTATTCTCGGATGGCTGACGCATTTCTCATTCCGTTCCGGAAGATTGTCACCGACGGCCGTCACCGCACTCGGGACCGGGTTCATCGGGTCATTCACGACGTTTTCAACGTTCAGTGTGGAGACGATTCAACTGCTAGAGGCCGGTGCGCTCGGCTCAGCCCTGCTTTATGTGACGCTCAGTCTCGGCCTCGGGCTGTTCAGTTCATGGCTCGGATTTTGGCTTGGTCGGCGACGGTTCAATCGATTTTTGGCGCGAGAGGAGGGAGCACGATGACGCTTCTCGTCATCATGATTGGCGCTTTCTTCGGTGCGATCGCGCGATTTGGGATCGGTCAGTTCGTCAAAACAAGGACGACATCGGCGTTTCCTTGGGCGACGCTCATCGTCAATGTGACCGGTTCGTTCGGCCTTGGGTATTTATATGGAGTGAGTGTTCACCCGACGCTCATGCTCGGTCTCGGTGTCGGTTTTCTCGGGTCGTTCACGACGTTCTCGACGTTCAAGCTCGAAGTGATGCGGTTCGTCGCCAAAGATTGGGTTCGTTTCGGCACCTATCTGCTCGCAACGTATATCCTCGGGCTGATCGCGGCCTATCTCGGTTATCATCTGCCATGACAAATCCCTCGGAACACGTTTCCGAGGGATTGTTTTATTCGCTAAGTTGCAGTTTTTCAGCACAAGATGCGCATGTGCTCTCATATGACTCGCACTGCTCATCCATATGTTTTCCGCATTCTTGACACGTCTTGTCCGGTAACTTCCGATAAAATTCGACCGAAGACTCAAGTCGGCTCGCCCACTCATTCATAAAAACTGCCTCCTTTATTTAAGTAACGTGACTGTTAAGGTTGTTTTAATTGTATTATAACAGTGGTACATAAGTCAATGATAATATATAACAGATTTATCGGGGTAGATTTGTTAAAATGAGAGTATAGAAAATGAGGTGAGATGAATGAAAGCACCCCAGTGTGAAACGATTGCCATTCAGAATGAGGATGTGACGGTATTACAACAAGCATTGACCGATCTTGATGCGACGCGGGTCAGTCGCTTGTTCAAGGCGTTCGCCGATCCGACCCGGCTCAAAGTATTGTACGTCCTGACGCTAGAACAGGAACTATGTGTCTGCGATGTGGCCGCCGTGATTGGACATTCAAACGCTACGGCGTCGCATCATTTACGGACGTTGCTCGAGCAAGGGCTTGTCAAATATCGAAAAGATGGCAAAGTCGTCTACTATTCACTCGATGATGACCATGTCCGGCTACTCGTCGAAATTGCGATGGCTCACAGTGCCGAACAACTTGATGTGCAGCCCGATGCGTGACGAGAGCCAGCTGGAATTCCAGTCGGCTCTTTTTTGGTTGTAATTGTTCGCGGACAGCGTTACGATATATTCAAATTAACGTTTGAATGTAAAGGGGCGAAGGATATGAAACGGGATGTATTGCCTGTCGAAGGAATCACGTGTACGAACTGTGCCGCCAAAATCGAGAAAAGCGTGACGGGAGTAGACAGTGTCGCCGCTTGTCAGATTGATTTTGCGACAAGTCGAATGATCATCGAATGGAATGATTCGAAGGATCACACGGAGACGCTTCGTGCCATCGAAGCAACGATGGGGCGAATTGAACCGGGTGCACATTTTGTTAAAGATGAGGCGGAAGGACCGATGTCGAGTCGCTTATTATGGCGGTTTGGAGTCGCGTTCGTCCTCCTACTCGCCGGTCTGTACACCGATTCGATTGTCGTGTACGGAATCGCCTACGCGGTCGCGGGCTATGACGTCGTCTATGCGGCAATTCGTAATGTATGGCATCGGGAATGGTTTGACGAAAAATTTTTAATGACAATCGCGACCATTGGTGCGATTGCGATTGCGGAGTATCCGGAAGCGGTCGCCGTCATGCTGTTCTACCAGCTCGGTGAATACTTCCAGGCACGGGCCGTCCACGCATCGCGGCGGTCGATTCAATCGCTGTTGAACATGAAACCGACGATTGCGCGCGTGTTCGAAGATGAACGGGAAATAGAAAGACGTCCTGAAGAGGTCGCGGTCGGTAGCATCATCATCGTTCGAGCAGGCGAACAGATTCCGATGGACGGTCGTGTGCTGCGAGGCTCGAGCTCATTGGATACGGCTTCGCTGACAGGAGAGTCGTTACCACGCCCCATCGGCCCTGAGGAAGACGTCCTTGCGGGAATGGTCAACCTTGACGGACGGCTCGAAGTACGAGTCGAACGCCCGGCGACTGAATCGAGCCTGCAAAAAATGATTGCTCTCGTTGAACAAGCGAGCATGAATAAGGCGAAAACGGAACAGATGATCACGCGATTGGCAAAAGTATACACGCCGATCGTCGTCGTGCTCGCAGCGGTCGTCGCTTTTGTTCCGCCGCTGTTTGTTGGAAATCTCGAGGAGTGGGTATACCGGGCCTTGATTTTCCTCGTGATCAGTTGTCCATGCGCCTTAGTGATCTCGATTCCACTCGGTTATTTCGGTGGGATCGGAGCAGGTTCACGGCGTGGCATCCTGGTGAAAGGCGGCGAATATTTAGATGTGCTCGCCGAAGTCGATACGGTCGTATTCGATAAGACCGGTACGCTCACGACGGGCCGCTTTGAAGTGACGGACGTCGCGACGAACGGGGAACTGACGCCGGATGAATTGCTCCGGCTGGCCGCTCGTGTGGAGATGGCCTCGACACATCCGCTCGCGAAAGCGATTGTCGAACATACGGATCCGGTCTCACCGTTCTCGATGATTAAAGAAGAACCGGGATACGGGTTGATGGCGACAGATGGTGAAGATCGCATTTACGTCGGCAGCGCCCGCTACGTCCAAAAACTGGGCTACCCGATTCCGGAGGAGACATCGGGGACAATCGTCCATATCGTTAAAAATGACCGATGGCTCGGACGTGTCGAGTTGAGCGACCAAGTAAAGCCGGATGCGCAAGAAACGATTCAAGCTTTGAAGCGCTATGGTTGTCAGACGGTCATGTTGACCGGGGACCGGCAAGAAGTCGCGTTGGCCGTCGGTTCAGCGATTGGGATTGATGCAGTGAAGAGTGAATTACTTCCGCATCAAAAAGTCGCAGAAGTCGAAAGATTGGCCGCAACTGGCAAGGTCGCCTTTGTCGGGGACGGGCTGAACGATGCGGCAGCGCTCGCACGGGCCGATGTCGGACTCGTGATGGGTGGTGTCGGGAGTGATGCCGCCGTCACGGCCGCCGATCTCGTGCTGATGAACGACGCTCCGCGAGACGTCGTGGCAGCGATTGAACTAAGTAAGCGCACGCGACGGATCGTTTGGCAAAACATCACGTTCGCGTTCGGGATGAAGGCACTCTTCCTCTTGCTCGGTCTCTTCGGATTCGCTTCGATGTGGGAAGCCGTGTTTGCAGACGTCGGGGTTGCATTGCTGGCGATTGGGAACGCCGCACGCCTCATTCATTCCAAATAAAACGACCTCACCTTGAATGGTGAGGTCGAAGGACCGTCTCATTGGGGACGGTCTTTTTTTCGTGTTTTAAAGATGAGGAACGCTAAAACGAAAAGTATGGCAATAAACAACACGGCAATCGAAGTAAGAACTTGAATCAACACATCAATTTGATTCTCGGTCGCAACGAGCTGTTTACGGATATCTTCATATTGCATTTTTTTTAAGGCACGCAAATCCTCAAGGATGGTTTGACGTTGATCGGTCAATGTTTCTGCGAGCTCGGTCGCGCCTTTGACATTCCCTTGTTCATAAAGAAAAAGTACTTGGGTGGCTCCTTTTTCCCAAATTCCGTCACGATGAAGCAAGTCGATTAACGAGCTCGGTGTGCGCGGGTCGTTCGCAATCGATGCCTTCAACTCTTCTGCCTGCTGGGACATACTGTAATACGATTCTAAAAAGCGGCGGTCTTCATAGGCGAGAAGTCCACGGATGGCGTTTGCCCGTTCGATATTAAAGTACATAATATCTTCGATTGCATCATGGGAATCAAGACGTTGGCTATGGATGGATTCGATTTGATTCATTGTGTCTCGAAGTTGAAATGTGAAGCTTGTGAGGACCAGAATACATAAAACGGATAACGAGACGAGTAAGGTTAACCATTTTTGTTGAGACACAGTCATCCCTCCTTCTATACAATCCTACAATATTTACCGATTTCGTCGCAAAATATTTTTTTGGAAAAGGAAAATATCGGGTAAAGGTATAAATATATAGTAATGCGTTTCTTGTTATCGTTTACAATGAAACGAGGAACGATTTTATTCATAAGGAGAATACACATGCCAGAGAACTCATCGTTACACAAGCTGCACCAGGTCTTGAAAGAGAAACGAGCGAACATGCAATACGAAATCCCGACCTTATGGAACCGCCTGCAATTCCCTTCAGAGCCTGTCCGAGATGGTGTCGAACGGGTCAATCCTTACGATTTTCTAATCGAGACGATTGAAAAAGCGATTCTTCCGCATGCGGTCGATGGACGGGAATATCATCAATCGGTCGCCCAAGCGGACGGATACCTTCAAACCGGAGGCGATTGGATCAAGCGTGCCTCGGTATATTCGATGCAAGTCCGGACTTCGACGTCATGGGATCATGACGGTTCAGGTTATGTCGAGATGGAAAACTCGATTGGGATGAAGGATACGGGCACGTTCGTCAAAACGCTCGCGCTGATCCCGCATCTGTTGTACATGGGAATCGATACATTGTTCTTATTGCCAATCTCCCAACATAGTCATAAAAACAAAAAAGGCGAATTCGGTTCTCCTTATGCCGTACAAGATTTCTTTGGAATTGATGAAGAATTGAAAGAGACGTTGACCGGAGACGGGTTGACGGTCGAGGAAGAATTCGCTGCGTTCGTTGAGGCGTGTCATATGGTCGGGATTCGCGTCGTCATCGATGTCATCCCGCGCACGTGCGCGCGTGATAACCGGCTCATTTTAGAAAATCCCGAATGGTTTTATTGGATTCCGGTGACGGAACTTGACTACTACCATCCACCGCACGTGCCAGGCATCGGTGAAAACGTAAAGCCAGAGCACGCCTTTTTGCCGATGATTTATGGGTCGGAGGACGTGTGGGCGCATTTACGTCGCTTCTCGATGGCGCCGAACCTCGTTGATGCGGACAAGTGGGAGACGGTGAAAACATACTTACTCGAGCACCCAGAAGAGAACTTACTCGCCGTCATCGAGCGTGAGTTCGGCTTGACGACCGCTCCGGCCTTCTCCGATTGCATCAATGATCCGCAACCGCCATGGTCGGACGTCACATATTTCCGTCTGTTCCTCGATCACCCGACAGTGGCTGCACCTTACGTCAGCGAGGCAAACTTGGCGCCATACATCCTGTTCGATTCAATCAAGTCGAATCAATTCCGTGGCGATCAAATCAATGAACCGTTATGGGCGATGCTTGCCGATATCATTCCGCACTATCAGCGTGAATATGGGATTGATGGGGCCCGCATCGACATGGGACACGCCTTGCCGGTCGATTTGGCGCAACGGATCCTTCAACAGCCACGCGCACTCGACGCCAACTTCAGCTTTATCGCTGAAGAGTTGATTGAAATCGGGGCATGGGCAGCGAAAGAAGCAGGGTACAACATGATAATCGGCTACGGGTTTTATAAAGAACCTCGTTTTGATACGCATGAGACACACCAGTTCATTTATGATTCACGCTTCTTGCCATTGCCGGTATTCGCCGCCGGAGAGACGGCCGACACCCGCCGCGTGGCGACACGTGACGGTGGACGCCAAGCGAGTCGCTTGCTCACCGTGTTGAACGGCTTCGTGCCGAACGGTGTACCGATGACGAATTCCGGGCTCGAACTGTATGAGACACAACCGATGAACACAGGGCTCGACTGCCGACCGGAAGAGGCGTATCAACTGTTCCCGACCGACCCTTATTTTGGGAAACTCGCTTTCTTCGACGCGTACCAGTTCCACTGGGATCATCCGGAACGGAACGAGATGATTGAACTCATGCATCAAGTGGCCGAAGTGCGCCGTCGTTGGTTGGATGTGCTCGTCAATCCGAGTCATTTCGAACCGCTGGCGATGCAACAGATGGATGCGCCGTTCATCGGGCTGGCCTGGTTGCGTCCGGACACGAACGAGACGCTCCTTGTCGTCGCCAACACGAACATGCATCATGCTTTGCAGGGCAAAGTCCCGCTCGATGGGGTGCGCCGCCGTAACTGGAACGCGAGTCGTTTCGCTGAAATGGTCTATTCGCCAACTTCGTGGCCGTATGCCGAGCATTCGTTCGATGAGAATTGGGACCTGTGGGTCGATTTAAAACCAGGTGAAGTCAAAATTTATGAAATGAAATGACAAAATACCTCGAACCGGGTCCCGGTTCGAGGTATTTTCGTTACATCGACTGTTTCATGTAATAGATGACAAACTCATCGAGCGGCATCGGTTTCGCATAGCGATACCCTTGCATCGAGTCACAGCCGATTTTCCGCAAAAAGTTCTCTTGGTACTCTGTCTCGACGCCTTCGGCGACAAGCGCCATCCCGAGTTGACGGGCCATTGCGACGATGGTCGCGGTGACAGTCTGATATTCCCGGTTCTCTTCGAGTTGCATCGTGAACTCGCGTGGGATTTTCAACTCATCAATCGGATAACGGACGAGATAGGCGAGTGAGCTGTAGCCGGTCCCGAAGTCATCAATCGACAGTTTGATGCCGAGCGCCTTGAGTTCGAGAATCCGTGTCAACACCCGGTCGGAATGGTGGGCGGCGACGGTCTCGGTCAACTCGAAGTTGAGTCGGCTCGGCTCGATTGGGAAGCGTTCAAACAAGGTCGTCAAATACTCGATTAAATGTTCATCGAACAATTGACGGACGGATAGGTTGACCGACAATTTTGGTAAATGGATGTCTCCTTGTTCGAAGGCGTACATCAATTGGAACGTCTCATGGATCATCCAGCGACCCAGGTCGTGGATGTGCCCCGTCTCCTCGGCGACTGGGATGAATTGACTCGGCGGGATGAAATCTCCGTCGCGTTGCCAGCGCATCAATGCCTCGGCACCGATGATGGCTTTTGTCGAAGCGTCGACTTGAGGTTGGAGATAGAGTGAAATCTCACCTTTTTCAAGGGCGGTATCGAGACCTTCCATCAACAGCTTGCGCTCTTCTTTATCCGCACGTAGCTCAGGTGCGAACAGAACGGTCTCGTTCCGTCCTTTGTCCTTCGCCTTATACATCGCAAGGTCTGCGTTTGAGAGCAGGTGTTTGAGCGTCGACCCGTGATCAGGATAGCGGACAATCCCGATCGACGCATGGATTTCAACGAGTGTCCCGCCCATAAAGTAAGGCGGACGATAGACGAAGCGTCGCAACCGTTCGACGAGCATCTCGTCATCCTCATGTTCAGCGACGACGATAAACTCGTCACCGCCGAGACGTCCCGCGTACTCGTTCGGCAATAAGGCACCTCGTAGTCGTTTGCCGATGTGTTGTAGCAATTCGTCTCCCATATGATGGCCGAACTGGTCATTGATTTCCTTGAATCCGTCGAGGTCGGAGAACATGAGCGAGAACGGTCGGCCCTCTGCGATGAGCCGTTCGATTTGTTCTTGCAGCGCATAGCGGTTGTGTAGTCCTGTCAGGCTGTCGTGGTTCGCCTGATAGTAAATTTGATCTTGTTGGACAATCATTTGAGTGATGTCTTTGACGATCGCATAAATGCCTTCGACCTCCCCGTCGATGATCATCGGGATGTTCATCAACTGCCATACCCGTTTCGACCCGTCCTCGGTGACGACATCGACGTCGAGCGTGCGCGGACGTCCGTTCTGCAACTCATGCAACACGGTCGCGTAGGCGGACCGGTCTTTTTGTTCGATGATATCTAATACATTGGAACCAATCAATGTCTCTGTGTCGTGGCCGAGTACCGAGCTCCCAGCCTCGTTCACGGACAATACTTCACCGTGAAGGTCGAACAAGAAAATCGGTTCGGCATGATAAGCGAACAATGACCGATACTGCTGCTCCCGAATTTCAAGTTCATGTGCTTTTGTCGTCACGGCAACCTCAAGGTCGGTATTGACAGTATGTAAGCGGTGGCTGATCAAGGCGTTTTGCTTGGCGACGACGAACTGACGAATGAGCAACAATAAGACGGCGTTCGCCGTCATCGAATCGAGCACGGATGTACCGAGCAATCGGTCGGAGGCGAGCATGAACAACATGACGATTGTGCTATAGACGACGTAATCGAACACAGAGTCATGGACGAGGGCGTCCTCGGTCGATTCGTCAAACATGTAACTGATAGAAATGATGAAAATGCTGCTCACTTGAACCAAGTGCACCAACTCATGGCCGATGCCATTGAAAATCAGCAATTGATTCACGATCGAAGCGGTCGTAAAGCCGAGAACGCCAATCAATAAGAGCACACGGAAGCTCTGACCGGCCGAAGTGATTCGGTTCAAATAGAGAAAACCGAGCATCATGTACAGGCTGATCAACACCATCTGTTCTTCAAACCCATTCAAGTTGGCCGCATAGCTTCCGCTCTGATTCGAATAAATGAACAGATGTAACGCACCGATCAACAGAAAACTGAGCAAAGCGAAAATATCAAACGTTCGTAGTTTCAATGTCCGAATTTCAATTGACTGGGTGATGACAATCAATGACATGATCAAATAAAAGAAGTTTTGAATAAACGGCATAAGCTCGATTCCGGTCGACACGGCAAAGTGATGTCCGACCAAATAGGCGATGAAACACATGTTGCCGGCGCTGATCAACAAATGGATGTAGCGGCGCATTCCGCGATTTTGAAAGACGGCGGTGATGCTGAAGGCAGACGCAATGAGCGTGACCGCCGTAAAATAGACGAATAGACTCGTCTCCCTCAAGTCATAAGGGGTGAACAGGATCAATAAAAGGCCGAGAAAAAAGGTCCCGACGAGCAAAGCGGGGACTGTTTGGCGCAACGAGTGATTAGACAACTCATGCACCTCCTTCTGTATATGTCTAAGAGGCTCATCAGTATTATCGGATTGTTTTTGGATTTGTTACACAAAAAAATCGACAGCAAGTTGCTGTCGATTAAAGCGTATACGAATGTTCTTTAAAGTTACCGACGACCGAATCGATTTCCGAGACCGTGATGAACGCTTCCGAATCGATGTCGGAGACGATTTGACGCAGTTTCGGAATCTCATTGTTCTGCACGACGACGTACAACATCTTCTTCGAGTCGTTCGAATAACCGCCGATCGCGTCCATGATCGTGACACCGCGTTTCAAGTTTTGTTTGATGACAAGGTTGATCTCATCGGATTTTTTACAGATGATGAAGCACTGCTTTTGTGCCGAGAAGAACCGGTGAATCGTCAACAGCGTCCGCGACCGGACGAAACTGAGCACGAGCGCGTACATGACCGCTTTAATGTCGAACGTGATGAACACGAGGACATAGACGATGATGTCTTGCGTCAAAAAGATTTTAGGGAGCGATAAATTCCGATTGTTCGTGTAAATCACTTTTCCGAGAATATCAAGGCCGCCGGTCGAGGCACCCGCGAACAACAGCAAGGCGAGCCCGAGCCCGGAGACGATTCCGCTGAACACCGAGGCGACGAGTGGATCGTCGAGCGGGGTCGGTGGGATCAGGACCGGCAACGTATCGATCAAGATGGACGACAAGACGACGACGAGGCCGGTCATCAGGATGAACCGTTTCCCAAGGTATTTGATTCCGACGATAAAGAGCGGGATATTCAACACGAGTTGAGTGAATCCGATCGGTGTGCCAAACAGCTCGTTGATGATCAAGGTGATCCCGACGATGCCCCCAGACCCAATCTCGTTTGGTTTGAGCAATAAGCCTACAAAGATTGATTGTAGAATCGTCCCGGCGATGATGAACAAAGTCGTCTCGACGGCGATCCGTTTTCTTGATTTTGCGTACATAGATGATGGCTAGGCGCCATACGCCCCCTTTAAAATAAGCTCATTCAAGCGTACTCCGACGATGGCGGAATTTCAAGCGCTGAACGATTACAATTCGTTGTGGAAGCGGTCGATATCACTTGCGAGCTGCTCGTGTACGTAATCAATGACTTGAGCATCGTCGAACAAGCCGAGCGGTGCGTCGTCTGGAATCGCATCGAACGGGGATACAAAGTATAAGACAGCCGCCACGAGAGCGTCTTGTTTATTCGGTTGCATTTCAAACTGGTTGTTATAGATGGCCCGCAAGATGTTAAGCAATTGTTTCATTTGAAAATAAAGCGTGAGTTCTTCTTCGCGTTCGATATTGCTAATCTCGTTTGACGCGACGTCGACCGTCACTTTAGCTAAAGCGAGTTCGCCTTGGACCAACAGATCACCCAATTTTTCTTTGTGGGTATACTCCTCGGTCGCGCTCGTTAAAAAGTGTGTGTACGTTGTTTTCCAATCTGACATGTATATTCCTCCTTCTGTCTTCCTCTACTAATATGCCCGTTTTTGCGATTTGGTTGCAACTTTTCCGAAAATTTAAGAAAATAGAAATAAGTGAAAAAGGAGGAACTGTACATATGTCTACCGTAACCATGCCGACTGAGGCAGAATTTGCCCGCTATGCTGAACTGGCCGTCAAAAAAGGCGTCAACATTCAGCCGGGCCAACAGCTCGAAGTTCGAGCTGATATTAGTCAAGCACCGCTCGTCCGTCAAATCGTGAAAGCAGCTTACACGGCTGGCGCGAAACAAGTGTATGTCAACTGGAGTGACGAAGAGACGACGAAAGTCCGTTACTTCAACGCTCCGGCGGATGCCTTCAAAGAATACCCGGAATGGCTCAAGGCTCGCTTTGAGCAACTGGCTGAAGAGAAGACGGCGTTCCTATCGATCGTCAGCGACGACCCGGACGCTTTGAACGGCGTCGAGTCGTCACGCATCGCGGACTCGAACCGTGCTGCCGGCGTGGCGCTCGCGAAATGGCGTAAATATGTCATGAGCGATAACGTCAGCTGGTCAATCGTCGCCGGTGCGTCCGAGGCGTGGGCGAAGAAAGTCTTCCCAGACCGTGAAGACGCAGTGCCTGCCCTGTGGAAAGCGATTTTCGAAGCAACACGCATGGACCAATCGGATGTCGTCGCCGCGTGGGACGAGCATGACGCATCGCTCCGTGAGCGGGCGACGTTACTCACGAACAAGAAATATGCGAAGCTCCATTACAAGGCACCGGGCACGGAGTTGACAATTGGCTTGCCGAAGAAACACGTCTTCCTCGGCGGCGGTGGTCCGAACATCGACGGTGTCGACTTTATCGCCAACATGCCGACCGAAGAAGTGTTCACGCTCGCCGATAAAGATTCGGTCGAAGGACACGTGTCGAGCACGAAACCGCTCAGCTATAGCGGCAACTTGATCGATGAGTTCACGCTTTGGTTCGAAGGTGGGAAAGTCGTGAAGGCGGAAGCGAAGCAAGGGCAAGCCGCGCTCGATGAGTTGTTGAACCTCGACGAAGGCGCGCGCCGCATCGGGGAAGTCGCCCTCGTGCCGGACGATTCGCCAATCTCGAACTCAGGCCTTCTTTTCTATAACACGTTGTTCGACGAGAACGCATCGTGCCACTTGGCGCTCGGACGCGCCTACTCGACATGTCTCGAAGGTGGACCGCAAATGTCGGCCGAAGAACTCGCTGAGAACGGCGCGAACGACTCGATGACACACGTTGACTTCATGATCGGTTCGGCCGAGATGAACATCGACGGGGAACTTGAAGACGGTTCACGCGAAGCCATCATGCGTGACGGGAACTGGGTCATCTAAACAAGCAAGAGACGAATTCCTTCGCGGAGTTCGTCTCTTTTTTTACGTTAATTCATAGAGGAAAGCGAGGGCGTTCGGTAGCCGTCGCCGCCACGCGACTTCATTATGGACGGCGCCGGGCTCGACCTCGTACCGAAAGGTGATCCCTTTGCGTGCGATCGTCTCGACAAGTTTCGCATTCGTATATAAGTAATCTTCGGGCGTGATCGGTCCGCTCGTCTCGTTCGTCCCGATGTCCATATAGAGGCGCGCCGTCACATTAGCCTGCTTCACTTCCCGAATGAGCGAGTCGAGATTGGCCCACGCGGCCGTCGAGAGCGAGCCGACGCGCCGGATGGACGGATAGGCTGTCATCATATAGAGCGAGATGACCCCACCCATCGAGCTCCCCATCACGCCGACGTCGTCCGGGTCGGTCGCATAGCGCTCGTCAATCCACGGCTTCAATTCCTGCATGATCCAGTCGGCGTAAGCTCGACCTTTTCCCCCGAGGGTGGGCCGGGTCTTGGCGAGTTCAGGCCCGATTCGTCGATACAGCATCTCATCCTCATAAAACGAGTATTCGTCGTAGCGGTCGAGCCAGTCCGGTGCGCTCGAGATGGCGACGACCATGAGCGGCAGTTGCAGATCCTCGATCTGGCGGTCAATCGACCAACCTTCCCCAATCGTGGCGGTCTTGCCGTCGAACACGTTTTGACCGTCGTGCATATAGAGGACCGGGATCCGCTCGTCAGCCGACACAAAGTCGGGACGATAGACGCGCACGATCCGTTTCCGTCCGCGTGTCGTCTCGGTCGGTAACGTAAAGCTGAATTGCTCAAGCATATAAAGCGCTCCTTTCCCATTAGCTGTCTTCATTTTGCCGGCTGGAACTAGACAATGCAATCAACATACTTGACTACCTACCGTTCGTTAGGTAAAGTAATGGGAGAGAAAGGGGACGATCATGGATGAACACGAAACAGCGAATCGAACTGGCGGCGCGGCGCCGGTTTGCGCTTGAAGGATATGAAGGCTTGTCGCTCGCCTCGCTTGCTGAGGATGTCGGCATCAAAAAGGCGTCGCTATACGCCCACATTGAAGGGAAAGAACAACTGTTCAAACAAGTCGTCGAAGACATGGCGAAGCGTTATGAACACGTCTGGCAGGAGGCTCGGGACGCGACCACAGACGCGACACCGCTCGAACGGATCGAGGCAATCATTGAGGCACTGATTCGCTTCTTTGAAGAAGAGGAGACGTGGATGCTGACGAAGCGGATGCTGCTCGTCCCGCCACCGGAACTGCGTTCGTTCATCGAGGCGACGCTCGGTTCGGTCGAAACAGATCTGCAGGCGTTCGAGAAAGAACAGTTTCGCTTGGCAATGGAACAGGGCGCCTTACCGGAACAATCGCTGGAGGATGTGTATGACGCGTATTATTGTTTTTTAGACGGGGCGCTCCTTTCGCTCTTCACACTTGAGACGAATCGCGTCAAGCGGCAACGGGCCGCATTCACGATCTTTAAAAAAGGAGTCGGATGGACATGAAACAAGATCAAAGAGCCTGGATTTGGCTCGTGCTCGCCGGTCTGCTCGAAATCGTCTGGGCCACGACGATGAAATTGTCGAACGGATTCACAGTGCTCGGACCGACCGTGATTACCATTGTGTTGTTGATTGTGAGCTTTGGACTGCTGGCGCTGGCGTTTCGTGTCTTGCCGGCAGGGACCGGCTATGCGGTATTCACCGGAATCGGGGCCGTCGGAACCGTCATCGTCGGTGCGGTCTTGTTCAATGAGGCGCTCACCGGGATGAAGCTCGTCTTTATCATCACGCTTCTAATCGGAGTGATTGGACTGAAACAAGTGACAGGAGGTGAGGCGGCATGAGTTGGGTATTTTTGATTGGCGCGGGTCTTGCCGAGATGATGGCCGTCTTTTGGATGGGGAAGTCGAAAGGCTATCAGATTGTTAAATGGTCGATCTTGTCGGTCGGAACGTTTGCCTTAAGCTTTTATTTATTATCGCGTTCGCTCGAGACGCTCCCACTCGGATTGGCTTATTCGATTTGGGTCGGGATTGGCGCGGCCGGTGGCGTTGTGCTCGGTATGTTGTACTTGAACGAATCCCGAGATCGGTGGCGTATTTTCTTCCTATTGCTTATTATCGGCAGCGTCATCGGGTTGAAGGTTGTCGCGTGATCAGGATTAGCTTTGAATAAAAACGGGAATTGAATAGTTCAGACTGTGAATGAAAGGGGCGGGGACGATGAGTCAGATCAAGCTGCAATCCGAGCGTCTACGACTCGAACCTTACACGATTGCTGATTTTTATTTCGTGAAATCGCTACTCCAAGATCCGCGCGTGATGCGTTTCATTAGCCCGGACGGAAAGCCATATACGGATGAACAGACGATCGAATGGTTCGAGCGCCAGTTGGCCCGCTATCAGACGGGTCGTCAAACCGGATTGCTCAAATTGATGTCGCATGAAAATGACGAACCGATTGGCCATGCCGGCACGTTGCTCCATGAACTCGACGGCACGATTGAACTTGAAGTCGGATATTGGTTGGCGCCGAAGCATTGGCATATGGGCTACGGACGCGAGGCGGCGGCACGTCTCATGCGTTACGCGTTCGAAGAAGGGGAGAAGGAGATTATCTCCTTGATCCATCCGGATAACGTCCCATCACAGCGGGTCGCGAAAGCGAACGGACTGCATTGGGACCGCGACACCGAGTACCAAGGCATGCTCGTCTCCGTCTATGCCGGGGATTTAGAGCGGTTGTGCCGCCATATGAAACGGGAAGAAATGACGCGTTGAAAAAAAGTAAAAAAAAGTTTTAAAAAACAGTTGCCAAGGCATTAGTTTCTTGATATATTAATAGTGTCCTTAAGAGAGGACACGACCTGATTCTGTAGCTCAGCTGGGAGAGCGCTACCTTGACAGGGTAGAGGTCGCTGGTTCGAGCCCAGTCAGAATCACTTGGGTGCCAAACCCGATGCGAAACCCATAGGAACGTGGGTTTCCGCGACGCCACTTCTTGCGAGAAGTGGCTTTTTTTGTTTTTCTTTCAATTGACAGCTCATATAAACAGTTGGTATATTCCTCTCAATACATACAGAAACGGGGAATCATCGAATGGTCTTAACCGGAACCATCGTCAATGCGGCGTTAATCGTGATTGGCACATTACTTGGACTCTTGTTTCACCGCATCCCCGAACGAATGAAAGAGACGGTCACTGCAGCCATCGGTCTCGCGGTCGTCTTGCTTGGGATTCAAATGGGGATGAAGAGTGAGAACTTTTTAATCGTGATCGGCAGTCTCGTCATCGGGGCGGCGCTCGGTGAATGGTGGAAACTTGATGAGAAGTTGAACGAGGTCGGCTATCAGTTGGAACGCCGACTCGGTGGCAAGAGCAAGTCGAGTATCGCCGAAGGGTTCATCACGGCGACGCTCATTTTCGTTATCGGAGCGATGGCTGTCATCGGTGCACTCGACAGCGGGTTGCGCGGGGACCATGATGTCCTCTATACGAAAGGGTTGATTGACGGCTTCACGGCACTCGTCCTTAGCTCGACGCTCGGAATCGGGGTCATGTTTTCAGCTGTGCCGGTGCTCCTCTATCAAGGAGCAATCGCCCTTCTCGCCATCCAAATCATGAAGTTCATCCCAGAGTCACTCATGGATGACTTTATTTTAGAGATGACGGCGACCGGGGGGGTCATGATTGTCGCAATCGGTTTAAATTTAGTCGGAATCACCCGGATTCGCGTCGCGAACTTATTGCCGGGGATTTTGATGGTCGCGGTGATCGTCACGGTGTTACATATCGTCTAATGAAAAAAATCCGAGAGACGCATCGCGTTTCTCGGATTTTTTTCAGTTCTTCGGTTGTTCGACTTCTTCTTTCGCACTTTCGCGAAGCGCTGAAGCCATGACGTCCGCTAAATCGCGCGAGCGGAGAACGCCGACACCACGATCAGTCGGACCGTCCGGCGCGGCCACGTCTGCGATCAAGTCGTTCGTCGGGCGTGTCTCGTGAAGGAGCAGCTCGGCCGACCCTTTCATCGCTTGGGCGACGATTTGGCGAGCCGTCGTTTCGTCAAAGCCAGCTTCTGTCAAGACGGGCGTCATCGACCCGACGATCTCATAAAAGAACGCAGGACTGCATCCAGCGGCAGCCATGAACGCCGACATCGTCTTCGCATCTGTCACGGCCGTCCGACCGACGCGTTCAAACAGCGCGGTCACGGTCTCACGGACCGCATCATCCGTTTCGGGACCAAACCAGAGCCCAGTCATCCCGCTTTGATAAGCGACCGGTGTGTTCGGCATCGCGCAGACGGCAGGGAGTCCTGACATCTCTTCAATCTCGCTCGGTTCGATATGAGCTGCGACTGATACGAGAAGCGGTGTGTTCCACGTTTTCGATTGCACATAAGGAATGACCCCGTCCGGTTGCATCGCGAGGACGACGATGTCATACGCGTTGACATCCTCTTCGTCGACGATTTGCACACCGAGCTCGGCCTGGAGCTCTGTCAAACGGGTCCGGTCACTTCGGTTCGTCATCGTGATTTGTTCAGGTGACAGGCCTGAGGCAAGCCATCCGCGTACGAGTGACTCACTCATCGATCCTGCACCCACCATTAAAATATTCATTCTCGTCACCTCTTCATGATAGATTCGGTCATGTATATGTTGCTTATCATAACAAATGAGACGTCAAATAGCGCCTCTTGTGCTCAAATTGTAAAACAAAGGAAAAACGTGACCCCGGTTTGTCACTGAATTGTCGCAACCGTCACGGATGACAAGTCGAACCGGTCGAGCTATCATGACAGTAATCAATCAGGAGGCGATAAAAGTGAAACGAGTGCTAGTCCGGGGGATTCAAGGGTATCAACGCTTCATTTCTCCGTTGAAACCACCGACTTGTCGGTTTTATCCGAGTTGTTCACATTATGGGATTGAAGCGATCGAGAAACACGGTGCTGTCAAAGGTGGGTATTTGACGACACGTCGGCTCCTGCGGTGTCAACCGTTCCATTCAGGTGGACTTGACTACGTGCCGGACGAGTTCGATTGGAAAGCACCATTACAACGTGAAAAACCCCCATCTCAGCGAGACGTCTAATTGGCGGCTCGCTGTTTTAGATACAGCCACCATTTCTCCGTCTTGTTTTATTACAATACTTTTGACAATCTTCTAAGTATTCTGAAAAAATAGAGATGCACGATTACATAAGGGGAAAGGGGAATACAACATGGGTCAATCGTTCAGTGAACTGATTGGTACGATTTCAAACTTTGTGTGGGGACCACCGTTATTGATTTTGCTTGTGGGGACAGGCATTTACTTGACGGTACGTCTCGGGGGGATTCAAATCACTAAGTTGCCTTATGCATTGAAACTCGCATTCTCTAAAAATCAAGACAAGTCATCGGAAGGAGATATCAGTCACTTCCAAGCGCTCATGACGGCGCTTGCGGCCACGGTCGGTACGGGGAATATCGTCGGGGTCGCGACGGCCGTCGTACTCGGTGGTCCAGGCGCGATCGTCTGGATGTGGGTGTCCGGATTCTTTGGGATGGCGACGAAGTACGCGGAAGCCGTGCTCGCGGTCAAATATCGAGTCACCGATGAACGGGGGCAGATGGCCGGGGGGCCGATGTATTACTTGGAGCGTGGCCTGAAACAACGGTGGCTCGCCGTCGCCTTCGCCGGGTTCGCTTCACTCGCGGCGTTCGGGATCGGGAATGGGGTTCAGACGAATTCAGTGGCGATGGCACTCCAAACGACGTTTGATGTGCCACTTTACGTATCCGGCATCTTGATCATGATCTTCACAGGGGCCGTCATCTTAGGCGGGGTCAAATCGATTGGACGCGTCGTCAGTTATTTCGTACCGGTGATGATCGTCTTTTATCTCGGCAGCGGGCTGTTGATTATGATCATGAACTATACACTTATTCCAGATGCGGTCGCACTCATCTTCAGTAGCACGTTAAGTCCTGAGGCGATTGGAGGAGGAGCTATCGGGGCCGCCATTCGTTACGGGGTCGCACGTGGCGTCTTCTCGAACGAGGCAGGTCTCGGATCGGCACCGATCGCGGCTGCGGCCGCTAAGACGGATATGCCGGGACGTCAGGCGCTTGTCTCGATGACGCAAGTGTTCCTCGATACGCTCATCGTCTGTTCGGTCACAGGGATCACGCTCGTCATGGGGGGACAAATCGGATCCGGGCTTGAAGGGGTCGCGTTGACGACGGCGACGTTCGAGCAGTTCTTAGGACCGGCCGGCGGTTATATCGTGACGATTGGACTCGTGATGTTTGCCTATTCGACGGTGCTCGGATGGTCATATTATGGCGAACGTTCGATTCACTACTTATTCGGTCAGAAATCGATTCTTCCGTATCGGATCGTCTTCGTCCTAGTCGCCGGTCTCGGCGCGATGACGACGAATTTGAACTTGGTCTGGGCGCTCTCAGATGTGTTCAACGGCTTGATGGCGATCCCGAACTTGATTGGGCTATTGTTCTTGTCGGGTGTCGTCATTGCGGAGACGAAACGATTCAATCAGCAGCTCGAGCTCGAGAATCGAAACCGAAAAGCATCTTAACAGCAGACGCCACCATCCTCAAGGGGACGGTGGCGTCTTTCGCTTGCGGATTTCTTCAAGTCGTGCTTGCTGAAGATGATCAAACACTTTCGTGATGAAGCCGACCATGATGCCGACACCGGTAATGACGTAACCAATCGTGAACACTTTTCCTAAGTCGGTCGTCGGAACGAAATCTCCATAGCCGATTGTCGTGAGCGTGACGACGCTGAAATATAAGGCGTCGAGCCAACGCATATCCTCGAACCGCGAATAAAATAGCGTCCCCGAGACGATGGTCAGGAGGGCGAGGCTGAACAACACTTGAAACTCAGCGTCCTTCAAACCGCGCCAAATCCCGCGAAACATGCGCCGAAACGTCAAAATGAATGAGAGCATTCGTCCGCCTCCTTTCTATAATAGGTTTGTTCGCGATGAACAGGGGAACATCCTCTATAGAAAAGTTGGAAAGGATGATCCATGATGACGCGACCAATCCCGAAAGAAGAGGGTCTTGACCATAGTCTGGCGTTCCTGCGGGAGGGCTATTTGTACGTCCCGAACCGTAGGAGGAGCTTTCAGTCGAACGTATTCGAAACCCGCTTGCTCGGTGAGCGAGTCCTCTGTCTCGGTGGTGCCGAGGCGGCGGCCTTATTTTATGACGCCGATAAATTCGTTCGACAAGATGCGGCACCGAAGCGGTTGCTGAAGACATTGTTCGGAGAAGATGGCGTGCAGACGTTGGACGGTGCGGCGCATACGCATCGAAAAAAGATGTTCATGTCGCTCATGTTCCCTGGAAATATCGAGCGGCTGACGAAACTCGTCAGTCGTGAATGGGAACGGTCGCTCGATGCGGCCGAAGGCGAGACGGTGCTCTACGATACGGCGCAAGAAGTTCTTATGCGCGCCGTCTGTGAATGGGCCGGGGTCCCACTCGGTGAGCATGAAGTGACTCGACGGACGGACGAGATGCGGTTGCTGTTCGAATCGGGGACCGCCCTCGGACCGAAGCATATCCGGGGACGAGCGGCCCGGTCATCGGCCGAGTCATGGGTCCGAGAGATGGTCGAGGACGTACGGACGAACCGGTTGCTACCGAACGAACAGACGGCCTTGTACGAATTTTCATGGCATCGGGATGAGGCGGGCGAGCTACTTCCGGCCGATGTCGTGGCCGTCGAGGTGCTCAATATATTACGACCGACCGTGGCCGTGTCGATTTACGTCTTGTTCACCGTGCTGGCCCTGCATCAGTTTCCGGAGGCTCGTGCCCGGTTAGCCTATGGCGAGACGGATTCGACATGGTTCGTCCAAGAAGTTCGACGCTTCTATCCGTTCTTCCCGGTGACGGCTGCACGCGTCAAGCAGGACTTCGAATGGGATGGTTTTGAGTTCGAACAAGGGACGCTCGTCTTGCTCGACTTGTATGGAACGAACCACGACCCCTCGCTGTGGACGGAGCCCGAACAGTTCAATCCAGACCGATTCAAAGATTGGACCGAGAGTCCGTTCACGTTCATCCCGCAAGGTGGAGGGGATGTGGATTTTGGTCATCGTTGCGCCGGGGAGCATGTGACCATCGCCATCATGCGTGAAACAATTGACGTGTTCCTGGAACGTTACGACTATCAAGTGCCGCCTCAAGATCTCAGCTACAGTTTTGTGGACTTACCGAGTTTGCCGAAAAGTAGGCTCGTTTTAAAACAAATTGAGCGCATATGAGTCGCCGAGAGGCGACTCATTTTGTGTGTAGTGCTAACCGTTTCGTGATCGGTTGAATCGTGATGTTCGTATCGACCATGCGATTGTCCCGCTTCGGTCCGTCCGCTCGTTCGATTTGCCATGACGTGTCATGTAACTCTTTCAAACCGAATGCGATGTCATAGAAAGAATGACTCGGATTGCCGTTCAATTGATACAGTCCCGGTCCTCGTTTCGTCAAAATCTCAAACAACGCGTCTGCCGTGTCTTGTAAAAACGAGCAGGATGGATACCAGTGCGCGCTAGCGACGATTACACCTTTTTGTTTCATCTCGCTCTCGAAATAATCCATCATATTGTTCGAACCCGCGCCGTCCCCGATTTGCCAACCGAGACGGACGATTTGGGCACCTGGGTTGGTCCGGGCAATCGTTTCTTCACACGCCCGTTTATAGGCGCCATATTCATCCGTTGCATCGGGCGGTGTGTCCGGAGTAATTGGTCCGGTCACGTCGTCGGAGAAAACGGAGACGGTGCTCGTGAAGAGGAACGGGATGTTGTACTCCCCGCACAGACGTGCGAGTGTATCGGCCCATTCGACGGCGCCCATGCCGATGTGAAGAAAATAAGTTGGTCGGACCGATTCGATAAAGGCTCGCATTTCGGCCTCGTCTGAGGTGGACACTTTCGTTCGATCCCAGGCGACCGGCTCGATGCCGTGTTGTTGGAGTGTCTCGGCGACGACAGGAGCGACCGTCCCGTTCATGCCTGTCAAAATTGCTTTCATTATTCATTCCTCCCTTCTGTTTGTATCATCCCACACTTTCCGGTCACACAAACCCCTTGACTCGCGCTTTATGCTAGACTGATGGATGGAGGCGATCAAGATGAATATTCGAAAAGCGACACCGGATGACAGCACACAAATCGCGCCGCTCGTTTACGCGGCGATTCACGAAATTGCGTACTCGTTGACCGGTACGTCAAATCAAAAACAAGTGCTCGAGCGACTCTCGATGTGGGTTGGTCAACCGGGAAACCGCTTGAGTTACGAAAACGTTTGGGTGGCAGAGACCGAGGCGACGGTGGCGGGGATTTTGATTGCGTATCACGGCGAACGGGCCGCGCAGTTGGATGAACCGATTAAAACGTGGCTCAACGCACAAGGGCAGCCGGACGACCTTGATGTCGAAACGTCAGGCGATGTGCTCTACATCGATTCGGTCGCCGTCGACGCGTCGTTCGGTGGACGTGGGATTGGAACGAAACTGATTCAACAAGCAATCCATCACGCGCGTGAGACAGGTATCCCGCAAGTTACGCTCAACGTCGACCAGACGAACCCGGCAGCCGGGCGGCTATATGAGCGTCTCGGCTTCAAGAAAGAGAAAGAGATTGACATCTCCGGGGGGCGGTTCGATTATATGGTGCTCACGCTTTGACTGAACGATCAATCCCTTCTCAGTCTTAAAACCGATGCAAAATGATTGTGACTCGGCTATACTAAATGCTTGAAATGAATCAGTAGCGAAAAAGGAGATCATGTATGGAATGGAAAAATATCCTGCGCGGCATCGCGATGGGGACGAGTGACTTGATTCCTGGCGTCAGCGGCGGGACGATTGCAGTTATTTTAGGGATTTATGACCGGTTGATTGAAGCAATCAGCGGGATTTTCAGTCGACATTGGAAACAGCACATCTTGTTTTTGATTCCGCTCGGGATCGGGATGGCGGGTGCGATTTTAGGTCTCAGCCGCGTCATTGAGTTTTTGCTGCTTGAATATTATGAGCCGACCCAGTTCTTTTTCATCGGGTTGATTCTCGGGATTATCCCGTTGCTCTTGTTTGAATTTCGATCGCGTGCGGTCATGCGTCCGGTACATATCGTCGCCATGGTGATCGGAGCGATTCTTGTGGCGAGCATGGCCATCATCAAACCGGCGGATACGGCGATCATTACGGAACTTTCGACGGGGACGGCGATTCTGTTGTTCTTCTCGGGATGGCTCGGTAGTATGGCTATGTTGTTGCCAGGGATTAGTGGTTCGTTCGTCTTGCTCCTGATCGGTGTCTATCCGACCGTTATCAGTGCGTTATCGAACTTGAATATCCTCATTATCGGCATCGTCGGTCTTGGGGTGGCGGTCGGGTTCATCGTCAGCAGTAAAGTGATTCGCTATTTGCTCGGTCATTTTCCAGGCATGACGTTTTCTGTCATTTTAGGCCTCGTCATCGGTTCGCTCGCGGTCGTCTTCCCGGGTCTCCCGGACACGACGGTCATGTGGGTGCTCAGTATTCTCTCATTCGTGGCGGGTTTTATGATTGTCCGTCTGCTCGGACGTTTCTCTGTATAAAAAACATGCACGACCGTCATCGATTGACGGCGTGCATGTTTTTTTCGTTCGTTCCGGAGCGGTAATCAATAGATGAACGGGATCAATCGTTTGCGCGATTTGGCCCATGTTCGATACGCGCTCCCAAAATGAGAGGTCAGCATCTTCTCTTCAATGTGAATTCGCCATAACAGCGCTAAACCGATTGAACATGTGCCGAACAAGGCGATGCCCCAATGTGTGAAGTAAAGCGAGAACCCAAGCGTGATAAACAAAAGGCCTGTGTAGAGCGGATGCCGTAAATAACGATACGGACCCGAACTGACGATTTCATCGGCGGGTCGGACGACGACGTGGCGGGTGAATTGATGGCGCAACTGCCCGATGCCCCAATAGCGAAGTGACACTCCGGCTGCGAAGCAACCGAGTCCGAGCAGACGCTGTGGAAGCGTTTGACGTACATCCGTCCAGACGGATAATCCGATGGAAACGGCGAACACGGTGACCATGATGAACGAAACAATGTAAAAACTAGCGTGCTCGCTGGCACCGTCGGTCGGCTCGGACCGATTTCGGTAACGCCATATTTCATAAATCCATGCGACCGAGATGAGAATGAATAACCCGTCTAACCAATCCATAACGTGCCCCCTTTCCCATATCTTCCACTCAATACCCGTGTCTTCCTCCCTGAAAACGCGCAATGAATGAAAAAACGTCTCGCGATGTGCGGGACGTCAAATAGCGCTTGATCACTCAATAAGCGTTGGCAAGTAGTGCCGCGGCAACCTGTTTGTCTTGAGACGCTTCGCGGATGTCTTCTTTGATCAAGTGATACGTGAGACACATCGGCTTTTCGGTCCGTGGATCGCGGCCGATAATCGCATCGATGTGGAATACTTGTCTGAGGACGAGCGGACAGATAACTTCCTCAGCCGTTCCCGTCGCAAGCACTTCGCCGTCTTTCATCGCAACGATGTGATCGGCAAAACGAGCGGCCTGGTTCAAGTCGTGGAGCACCATGACAATGGTTCGTCCTTGCTCTCGATTGAGCGTCTCGAGCAGCTCGAGCACTTCGAGCTGATGGGCCAAATCGAGATACGTCGTCGGCTCGTCCAAGAAGATTAAATCGGTCTCTTGGGCAAGTGCCATCGCGATCCATACACGTTGACGTTGTCCGCCTGAAAGAGCATCGACGCTACGGTCTTTATAAGCGAGCGTCCCGGTTACGTCAAGCGCCCAATCGATGACTTCGTGGTCATGTTTCGAGAGGCGGCCAAATCCGGATTGATAGGGGAAGCGACCGTAGGAAACGAGTTCGCCTACCGTCAAGCCACCGGCACCTTCAGGCGTTTGAGGCAAGATAGCCATCTTACGGGCGATTTCTTTCGTATTACATTTCGCGATGTCAGCTCCGTCTAAATGCACAGAGCCGTTGGATGGGGAAAGAATCCGTGTCATCGCTTTTAAAAGCGTCGATTTTCCACAACCGTTCGGTCCGATGATTGTCGTGATTTTATGGTCAGGAATCGACAAGCTCAATTGTTTCACAATCGTCTTGTCCCCATATCCGACCTCGATATCCGTCGTATGTATCCGTGACATAATGGATTCCCCTTTCCGTAGATGACACCCATGATAATGATTCTCAATATCGTGTTTACTATAGCAAGCCCGCTCCGTCGTGTCAATGTTTGTTTGATATCAAAATAGATTGTCGAGAAGCGTGTTTCACGGTATAGTGAATGAGAATGATAATCAGTGGCGATGGAGTTTGAAGGAAGGGTGAGGAAGATGAGCGAACAAGACCTATATGATGTAACGATTATTGGAGGCGGACCGGCCGGGCTATATGCGACGTTTTACAGTGGACTCCGTGGAATGAAGACGAAGTTAATCGAGTTTCAACCACATCTCGGCGGCAAGATCCATGTCTATCCAGAGAAGATGATTTGGGATGTTGGCGGTGTCACCCCGACGACTGGGGCCCGACTCATTGAACAGTTGGTAGAACAAGGCTTGACGTTTGATCCGACCGTCGTGCTCGGAGAGAAAGTCGAAGCGATGACGAAGAATAGCCAAGGCCATTTCGTACTCGATACGACACACGGACAGCACATTTCTAAGACCGTCATCGTCGCGACAGGGAGTGGCATCTTACAGCCGCAAAAAATCGACATCAGCGGTGCGGAGCGCTTTGAGGTCTCGAACTTACACTATACGGTCAAATCGCTCATGGCGTTCAAAGGGAAAACGGTATTGATCTCAGGGGGCGGGAACAGTGCCATCGATTGGGCCAATGAGCTCGAACCGATTGCCGAGCGCGTCATTTTGACGTATCGGAAAGAAGCGTTAAAAGGTCATGAGTCGCAAGTCGATAAGTTGCTTTGTGGCCGTGTCGACTGTCGGTTGCATACGCAAATCGAAGACCTCATCTCCCGGGATGGGATGACGATTCACGCGGTGGCGCTCGTCGATTGCGGGACAGGCGCGCGCGAACTCGTGGAAGTGGACGAGGTGGTCATCAACCACGGGTATGAGCAAGACTCTGCGCTTCTCGGTGATTGCGAACTTCAGATCGAGATGGTAGACGGTTTTTACGTAAAAGGCAACGCGAGTAGCGAGTCGTCAGTGCCGGGTCTTTACGCAGCTGGTGACATTTTGACGCATGAAGGAAAAGTACACCTCATCGCGGGGGCTTTCCAAGATGCGGCCAACGCTGTCAACCGGGCGAAGACGTTCATCGATCCGGATGCTACGAAAGCGGCGATGGTGTCCTCGCACAACGAACGATTGAAGACCAAGAACCGTGATATCATCGAGCAGGCATTACAAAAGCAGTGAGGGCGTTCAAATCCCTCACTGCTTGTTTGTTGTCGGATAGTCACATAGTTCGACGATGACGCCACCCGAATGACGGGGGTCCATATAGATGAGACGTCGGCCTTTTGCCGTCGTCCGCAACGTGTCCTCTAAAAAGGAGATGCCGTCCTGTTTGAGCGACTCGATTGATTGCGTTAAGTCGTCAACACGATAGGCGATATGGTGGACGCCTTTGCCTCGTGCTTTCATGAAACGAGCGATCGGACTCGTTGGGCTCGTCGGCAACAACAGTTCAATCACATCGTCACCGACGTGGATGACGGCAATCTCCGTCTCGACGCCGACCGCCGTGTTCGTGTAGCGATCGACGAGTTTCCCATGTAGGACAGTCGTGTAAAAAGAAATCGCTTCGTCTAAATCACGGACGGCGATTCCGGTATGGTCAATGTGCATCATAATCCCTCCTCAAACTCTAGTTTGACGAAACTTGAACAAAATGTCACTTCACAACGTTTTGTCAGAATCCGATATACTAAAAGAGGGAGGGACGACGAAATGAACGGAAAGATCACTCTTGGATTGATCAGTGCATTCGCGCTGGTGTCATTTGTGTTTGGACTCTCACTTGCGACGTTTGTCGATTATCGGATCAATGAAGAACAAGTCGTCCTGGAGCGATTGACGACACATAAAAAAATTGGTCCTTCCGAAATCTTGTCGACGGAAGTGGACTTTCACTTGAACGGTTCCAATTACGCCTTGCGTTTCGCAGACGAACCACACATCACCTATTGGTTCAGTGTGGCGGACCGCGAGATCCAATTCGATCGAATCGAATCGTTGGACCGACGCGATACAGGACTTAGAACCGATCTTTTTGAACAGATGCCACCGCTCGCGATGGAATCGACAAACGCTGCCGAATAAAAACACGAAACGAACGAGTCCGCTGAAGGGCCCAGTACGTTTCGTGTTTTTTACTATGCAGAAGGATATGGAGTCAACTCTTTCAATAGTGTGTAAGTGCTGACAGGTGTTCGGGTTGCTTTTTGTATGAGTAGGGCGTCTCGTACGCTTGGTTGAAGCGATGTTACAGTTACCTTGACGTCCTGAAGGGTTTTCATTTTTATGTAGGATGATTGCTGGAGAAATGAGACCCCTTCTCGAACCGTAGACGAATTGCACGTCATGTGGAGCTCGTGAATATGCAAGCGCGAACATTCGATTCGGCTATACATCGTGCCTACGACAGCCCCGTCCCGTTTTAATAAATGGAACGCGCCTTGTTTTTGGTGCCATTCGTCAACGGTTCGCTCTGAAACCGGTAAGGCGCCAGGGAGAAGGCGAGCATACTGATTGCGGGTCGATGACCATACCCCATACGTGTCTGGGTGCTCAAGACAGATTTTCCATTGCGCGAATGTATGTTTTCGGAACGGAAGTAGCGGTAAGTCATAGACCGTCGACTCGAGGTGAGTGGTGAATCCGATGGCAGTGAAGGGATCGAGTCGTTGGAGATTCCGTTCGTTCCGGACGTTTAAAGAGACCGTTGTTTTTTGCCGGATCTGTGAATGAAATTGATACAGCACGCGGTCAATCAATCCACGTAATGATGTGGTGTCTTTGTACGCCGCATCAGCTAAGCGAATCTGGTGGGTGGTGTGGAGGTCCCGATAATCCACGGTGACGGCGGCCACGAGATCATCCCCTAGCCAACCGGTGTATACCGAGCACTTCGGTGGGAGGCTGAATAAATTTGGGACGCGTTGAGAGGGGTAAAGACTGTGGAGCAAAAATCGAAGGTGGGGTGGAAGGTGGCGACTTTCTTTGATTGTAAACGTCTGCTTCATCCGAGCAATCCTACTTTCTGTATAAAATGAGATACCCTTAAATTGTAAGCGCTACCACATTTAAATGTCCGTATTAAATTGATGAACATTTTTTGGGAGGTGAACGCGGTGTCCCTATAAAAAATTGTCGCCATTTCTGACGAGATACCGTAAAAAATGGCTTAAGAGAAGGCGTAGACCTAGACTAAATATGTAGAGGGAATCCAGATGGGGGAGAATGAACTAGGGTGTGAGATTTGTTTAAGTTGGAAACAGTCCAAGCCATGTCAAATGAAAAAGACATGCTATACTGATGAAATAAGAAACAAGTCAAGGAGACGACTATGCGATACGTAATCAGTTTTTGGTTGTTAGCAGTAGTGTTGATCGGTATACCGGATACGACGCAGGCGGAAACGAATCCGGTTGTTGTTCATGAGAACGTCATCGTTGATGAAGCGGTAGAACTATATGAAGGGTTTCGCTCCCCGAACGAGATGGTGTTCATTTTTGTATTGATTGTACTATTGTCCGTGATTGGTCTTGGGATTATCAATGCCATTGAATAACGTGAAAACGTTCACAAAAATGCAATATCTGGACCGGAAGCGGTTTCAAATCTATTTTATACTAATGATGTAGGAAGGAAGTTCTGCACCAACTCCCCTCCTCCTTTTCAGATGAACACCCCTCGTTCATATCATGTTTTGGAGTCAACCGACGCTGTCGATTGACTCCCTTTTTTGTATGGTTAAAATTGAATCCGTTTTTCTTTGGCGAGTCGTCGCAACCGTTTCGTTTCGTTCGCGTGTCCACGACTTTCAAGCATATTGACATACACTTTAAACGGCTCAGAACGATGGGCGAAGAAAGGAATGTATTCAGCGAACAATTTTTGCTCGGCTTCTGATAACTGGCCGCGTTCCACGAGTAACTCCAGTTCAAGCATTTTCAAGGCTTGATAATCGGCAAGTGCGTTCTCGTCTGTGTGAGCTTTGGCTAATGTGCGGTCGCACAACGTTGTCAGACGTTCGTGCAGCAAGTTCCATTCGGATAAGTTATACGAGTGATCGAGGAGTGTCGAGAGCAGGTCGACCCGGGTAGAGTCAACGTCTTTTGGGACATGAAGTGCGGTATATAAGGAACGGTCGATCCAAACGGCGGTGGTGGGGGCGTCGAGTTGATAGTAATGAATGAGTTGGGATAACATCGTGGTTTGAGACAATTTTAACAACCGGAAAGGATCGCTCGTTGTGAAGAGCGGTTCTTCTCCCGCTGAAGACGACAGCAATAAAAACATTTCTTCGTACATCGTCCGGGCCTCTGGCTCGTCATCCGCGTAATAGGCTAAATCGCGAATGATTTTTTTCGCATGAATGTACCAGTTTTTCTGGTCACGTTCACTCATCACTTGGTTCGGTACTACATATAAGTGATCATAAGCCAATTCGACAAAACGCTCGGCGAGGACGATCGCTTGTGAGAGCGAATGACGCTCGTCTGACGATTTTTGTTCTTTATATCGTGTGAACTGGCTGACCATAAAATCGATCTCTTTTTCTTCAATAACGGTTTTAGGGATGTTTCGATACATCTCGACAATCACATCACGAAGCGTCGCTTCGCCGTACTGCTCGAGCAACATCCGTAACTTCCCGATACGCATTAGCTCTCCCTCCTTTCAAGAGGACGTCGAACAAACTGCCTGTCTGAAGATAGGCAGACACCAATTATTATTCCTTTCCCGCTTTCGATTCAAAACAACCCTTTCGTCTCATGCTTGAGACGGATTTTTGCGCTAACCGTTGTCAGAATGACGTTTGTCGATGATAATGTAGGAAAATCTAACCATAATAGAGGGATTGCATATGAGTGACGATCAATACTTATCACGTGTCGAACGCAGAAAACGTGAGCTCGAACGAGAACAGGCTCAGTTAAACGAACAAGCTCGACACGAAACGATACATCATCAAACAAACGAAGAAGACCTGGAAAGAAGCGAGTCGGGCAAGCAAGCAGAGGCCACACAAGGCGAGCATCCGTTTCTACACCGCGCGGACGAACAGTCGTCTGAACCAAAAAAGACAGCGCGTGACATTCGGAAATCGAAACTGAAACCAAAGTTAACCCTTCCGTTCGGAACGAAACGCAAATCAAAGCCGCGTCGAGATGAACGACGTGAGCCGAGACGACAAACACGAGAACCGGAACGAAATCATGTCAAACATGAGACGGCCGCACCGAAAGACAAACCACGCCGCAGGAAGTGGAAAGGGAAGCTGTTGCTTGTCCTGTTGCTCATCCTGATCGGGGTCGGCTATATGGGAACGCGTCCTGTTACGTTTTTAGTGATGGGAAGTGACGCCCGCGTCGGAGAATCATTATCCGGATCACGGACGGACTCCTTGCAGCTGATGGAATTTGTACCACGTTCACGTACTGTCCAAAACGTCTCGATTCCGCGGGACACGTATACAGCGATTCCTTGTGAACCAGAACGAGAAGGTGATAAGATCACCCACGCGTTCGCGTATGGCGGTGCGGATTGTACGGTCGGGGCGGTGGAAGGACTGACGGAAACCTCGGTTGACGGTCAAGTCGTGATCACGTTTGAAACATTCATGGAATTGATCGACCTCGTCGGTGGCGTCAACGTCACAGCGACACACTCGTTCAGTGAGAAAGGCTTCAATCAAACGTACGAGTATACGGAAGGCGTCTCATATGCCATGGACGGGGATATGGCGCTTGCTTACGCCCGTCACCGGAAGACAGACACGGACGGGGCTCGTTCGAACCGCCAGACCGAGGTTATGTCGGCCGTTGCCGACAAATTGGCCAGTCCGACGGGATGGACGAAAATCCCGGCGACGTATCGTTTCATGAAAGACGAGATGGGGCTCGAAATGAACCCGTTGCAGATGGCGTCAATCGGAATGACGATGGTGCTACAACCGCAGGTGGATAAACTTCAAATTGAAGGGGAAGACGCCTACATCGATAACATCTATTACTATCAACCGACCGAAGCAAGTGTTCAAGCCATCCGTGACGCTCTCGACTTGACGATGTGGGGAACGGTGAGATAATTTCACGAAATGGGTTTGATTCTGTTCCGAAAGAGGAAATTTAATCAAATGAACTACTCTTTTGAGGAGGGAAATTTGAATGAAAGTTTTAGTCATTGGAGCAACAGGAAAGATCGGTAGACGTGTATTGAAAAGTTTAGCCAAATCGCATCAAGTGACCGCTTTAATTCGTTATCCTGAACTACAGGCAGAGTATGAAAAGATGGGTGCACGCGTGCTCACCGTCGACGTCGAGAAAGAATTGGATAAAGGGATTCACGAGGCGACTTCGGGACAAGATGCTGTCATCATCGCAGCAACGGCAGGAGCAGATGGGTCGAGCAAGGAGATCGAACTGCTGGACCGCAATGTCGCGATGAAAGCAATCGACGCTGCTAAAAAAGAACGTGTCCGTCACGTCGTCTTGCTCAGTGCATACGGCGCGGATCAACCGGACGCGGCACCGAAAGAACATTTCAACTTCTTGTCTGCCAATAACGCGGCCGATGAGTATATCGAACATAGCGGTTTAAACTACACGATCATTTGCCCAGTGACCATTGTGGATGGGCCAGGAAAAGGCTCGATTGAGGCATCGGAAGATTTAAGTGATGCGAGTGGTGCGACGATTTCTGAAACGGACGTCGCGACGATCATCGCTGCCTCGCTTGATAATCGCGGGTTGTATGGCCGTCGAATCGAAGTGAAATCCGGCAGTACCCCAATCAATGAAGCGCTCGATTTTGATAGTCGTGGAGAAGTGGCGACCGGTGGCAGAACGACGCTTCGTCGACCACAACGCTAACGAAAATCTGGAGAAGAAGGTGTCCTGATGGAACAAAAATTGTATAAAGATCCGTCTGATCAAATGATTGCCGGTGTCTGTTCGGGACTTGGGAAATACCTCGGCGTCGATGTCACGTTAATGCGTATCATTTTCGTCGTGCTCGCCTTGTTTGGGGGTCCCGGTCTATTGATTTATATCGTCCTGGCCATCGTCATGAAAAAACCGCCATCAGAGTATGAGGCGGAGCAAGAGAATCGCTTTTAACAAAACGTGCTGACCACATCGGTCAGCACGTTTTTTTATTCGGTGTATAGGGTGTAAGTCGCCTCGAACGACTCGCCTGGGTCGAGCAGTTGCATATCTTCTTTATGGCGGATGTCTTTTCGATGACCTTTGTAGTCGGCGTGTCCGAACCAAGGTTCGAGACAGACGAACGGGGCGTCAGATTGTGGAGGCGACCAGATACCAAAATGGGTGAAATGCGGGGACTCCATGACGATGGCCCGACCGCTCGGCTGATGTCTGAGCGCCGCGTATTCGATTTGTTCAAAGATGAGAGCGTCCTGGTCGAACAGGTGATGGGTCAACGGGATGTACCGGCGTTCTCCGAGCGGTTGATAGGCACCCGTCAAGTACGGACCTTCCAGCAATAACCGGTCGAGCGTTCGCGTCTCCCCAAAGTCGATTGTGTAGTCTTCGAACGTGCCCCCCGCAAACGGGATGTTGAAGGCAGGATGTCCGCCGATGCTGAACGGGAGGACGGCGTCATCTCGGTTGACGACACGATACGTCACACTCAACTCTTCGCCGATGAGACGATAAATGACGTTCAGTTCGAAGGAGAACGGATAGTGTTTGCACGTCTCGACCGAATCGCGAAGGCGGAAACGGACATGTGTATCGGAAGCCTCGGCGACCTCAAACAGTTCATCGCGCGCAAACCCGTGTTGGCTCATCGTGTACGTCATCCCGTCATATAAGTAACGGTCGTCGAGCAGTCGTCCGACGAACGGGAACAGGATGGGGGCTTGCCGCCCCCAATATGTCGGATCGCCTTGCCAAAGGAGTTCCGTCCCATCGACTTTCCAACTCGTCATTTCGGCGCCGTGCGCTTTTAAAGTGACGCTAACTTTCTCATTGTGAAGTTGCAAGATAGTTACTCTCCTTTGAATGATGTGATAAGTTAAGTTTAGGAGTGAATAGTACACAGGACAAGGGGTAAATCATGCGATTTCATAAACTAGCTATCGGGCTGATCATGGCAGGCCTCATCGCCGGATTGGGCTATAAAGGATATGACGAGTTTAACAGCCAAGCGAATGAGCCGGCAGTCAGCATCGCCACGGACGATAGCGTCCTCGGGGGACTCGAGGTCGGTCAGCGAGCGCCGATGTTTGACCTCGAAACAACCGAGGGAGAACGGTTGTCGCTCGCCGATTACGAAGGACAACCAGTCGTCTTAAATTTTTGGGCTTCGTGGTGTCCACCGTGTCGAGACGAACTGCCCGAGTTGATTGCGTTTGGTGAAAAAACGGGTATTCCGGTGCTCGGGGTGAACGCGACGAAAAACGAACGCCGCGGCAAACAAGACGTCGACGCTTTTTTACAGGAAGTCCCGGTCAGTTTCCCGGTCTTACTGGACGAGGACGGGGCGGTCGAGAAGACGTATCGCGTCGTTGCTCTGCCGACGACCTATGTCATTGGTCCAGACGGTGTGATTACCGCCAAACAAGTCGGACCAGTTGATTTCGATTGGTTGCGTGATCAAACGAAATGAATGGAACGGACAAAGACAGACTGGGAGTGAACCGGTCTGTCTTTGTCTACTTTTTATAATGTTGTTTGATCAGTGCATCGAAATTCGGTGTCATGTCTTCCTCGAGATAATAATGGTGGTTATCTCGAATAATTGTATCGCCAACACGTGCTTCTGATGGCAAGAATCGTCTCGGGATAAAACTCGAACCGTTGTTCCAACGTAACACGGCATACTTCCCTTCGACCCGCACCAATGTGCCGTATTTAATCATGCCTCTTCCTCCTCAACGAACAGCTTTCTGTCTCTTTATTCTTATAGAGTGTATTCCCACATTACACAAAAGCTACACATATTTGAGCGAGGTTGGACAAGGAAACATGAACATGAAGCGGTGACGGAAATGTGAAGAAAGTTAGAAGAAAACGCTTTCTTTTTTGTTTGTTTTCTTCTATAATGAAGGCACGGGGTGATTTTGACGAATTTGTGAACAATGGGGGTATGGTCAATGTTTTCATCAGCTATGATTGGATTGCTCGCTTTCACCGGCGTGACCATTTATGGGATTGACCGTATGTTCACGGTCCGTTCAGAGCGCGTCATAAAGAAATAGGTCTACATAATAGGGGGGAATCGCAACGTCTTGGGGAGACGTTGCGATTTTTTTGTGTCAATAATCTTGTTGGCGCGACTCGCGCTCTTTCGTTTTTTGTTCGACATGCTTCCGATTCCGTTCATGAACACGTTGGAAGAAAGCGTGCTCGGGCCAATGGGGGGACCAGACGCGTTCCTCGGGCAGAGCGAGGATATACTCTTCGGCCGCGCTCAGCCGTTCTATCATCTTGCTGCGATCATCGCATAAATCACCGTGACCTGGAATGAGCCAACGAATTTCATACTCGTAAATGGCAGACTGAAGCTTTTGCAAGGAGTTTACATACGCTTCGGCGTCATGCTCGATGAACGGAGGTTCGATATTGGAACCGTAATCTCCGCATACGAGAAGTCTCAGCGGTTCGACGATTAAAGACATATGAGTCGATTCGTGACCAGGGGTTAATAAAAACGTGATGGGAGTGGAGCCGAGTGCGAGGGTACCATCTTCCGAAATCATAATATCGACAGTAGGTTTGACGATGGGACGATCGATGTAATACTGTTCGTAGAACGATTGGATCTCATTGAGCTGAGAACTCGCATCCGTCTCGACGAACGCTTGAGACGCAATCACGGTCGCATCAGGGAACGCATAAGCCCCGATGATATGGTCATAGTGCTGATGTGTATAGATAACATACAGCTTTTTTCCTTGTCGACGCAGTTCGACGTCGCGGCGAATGGTAGCAATCTCTTCAGGCAACCAGTTCGGATCGATGACGATCAAGCTCTCATTCGTCTCGATTAACGTCGAAGTCGTCCGCATTAAAGCGCTCTCGTACACGGTGAACGGTTGAAGACGTACTTGAATCACGGGAATCCCTCCTTCTTGTCTTCCATCCTTTTCCCGAATCGCCATCATTTAAGCGTCGTCGGTATGACTGCTATTATCGTAAAAAACAAAAAAGCAGAACGTCGAATGACGTCCTGCTTCAGGCACGGTACACCGTGCAGTTATGTGTGCGAGCAAACTCTCGCGTATATGTCGGTAATTGGAGCGGGTGAAGAGAATCGAACTCTCGTCATCAGCTTGGAAGGCTGAGGTTTTACCATTAAACTACACCCGCATATGAAATTTAAAATTGGAGCGGGTGAAGAGAATCGAACTCTCGTCATCAGCTTGGAAGGCTGAGGTTTTACCATTAAACTACACCCGCGAAACGCTTAACGTTACGGTAATATAATAGCACAGGATTTTAGCTTTGCAAACCCTTTTTTGAAAAAACATTGGTTGTTGCGGCTAGGTCGTCTTGCTAAGATAATAGAAGAGAGGAGTGGATGGGGCATGAGTGAGCGTAAATCCTATTTACAGATGATGAGCGAAGGGTTTCGGATGATGAAACAATCCAAACCACTCAACCACGATACGAAGCTTCGTCAATGGATGTTCTCAATTAATCACGAGACGGACTGGCAGGTGATTCTTCGAACGGAACGATTGAAATGGATCGGTCCGGCGACGAACGAGTTCATCGTCGAACCGCTATTCGTTCAAATCGGGGCACTTCAGCTCACGCGTCATCTCGAAACGAATGAAGTACGTTTGACTATCGATGAAGAATGGGGAATTGAAAGTAAGGTCGTCTGTGATGACCAAGAGTGGGAACGATTCGTCGCGTCGCTCAAACAATTGAAGGGGGAGTAGTCGTGGGACGAGAAAGGTTATATCGGATTGAAGCGGAAGCTCGTGGGAGTGCATGGCGGGCCCGTGTATTGACCGGCATCCAACGATTCCGCTTTTTTAAAGGGGAATTGCTCGCACCGACTGAACGCCCTTATGTTGTCTTGAGTATCTCTCAAGACAAACAGGCGCTTCCCGATTTGATTGAGACGGATATGGGCGTCTTACTTATCCACGAACGAATCGGCCCAATTTTTATGAATGTATGCCCATACGATATTCAACTCGTTCGAGTCGAGTTGCACACGAGCACCGGGAAGACGGATCAATACTGCGCACTCAATGTGTTACGTCGCTTTGAGATTGAACATCTCGAAGATTCCGGTGAGTATCGACCGTTAGATCCGGACCGGCTCTATTTTTTATCACATCAAACAGTACGATTGAACTTATTCGGGCACATGATTGCCCAAGATCGAAACAGCCAACGCCTTTACGTGACGGAGCGTCTCAAATATGCGCTTCAAGCGAAAATGGTGACTGGGCTGGCATTCAAGAAAACGAAGGAGCAAACAGCATGAAGGAATATGAGATCGACGGTTGGATCCGTCTATCCTACCCAGAACACTTTGAATACAACGAAGAAGAAGACCACGTCAGTTTTTACTCTGTCGAGGCAGATGCACAAGGAACGCTTCAAATGTCGATTTATGAAGCGGAAGAAGCGCAAGCCCCAAGTGATGCGGCCCTTCAAGAGTTGAACACGTTTTTAGGCGAGTTCCCGATCGACATCAAAGTCGCCCCGAGCGTTACAACGGAGGCCGGCGGCATGACGACGGCCTATGCGAGCGGAATCGAGGACGGCATGCATCTTGATGTGTGGTCGTTGACAGACGGAAAGCGGCTTTTGTTTTTGACGTATGTCGCCGACGAAGTGACGAATGAGAAGTTAGAGATCGAATCGATTATCGACTCGATTGAATGGACATGAAAAGAGACACGCGCCCATGACGGCTGCGTGTCTCTTTTGTGTTATTGGAATTTTGGAACTTCAAAGTAAAGCGTGTAAGCGTCGAGCTGTTGGTACATGTTATAAATATTGGCTGTTTGTTTTGTCGCCCACGAAATATCGGTGGCATATTGATACGTACCAGGATTGCTCGGATTGAACCGCATCTTATAGAGCGTGTTCTGTTTCCGGTTCGGGTTGTTGATATACGAGTCGCCGATAAACTTGGCCCCGCCGATGATGGCAGCTTCTGGTGTGAACCAGCCTTCTTTATAAGCGCGTTCGGCCCCTTTGACATGGGCGTTCCCATCGATTGCACCGATGCCATACATGTTGTAGACCGTCTTCGGAGTAACGGCTTTGCCGTCGACAGTCGAGACGAGCGTCCCGGTGGCGAGGGCGGATGTGCCGTGACCGGTTTCAAGCAACGCATGCGACAACAAGTAAATTTCGTTGACGTTGTGTGTGCGTGAGGCGTCGATGAACGCCTGGCCACGACCTGCTAAAATCCCTTTTCCGATGAGCGATTTGTTTAAGACGGTTGCCGTCAAATCGGCACTCTTCGACAAGTCGAGGAATTGGAAATATTCACGTGACGTCGTGGCGAACGATGTCGGTGAGACTTGACGCGTAATTTCCTCATCCGTCGCGAGACGCCATGCGCGGTCGTAGACACGGATGTTATAGCCGCTCGGTCGGTAGTAGCTGATTGTGTAATATTGACCGATTTCACCGGTGATTGCCACCGCTTCGCCTGGATTGAGCACCCCGAACGAATGTGCCGTCATCGAGGCATCTTTCAACACTTTGACGTTTCCAGCGACGTTGGCTGCGCTGACGTATCCAGTGAATAGACCAGACTTTACTTTAAACCAAGTCGTCGAGCCGACCTTTTGAGTGCCGAGATACTCGAGCTTCGTATTGGTCGAGAGACTAGCCAAGTTTGTCGCTGATGATGAAGCGGTTGCTTTCAAGTATTGGAATGAAGTCGTAAATAGCTCTGTCGAGTTGACTGTCCCGGTTGTAGCAGTCGCTGTAGCGCGTGTGATGTACGCTTTTGGCACGTAAGCGTACGCTGTCCGGTAAGCATCCGACTGGGCGAACACGTTGCGCTGCGTCGCGATCATCGAAGTGAGCGTGTACGGATAAGCAGTGTGTGTGATCACCATCTCTTTGCTACCGGCAACAGGTGGCGTATACGGTTTTGTATACGTGAGAGAGATATATCCTTTTACGAGCGAACCGTTAAGGAGATACGAGATGAGCCCCCAGTCGCTGCCGACGATTGGTTTTACTTTGACGACTGTCCCGTTAGCGAGCGTACCGATGACATCGCCGTCCACGGGCTTCGTTCGGACGTTCAACGTGCCATTGTTGGCGACTACGACTTGAACTTCCCGCTCGGTTCCGTATTGTTCTGTTACAGGAGGCGTTAACGCAAAGTTGCGAGATGCGACATAGCCTGTCTGATTCGCATAGCGAACTTTATACCACGACTTGTTTGTTCCATAGGTCTCAAGATGTTCGACTTTTGCCCCTGATGGAATTGTTTGAATCACTTTACTCGATGTCCATCTTGATGTATACATCAAGGCCTCTTGTTGAGCAAAATACGGAGTGATTGTTGCCACGACTTTTGTCTCAGCGAGATCTCGTTTCGGAATGTATCCGGTAATTGATCCTACAGACACTTTAATCCATGATCCCAAATCAGATAGTTGTTTAACCTCTGTATTCAGTGGGAGTTGTTTTAAGACAGTGCCAGCCGTCCATTTGGTTTTATAGACCGCAGTGTTGCGTTGTGTGTAAAGCGAAATCGTATTTTGCTTCTCGATCGACTGCAAGCTACGGTTTGGAATATATCCTGTCAACTTGTTATACGTGATTTTTGCCCAAGATCCAGTCGCTCCATGTAAGGAAATTAATGTGACGTGTGCCCCTGAAGGAATGCTTGTAAGTGTCTTTGCACTGCTGTATGTTCCTTGCTTCAAGCTAACAGCCTCTTTTGTCGTATGAGTTGATGACGAAGAAGGTGTAGAAGGAGTAGAACCGGAAGAAACTTTAGTGAAGTATGCCGCTGCGACATACCCGGTTTTTCCATTGTATTTAATCTTCATCCATGATCCTGACGCACCATGTGAAGAAATATAACTGACAATGCTTCCTTTTGGCACACTTCCAATAATCGAAGCTGTTGTCGAAGTACCTGAACGTAAATTAACCGTTGCTTTTGCTGCATAATTCACAGAGGTCGATTGCTGAACGACAGTAGAGGAATCTTTAATTGTAAAGTAACGTGCCGCTACATATCCTGTTTTGCCATTGTAAGACACTTTTAACCACGAACCAGTAGCACCGTAGGATGCCAAATAAGTGACGGTTGACCCTTTAGGAATGGTCGTGATGACAGATGATGAAGTTGTCCGAGAAACTCTTACATTCACGTTTTCTTGAGCGATATATTCTTTAGATGGTTGAGCCGTCTCTTGATTAGAAGCCGATTTTAAAGACAGATAACTGGCAGAGACGTATCGCTTTTGGCCATTGAAGTCAATTTGAGCCCAATTATTGCTTGTTGAGTAGACAGTGACGACACTGCCCTTTGTAAGTTTTCCTACAATTTGTGAGGCTGTAGATGTTGAGGAGCGAACATTCAAAATTGACGTATTCACTGTTCCTTCGTACGTTGCTGCGTATGATTGAGTCGGCGCTTGTGTAATAAATAATGTACTAGAAAGCAGTACGGCTGTACTCAATCTTGTGATCGTTGGTTTCAATGTCTTACCCCTTTCGGTGAATACAAACTTGTGAATTAGTATTCGTTTATGGCTTTGCGGTCTAAGTATATCTTATTTGAAAATTGGAAAGAAGGAGTGGAATTACAAAAAAGGTAAATGAATTAGAATGAATATGTATTATTTTGTAAATTAAAAAGAACCTCCATTTACTAGGAGGTTCAGGCTGTTGACGAACCCATTCGCTTTTGGCGAATGGGTTCGTCTTTTTTTGTGTTCAACGAGCTCGAGGCGCTCTGCCGGACATAAAATTGAATAAATGCTATGTAGACGGTCGTTTTCGGCCAACAGGTTGGCCAGTTTCTTCATATTTTGTGCGGTCGCTGCCACCAGGTTGGCGCGGTCCACCGCCTCTTTCCCCCGGTAGAACGTGAAGCGGAGACCGTGGAGCTCCTTCCCGTCGGCGAACGAGCGCTCC